>SIAQ01000024.1 GCA_009697105.1 Gemmataceae bacterium | reverse complement strand
TCAAATTCGCCGAGATAATCGGCGAGTTGAGGACCGAACGAAAGTATCTGATCGAGGGTCATCCGTAACTCCTTGCAAACGTCCGTGGTTTAAGGAGTTACAGTGTACCATAACTGACAGCTGCAATGCAAGTAGCGCTGTCGTATTAGCAAGTGAAAGTTCGATCGATAGGCTCTCGCTTGCAAACGGATTGGTATGATAACCTGAAGTGGAACTTACCGTTTGAGGAGAAGCTATCAGCTCTCAGCCCTAAGCCAGACCAAATTCTTGTATGGCTGATAGCTGAAAGCTCACCCCGCGATAACCGGAGTCCCCTCCCATGCGTCTCCTCTCCCTGCTCCTTCTTCTGCTCCCGCTGCCCGCTCTTGCGCAGCCGCCGGTGATAACGCCAGGCAATCGATTCGCGTATCTCGATGATCTCGATCCCTATTATCCGCACACGAAGTTCCCCAAGCTCACCACGCCGCAATGGGTCGGTGAGGATGGCGTCGAAGCCGTCGTCGTTCTCGCTATCGATGACATGCGCGATCCGAAAAAATACGAAACCTACCTGCGGCCCATTCTCGATCGGCTCAAGAAGATCGATGGCCGAGCGCCGGTCAGCATCATGACGTGCAATATCGACCCAAAGGACGAGCGCTTGCAAGGTTGGCTGAAGGAGGGGCTGAGCCTGGAGGTGCACACCGTCGATCATCCGTGCCCGTACTTCAAACCGGGATTCGCGAAGGCGAAGGACACGACTGATCGCGGCGTCGATCTACTGAGTACCGTGCCCAATAGCAGGCCGGTGGCGTTTCGCATGCCTTGCTGTGATTCGCTCAATACGCCCAGCCCACGCTACTGGGCGGAGGTTTTCAACAAAGTGACAGATAAGAGAAACTACTTAACGCTCGATTCCTCGGTGTTCCTGTGCTACACGTCGTCTGATCCCGAACTGCCCAAGAACCTCGTACTCGACGCAGGCAAGGAACGCTTCAAAAAGTATCTGCCGGGCGATCGCGATTTCGTCAACTGGATCGAGAACTACCCGTATCCCTACATCATCGGCCAACACTGCTGGCAGTTCCCATGCATGACGCCCAGCGACTGGGAAGCCCAGTATCTGCACAAGCCGAACAACCCGCTAACGGTTCGAGATTGGAAGGCGGCCCTTGATTGTACCGTCATCAAAAAGGGCGTCTTCAACATGGTCTTCCACCCGCACGGCTGGATCAAAGCCGAGCAGGTCATCGAATTCATCGACTATGCCGTCGAAATGCATGGCACGAAAGTGAAGTTCCTCACGTTCAAGGAAGCTCACGACCGCCTGCAAAAATCGCTGTTCGCCGGCCACGAATGGCGGGCCTGTTCCGACAGCGTCTTCCTCGCCGATGTCAATAACGACGGCTACCTCGACATCGTCGATTTCCGTTCGCGCGGCGGCAAGACCTATCTCTGGGACACCGACCTCAAAGGTTGGCGCATCATCAAAGGCCCCGACGGTCTGGCGCTCAACCTCGTCCTTGGCGGCGGCGTTCGCTTTGGCGTGTTGCAGAAGAACGGCTGCGCGTCGATCGCCCACTTCGCCCGCATCCCCGCCGACAAGGCCCCCGACACCTTCCGCGAAGGGTTGATGCATTTCGACGGCGACAAATGGATCAGCGATCTGAATTTCAAGAAGCCGATCGATGCGGCCTCGGCCATCCATCGCCTGCTCGACCTCGACGGCGACGGCATCTGCGAGAAGCTCGATGAAGCCGGCAACGTGTTCGCCTTCGATGTCGCGAAAGGCTGGCGGCGCTTGGCTTTTTCGCTACCGCCATCGATTCACAGCGGCGTGCGATTCGTCGATCTCGATGCTGACGGCAAGCTCGATCTCGTTCATGCCGACGAGCACGGTTTCGGCGTTCACCGCTTCCTCGACACGAAATCCGGTTGGACCAAGGTACGCGCTGGCAAAGCAGGTGGTCTCGGCGCGATCCCGCCGATCGCACGCAACGGCACCAACAACGGTTGCTTCGCCCACTCCGGCCAACTGTGGTGGGCGAACGAAGACACCGTGCTGTTGAAGAACCACGTCGATCGGCGGGCGTATAAAGAACTATTGATGTCAGAGCCACGCACGAAGTAAGTGGTTTGAATTTCCGATCGCGGTATGTTCAAACCACTTGCTTCGTGCGAGGCTCTGACAGAGTTGCAAGTGGTTTGAATTTACGTTTTCGGTATGTCTTAACCACTTACTTCGTGCGTGGCTCTGACACCGAGGAAAATAACAAGGTATCAATCATGCGCACCATCCTGACCGCGATTTGCATATTCTCATTCGGTATCACGTCGACCTTTGCCGACGATCCGCCGAAAGTGCGCGTCGAAATCTGCGAAGGCGGCCTGACCGAGAAGCAGGAATGGCCCAAGGACGCCCCCGCCGCGACGGAGCGTTTTGACGCCATTGCCTTCGGCTTCTTTCATGTGCCGTTCAAGTACATCGACACCGGGGTGCGAGCCGATCGGTCGATTCCGTTTCTCCTGCGTGCAAGTGCTGAGATCACACTGCCCGCCGGCAAGCATCGCATTCTATTGCGGGCTCGTGGTGCGACCAAGCTGTGGATTGATGGCGAAGTGCTGCTGACGACGCCATTCGTGCCGGTGCTGACCGATGGCCATTCGCCGATCCCGACAAACTATCTCGACCTTGGCCCCGACTTTCGCTACGCGCCGCCGGGTAATCGCGAGAGATGGACGACGTTCGCCAGCACCGGCAAGACGCATCGCATCATGCTTGAGACCATTGTCGGCGGCAAGCGAGGCAACGGCATCATGCGCTCCGAACTCGGCGAGACCGTCGCCGCGATTTCGCTTGCCGGCTCCGAGACATTCCACCTCATCGCGCCGTCGATGAAAGTCGCCTACACCGACGCCGGTTGGAAAGTCTACGAAGTAGCCGAGACGGCGCGGCTCAAAGCAATCGAAGCCGAACGACGCAAGAAAGCATTCGCGAAACATGGCGATGAATGGGCACGCCGTCGCGCCGAGGCGAAACGCTGGCTGGATAAGCAACCGCCGATTGCCGTTCCCTCGCTAAGCAAGGGCATGCCGGCACACAACGCTATCGACCATTTCCTCGCTGCCAAAATCGAAGACGCATTCGTGCTCGGCGACAAGTTCAAGGGCGGCGTCGATTACCATGCCGAGGTCAAGCCGATCCTGCAAGCGAAGTGTTTCTCGTGCCATCAAGGCGACAAAGTCAAGGGCAAACTTCGGCTCGACGATCTGGTCTCCGCCCAGCGCGGCGGCGCATCGAAGACGCCGGCGATCGTGCCCGGCCAACCGGAGAAGAGCGAGTTGATCGCCCGCCTCATCGCCACCGAAGCCATGGAAAAGATGCCGCCGCAAGGCCCCGGATTGACGGCGATTGAGATCGACACATTGCGTAAATGGATTCGCGGCGGCGCGTCGTATGATCCCGCCGGGTTGAAGCGTCGCCCACTGCCGGGCCTCGCGGACGATCTGACGTTCCTTCGCCGAGCGACGCTCGACACCATCGGCGTGCTGCCGACGCCGAGCGAGATTGATGCGTTCATCGCCGACGTTCGTGTTGACAAACGTGCTCGCGTCATCGACAAGTTGCTTGACGATCCGCGCTGGGCCGACCACTGGGTGAGCTATTGGCAGGATGTCTTGGCCGAGAATCCGAACATTCTTAACCCGACGCTCAACAACACCGGCCCGTTTCGCTGGTGGATTCACGAAGCGATGCTCGACAATAAGCCGATGGACCTGTTCGTCACGGAATTGGTTCGCATGCGAGGCAGCCACTCCTACGGCGGGCCGGCGGGATTCGCGATGGCATCGCAAAACGACGCGCCATTTGCGGAGAAAGGCGTCATAATTGCGTCGGCGTTTCTCGGCGTGCAAATGAAATGTGCCCGCTGCCATGACGCGCCGGGGCACAAGTCCACGCAGAAGGACCTCTTCAGCATCGCCGCCATGCTCAATGAAGCCCCGCTCGCCGTGCCTGTGACAAGTAGCGTGCCGATCGACAAAATCCACGGCAAAGACCGCAAGCCGCTCATCACCGTGTCGCTCAAGCCCGGCACGAAAGTCGCGCCGGCCTGGCCGTTCGCTTTGACCTCCAAAGCCGACGCAGGCAAATCGCGCGATGACTTGGCTCAGCGCATTACCGACGTTCGCAACGAGCGCTTCGCTCAGGTCATCGCCAATCGCGTCTGGAAACGGCTCATGGGCGTCGGCATCGTCGAACCGGTCGATGACTGGGAGAAAGGCCAACCGACGCATCCCGAATTGCTAACCTGGTTGGGCCGAGAGGTTGCGAGCAACGGCTACGACATGAAGCAACTCGCCCGGCTCATTCTGAATTCACACGCCTATCAGCGCGTCGCCGACCCGATGCACAAGGACGCCGACCCGTATCACATCGCCCATGTGCCGCGCCGATTGACGGCGGAGCAGATTGTCGATTCGCTATTTCACGCCGTCGGTAGGCCGATGAACACCGAGGAAGTCAGCCTCGATGTGGACGGCGCCCGCGACATCAAGAACTCGATCAGCATGGGTAAGCCGCACCGCTCGTGGATGTTCGCCTCGACCTCGAACGAACGCGATCGCCCTAGCCTCTCCCTACCGCGCGTTCAGGCGGTGATCGACGTGCTTGAAGCGTTCGGCTGGCGTCCGTCTCGGCCGAGCCCGTTGACCGATCGCGATGTGTCGCCTAATGTGCTCCAGCCCGCCCTGCTCGCCAACGGCGTCGTCGGCACGTGGTTGACTCGGCTTTCCGACGAGCACGGCATCACCGAGTTGGCCCTGCGAAGCCAATCGCCGGAGGAGTTGGTCGATCGCCTGTTCCTGCGTGTCTACACGCGCAAGCTGTCGGTGGATGAGCGTGCGAGCCTCGCCGAGCACCTGCGCCCGGGCTTCGCGGAGCGGATCGTGAAGTCGCCGGTGATCGTGCCGGTGAAGCGCATGCCGCCGCGGTATATCTCGTGGTCGAATCATCTGATGCCGGAGGCAAGCGAGATCAAGATTCAGCTCGAAGCCGCCGCCCGTCGCGGCGACCCGCCAACGCCGCGTCTGACACGCGAATGGCGCGAACGCATGGAGGACGTGATATGGGCAACGCTGAATTCGCCGGAGATGATCTTCACGCGGTGAATTGATCGCTTTGGCGAGCCTAGCCGCGTAAGCGGCAGGTTTGCGGGCACGTCAACCTGCCGCTTACGCGGCTAGGCTCGCCAATGTCGCATTTCTGGCCGCGTGAAGTATGTGCTGTGGTTCGATCGAAATCATGATATCATTCCTGTGTGATTATGTTTTTCCGTTTCGTCGAAGGACTACATCATGCCAGATTTTACCAACCCCTTCCGCCGCCAAATCCTCGCCGGCGTTGCCGGTTCGCTGGCCGCGTCAATGCTGCCTGCTCACGCCAACCTGCCGTCGCCGCGCGGACGGGTCGAGCATTGCATCTTCATTTGGCTCGGCGGCGGGATGGCGCAGGTCGATACGTTCGACCCCAAGCGCGTCGGTCAGCCGATGCAGCGTGTCGCTGGGTCGGCGTATCGGTCGATCCCGACGGCGGTCACCGGCGTGCGCGTCACGGAGTACCTGCCTCGCCTTGCCGAGCGCATGGATCGCGTGACCGCCATTCGCTCGATCCATCACAACGTCGTCGATGAGCACGCCGCCGCCACGCTACGAGTACATACGGGCCGAGCGACGACCGGCACGATCAGCTATCCGTCGATCGGCTCCATCATCGCCCACGAACGTGGCGCCTGCACCGACGGCGTGCCCGCCTATGTGCTCATCGGCTATCCCAACGTCAGCCGTGGTCCCGGCTTTCTTGGCCCGCGCGTCGGCTATGTTTACCTCACCGACACGACCGCCGGCCCCGCGGGATTGACGCGGCCTGCCGACATCTCCACCGAACGCCACGCGAATCGCGAATACCTGTTGCAGCAACTCCGCCAACCGAATGGCCGATCGATCGCCGTGCAAGCCTACGACCAGGCGATCGGCGAAAGTCTGCGTTTGTCCGGGCCGCAGTTCCTTCGCGCGTTCCAGCTCGAGGAAGAAGCCCCGGCGTTGCGCGAGCGCTTTGGCGGCGAGTTCGGCCAACGCTGTCTGCTCGCCCGCCGACTCGTCGAACGCGGCGTGCGCTTCATCGAAGTCTCGCACAATCTCAACTTCATCAACGGCACCGGTTGGGATACCCACAACGAAGGCCAACTCAATCAGCATCTGCTCATCCGCGAACTCGACATGGCCGTCGCCGGCCTGATCGACGATCTCGAACAACGGCAGCTACTCGACCGCACGCTCATCGCGATCGGCACCGAGTTCGGGCGTCCCAGCAGTTTCGACACGCGCGGCGGCCGGGCGCATCAGGCGGCGGCGTTCTCGCTCGTCCTCGCCGGCGGCGGGTTGCGCCATCGCGGGGCCTACGGCGCGACCGACGACCTGTGCCAGCGCATCACGCAAAACCCCGTCTCGATCCCCGATTTCCACGCGACGATCTACCGCGCCCTCAACATCGATCCCGCCAAGAACCTCTACGACGGCTCCCGTCCCGTCCCCATCACCGACGGCGGCAGACCGATCGCGGAGTTGTTTGCGTAACTACCCCCCAAGCCCCACCATGAGCACAGCGATTAGTGGAGGCCGAATGCATTGAAAAACCACGAGCGAAACCATCGCTAATCGCGAGTTTGTTGTATTGTTCGGCCTTCTTAATGTTGAGTCAGTTCGGCTACGCCCAGGCAGGCGAATCACGACAACGGGCAACGGGAAAGTCATATTGCCGTGACGCCGGGATGTAGAAGCGCAGCTACGCCTCAGAGTTGGAAGTGGATAAAACCAATATGTCAGCGTAAGTGATGGATGAGCTTTCCATCGCTTACGATTTCGGCCAACAAGTCGCTCACACCAATTCGCGCATCGGTTGGGCGTTGTCTTCGACGATATACTGCGGCCTGCCGGTGAGGTCGGTTACGGTCGCGCAGGTCGGGTTGATGCCGAGGTTGTGGAACAGCGTGGCGTAGATTTCACCGAAGGTCACGGGCCGTGCGATCGCTTCGCCGGCTATGCGGTCGGTGGCGCCGATCACCTGGCCGGTGCGCATTCCGCCGCCTGCGAGCAATGCCATGTTCACTTGGGGCCAATGGTCGCGGCCAACCTGGGCGCTGATTCGCGGCGTGCGACCGAACTCGCCCATGACGCAGACGGTGCAATCATCGGACAGGCCGCGAGCGTGCAGGTCTTCAATGAGTGCGGACAAGCAGTTGTCGAAGATCGGGAAGTCTTCGGCTTCGCGCAAGAAGACGGAGTTGTTGGCTCGGCCCTCGGCATTGAGGCCGCCGTGCCAGTCCCATTTGCTGTAGTTAAGCGTAACGACGCGAGCGCCGGCCTCGACAAGCCGACGAGCCATCAGCATGCTCTGAGGGACGCGTGGGGCGCCGTTGGCGTCGATCATGATGTTCGGATTGCCGGTGCCGTAACGTGCGACGATGCGCGGGTCTTCGCGGGAAAGGTCGAGCGCCTCGGCGAGGCGTGACGACGTCAACAGGCCGAATGCTTGCTCGGTGAAGTGGTCCATGCCGCTGACCGCGCCGTTAATATCAACGTCGCGGCGAAGGCTGTCAAAACTTTGCAGCAGCGTGCGGCGATCGGCGAGACGATCGACCGTGACACCATTGAGGATCATATCGTTGCGCGACGGCCCCATCGGACGGAACGGCGCCATGGCCATGCCGAGAAAGCCAGGGCCGGGTTCGTTGTAAGGGCCATGCGTGGTGGTATAGCACAGGCTGACGAACGGCGGTGTCGCGCGATCGACTCCGCCCTGCAACCGCGAAACAACCGACCCGAACTGAGGCCAACCGCCCTGCGGCTTCCCCGGCTGACGCGGGTGATGCCCGTTGAATACCTGGATGGCGTCGTGATCGGCCTGGTTGCCGACGACGGAACGCACGACGACGAGCTTATCCATCATGCTCGCGAGTTTCGGCAACGCTTCGCAAATCTGAATGCCGTTGACGTTCGTCGCAATCGGTCGCCACGGACCGGCGATTTCCTGCGGGGCGTTCGGCTTGAGATCGAACATATCCTGGTGCGGCGGTCCGCCGACGAGGTAGATGAAAATCACCGACTTGCGTGACGAGCGAATCCCGACGGCATCCTCGGCCTTGAGTAGCTGAGGAAGCGCCAAACCCGCGGCGCCGATGCCGCCAATTTTTAGAAAACTACGACGAGAAAGCGGAAAATGTGAAGTCATCCGAATCTCCGGCAGGAAGGAAAACGGGGGTAGTGTGGAAGTATACTATCAGAAATCTTTGGCGAATGCTACGGAAAAACGATCCGAATTTCCCAACACGGTTAGCCTCGTGAGGGGAAGGTTCCATTCGCGATTGTCAGAACCTATCGCTCACGCCGCTAGTGGTCCGACCAGTTTGATTTGAGCAGGTGGGGCCAGGCTTTCCAGCCTCCAGCCTGGCCAGGCTAGAAAGCCTGGCCCCACGGACCTGTCAACTCTGCCTTTTCGCACCGATAGTATAACTTCAAATCTGTAAATTTGGGATCGAGAGTGCGGGGCCTCGCGACGCGTGCGCAAGTGCTGTCCTGCCCCCTCCCGTCGCTTTCCGCGCAATCTTCTTGATCTTTATCTGACGGTGTGTTAAATTGAGGCAATAGGCAGTTCCAAAACCCAATTGGAAAATCGATGTTTCGACTCTGCGTTGTTGTTGCGATTTCATCGGCGGCCGTCGGTGGCTGTTCGAGCGATGGCGCGGGCCAACATGAGGTGTCGGGCGAGGTTTTTTTTCAAGGCAAGCCGCTCGATCAGGGTACGATTCAATTTGAGCCCGACGATATGGAACAGTGTTCCAACGGCGGCGCCGTCATCGTCAATGGAAAATACAGCATCGCCAAGCAACGTGGCCTCAAGCCGGGAGTGTACACCGTCCGCGTTTCCTCGGGTGACGCGACGGACATGGGGCCGCCAAAGGAAGCGCCGGGTCAGGCTCGTCCCGTCGCCAGGGATCGGATTCCAGAGACCTGGAATGTAAATTCAAAGAACAAGATCGAGATCAACGCAGGAAAGAATGTTTTCGAACATCGCATTTCGTAAGGAAGGCAACCATGCGAAAAAACCGACCTGGCTTCACCCTTATCGAACTGCTCGTGGTCATTGCGATCATCGCGATCCTGATCGCCTTGCTTGTGCCAGCCGTCCAGAAGGTGCGCGAGTCGGCGGCGCGGATGCAGTGTCAGAATAATCTTCATAATCTCGCCCTGGCGACGCACAGCTTCCACGACGCCAACAAGTCGATGCCCGCCAGCATGGGTTCGTCGTGGTGCTGTTGGGGCACGTGGCCTATTCTCATCATGCCATACATCGATCAGGGGAATCTCGCCGGTCTCTACGTCAACTGGGGCGGCGACGACTCGACTGGGCCACGCTACAGCGCCGCGCCGAACACGACCAACGTCAGCAGCAGACGCCTGGCGGTCCTGACATGCCCATCCGATATGCCCAACATGCCGTTCGGCGGCTTGACAAACCACAACTACGCGGCCAACCATGGCAACACCGACTATGGCCAGGCAGCAACGTTAAACGGCGTGAAGTGGGCCGGCGCACCGTTCAAACCTGCGCGAAATAAGTTCCAATCCTCAAGCGAAATCACCTTCCAATCTATAACCGACGGCGTCAGCAATACACTGTTGTTCGCTGAAGTCGTGCAAGGCCAAGGCAGCGATCTTCGCGGCTTCATTTGGTGGGGCGATGCAGCAAATTTCACGGCCCACAACGGCATCAACAGCAGCACGCCCGACGTAATCTACACCCCCGGGTATTGCAACAACCAAGTCGACTTGCCATGCACCGGCACACCCACCGCTACCAACCCCACGATGATGGCGGCGCGCAGCCGACATTCCGGCAGCGGCGCCAGCGTCGCCCTGTGCGACGGCAGCGTGCGATTCGTCACGCAAACGATCTCGCTCGCCACTTGGCGGGCCCTCGCCACCTCACGTGGTGGCGAGAGCGTATCGATTGATTGATCGGTAGCGTCCGCACGTTATCGCTGCACGCGACTCTCCACCTCACCGATACGCCTCGTGCTGGCGTCGGCGTTCGCTCGTATACTCTTCGCCGGTATCGCGGCTGACGACTTCGTACAGGATCGCTTGCTTATCGCCGTGTTTGCGCAAGAGGCGGCCAAGTCGTTGAACGTGTTCGCGCACGCTGCCCGTGCCGGACAGGATCAGGCCGACGTTGGCGGCGGGGACATCCACGCCTTCGTTGAGCACCTGGCTGGTGACGACGACGTTGTACTCGCCGCTGTGGAAGCGTTCGAGTATCTGCTGGCGTTCGCGCGCCTTCGTCTGATGCGTGATCGCCGGGACGAGGAATCGCCGGGCGATTTCGTACACGCTGGCATTGTCGTAGGTGAAGATGATGACGCGATCGAGGGCGTGGCGATGCAGTAGATCGTCGAGCAAATTGATCTTCGCCGGCGCGGCCAGCGAGATGCGTTTCTGTTCGCGATAGGCCAAAAACGCGGCTCGGCCATCGGGTTCGCGATAGGTCATTTGCAGGAAGCGCTGCCAGCCGCTGGGCGAACCCATGGAGATGCCGTGATCGGTGACGAATTGGCGATAAGTTTGGCGGGCCAGGGTGTAGCGCTCGCGTTCCTCGGGCGTCAGTTCGACTTCGATGCGGATGACGCGATAGTCGGCGAGGAACTCGCCGGCCAGTTGTTGGATCTCGCGGCGATAGATGATCGGGCCGACGAGTTCGGCGTACAACGTATCGCGGCCATCGGCACGTTCGGGCGTCGCGGTCAAGCCGAGACGATACGGTGCAATGGCGCCGACCGCGGCGAACTGGTAGCTCGCACTGGGCAGGTGATGGCATTCGTCGAATATTAGCAGGCCGTACTTGTTGCCCCAACGTTCGAGATGGATATACGCGGAGTCGTAGGTAGTGACGGTGAGCGGTTGCAGTTCGTAGTACCCGCCGCCGAGGAGGCCGATTCCTGATTCCGCTTGCGGCTTAGCGCTCAATGGGTCCAAGCTGAGCGCTAAGCCGCAAGCGGCAAAGGCGCGGGCCATTTCGCCATACCACTGGTTCATGAGCGGGATCGTCGGCGTGACGACGAGCGCCGGCCGACCGACATAGGCGATCGCGAGCAATGCGACGAGCGTTTTGCCCGTACCCGTCGGCAAGACGACGACGCCACGCCCGCCGGCGTTCCACCAGGCGGTCATCGCTTCTTTCTGATGCGGGAACGGCTCACGCGAATTGGTCAGCGTCAGCGCGATCGGCTGGTAGCCCCGAGCGTTGTCGGTGAAGTCGAGCTTTCGGCGGCGCAACTCCTCAACGATGGCGCGATAGTGCCGAGCCTCCGTGCGGAATGCGTCAATGCGCGAATCGAACTGGCAGCCCGGCAGCGATTCGATTTGGGCGGCATCGCCCGTGAGAACGAGCGTGCCGGCGTCGAAGGTGATTTGCATGGGATTGTGACGACGTTGTGGTCGGACTCGCGGGTATTATCAACCTATTTGTGGCGGAGACTGGCTCCTCGATGTCGATGACGTGGCTCACCATCCAGATTTCCAATTGCTCAAGTCGTTCCTTCCAGCGTGCCTTGAAAGCCTTCATCCATTTGCGGTTCTTGGCGGTGTCGGGCACGTCAACGATGATCAAGCCCAGCGTGTCGCAAAACAGCATTTCGCCGTGCTGCCAATATCCCTCGGCGGTGTCCTTGTAGTAGGACATGGCGCCGAATGTGTCAACGATCTCATTAATCGCCTGACCGATGGTTTCGTCGGGAACTTCGCGACCGTCATTGAACCGTGTCGGCAGCAGCACCTCGAAGCGTCTCCATTTGTTTTTCATGGGATGCCTTTCCGTGAACGGTGAACGGAATACCGTGAGCCGCCAGTGCTGGCAATGCCGCTTCGGGCACAAGATGCTCACCGGATTTGAGAACCTTGCCGGAGAACCGCCTGATGAGGAAACCCAGCGCCTTCGTCTGGGTCTCCTTGTCCGGGAACGTGATAACGACCATGTGACAATCCTCGTGGTTGATGCGCCCATTATGATCCTATCGCGGGCACGGCGAGAACGCAACAATCAGTTCGTATCCGCCTTGAACTTGAACGCTTTGCCGCCGATGATTTGGTCGCTGGTGATTGTCGGGGCGACGAATTTTTCGATGTGCTCGACGATCAACTCCGTGCCCTTGTAGTGGTTGACGTAGGGCCAGGATTTCGGGTTGTACATCGTATCGGTCATGTCGCGCATGAGGACGACGTTTTTGCCGTTCTTCGCGAGTTGACGCAAGCCGAACGGACGCCCGAGCACGCACATGTTGGTGTGTACGCCGAGGATGATGACGTTGTCGATCTTGCGTGATTCGAGTAAGTTCCAGACGTCGACGCCCGAATCGCTGACGATGTCCTTGTCGTCCATCTTCAGCACGGCATATTGCGATTTCCAAGGTGCGTTCGGATTGCGGCCCTGTTTGATGAGGGCCTCGCGGTGTTTCTTCTGATCGCCCGGTTCGCTGTCGCAACCGCCGTCTTTTTGGTCGATCGGGTATTTGCCCTTCTCCTCCGCGGGAATCATGTGGCACCACACGCCGATATCTTTCGGCAGATTCTTCGCGGTCGGTGCGTTTTTGGCGAGCGCTCGGCCCGGGTGATCCTTGTAGGCATCCATGCAGCTCGACGGGGCGTGGATGATCGTCATGCCCAGCGCTCGGCACTTTTCGATGACCTCGTTCATCCGCGGCGCGATCTCGACGACGCGCTGCACGGCGTTGTAGCTGTGATGCGTGTCCCACATGTCAACGACGATGACCGCGGTGGACTTCGGCGACCAGACGCGCGTCAGGTTCTCGATCTTGTAATCGACCTCCTTCGTCGGCGTCTCGAACGGCTTGCGAACGCGTACTGTCAGTTCGACGTCCTTGCCGCCCGCGCCGACGAAGTCAGGCGCGAGCATTGAAATGGCAAACAGCACAAAGATGTAACGCATGATGGCTCCTCGTTTAGTGTGATTGTGTGAGAAGCCCAAGGGTGAGGTACTCCGAACCCCTGGGATGTAGCGGAATCATCCCAGGGGTTCGGAGTACCTCACCCCTGGGCTTGATTATTTCTTCTCGGCAAATGCTTTCCATTCCGCCTCTACTTGATTTTGCTGAAATTCGCCCGTGTAGACCAGGAAGCGGTAGCGGAAAACGGCACTTTCGTCCTTGGCGAGTTTCCACGCACCGCCGCGGCTCTTCGCCGGACCGACGCCCAGCTGACCATCGACGCGCCAAAGCACCGGTTCGCGCGACAGCACGGCGATGTGGGCGGGCTCCTTACGGCCATCGACGGTCATGCCGATATCGACCCAGCGAGCTTTTTGGCCCTCGGCTTTGCCGTTGATTTGGCCTTCGCTGTTGATCGCTTTGGCGCCGGGTTGGTTCTTGAACGGCATGCGGATGAACAGGCCGCCGTAGTCGTGTTTGTCGAAGGTGACGTCGGTGTGTGCTTTGAGCGTGAGGTCGAAATCGATCGAATACGATTGCGTGTAATCGCGGAAAGTCCACGTCTGAGTCTCGGTGAGCTGCGGGTTCTTTTTGGCATCGAGCAATTCGTAGAGGCTGGTGAATTGCGTGCCATCGGCTTTGTCGTGGAGTTTGAAACCGGTTCGGCGAAAGTAGTCGCCGGCGCGGTTGTGGAAATAGTCACGGCCATTGACTTTGAGAAAGCCGACGTAGATGCCGGTCTGGTGCTTGTGATGCCCGGGGCTGAACTCGGTGAGGACGCCTTTGCCGTCCGGCGCGAGCATCGGGTGGACGTAGGGCCGACCGTCTTCGGGCGCGTTGAAGGCGAAGATCGGGGTTTCGAGGCCGGGACGATAGATTTTGAGTCCGCCGGTCTTTTTGGCGACGACGTGGACGTTGGCGTCGGCATAAGTTGTCGCACAGCCGACGATGAGTGCGAGCAATCCGAGAAGGAGATGGGTCGGCATGGCAGTGACTCCATGGTGAGGCTTGCGAAGGATCACGTAGGGTGGATTGTCTGGGGAATATCGTATCGAATGTTCGCGAAAGGATGACGGGACATTGTTGGATGTGTGCGACAAACGCCAGAACCGGCAGTGTAGGCAACGTTCATAAGAGAACGTTGCCTACACTGCCGGCTTCGGACGAGGCGGCATTTTCAGGCGATTGGTTTAGAACTGGTAGAACGCACCGAGTACGAGCATGACCTGGTGCTTGCTTTGGCCGGCGTTGAAAGGCGTGCCAGTGCCTTGGAACCAGTCATAACGAATTTCGGGACGGATCATGAGGTTCGAACTGCCGCAGGGTGCCCAGTTCAAGCCGACGGCGATCGTTTGGAAGGTTCCGGAGTACGGGCCGCCGAGGTTGTTTGCGGGGATCGGGCCGTTGTTGGGGTTGTTGACGCGTTCCGAAGCTGTGAAGCCGGACGGATCGCGGAAGTATTCATAGCGGAGACCGGCCTTCAGGCGATCGTTAATCTTGTAGAACGCGTAGGGGGAGAAGTTGTAAAAGACATCGGTGTCGAGGCCATTGTTCTGCTGCCAGCCGATGTTTTGCTCGAAGACGAAATTGAAGTCGTCAGTGAGTTTGTAATCGAGGACGGTCGTCACGAGTGTACGATTCGCATAGCCGGCGCCGAGGTTTTCGGGTTCTCGGCCAGACATCACGTTGACGCTCAAGAAGCCTTTCTTTTCCTGGAAGTTGTATTTGACACCAGCCAAGACGGCAGCTTCATTCACGGGACGATCAAGGGCGTCCCAGCCGTTGACGATGCCGGCCATGACGGTCCAATCGTCAGAGAGATTGGCGGTACCCAGCGCCCCCCAGTGGGTGTAGGGGTTGGTCATCATGAAACCCCAGGGAAGCGTGTTAAAGAAGTTGCTGGGGGCCTGGATGACCATGTAGCCGTGGGGAGTGTAGAAATGGCCGACTTTCAAGGAGGCTTTGGTAGTGCCGACTTCGACGTAGGCTTGCGGGATGGTGATGCCGTAGTCGGTGTTGCGGTTCCATGCGGGCAGCCAACCGCGGTTATTGGCGTTTTCAAAGCCACGGCTTTGGCTGGATATAAAGTCGTTACCGAACATGAAATCGAGGTTTGCACCCCAGCTGAGGCTTTCTTTCAGAGGTCGGTTGACGTTGAGCCAAAGTTGGTTGAGGTAGACGCCTTCCTGATCGTTGGACGACATGGGGCCGTTGTAGCGTGTGCCGCTGCTGTTGGAGGCGTTGTAGACGCCGGTGCCGTACATCCAGCCGGTAGTTTTGAAGCCGGCGACTTCATTCGGGAAGATTCGCCAGGGGCCTTCGTCGTCTTTCTTTTCGTCGTCGGCTTTGGCATCGCCGTTGCCGTTCTTGTCTTTGGCATCATCCTTGCCGTTGCCGTTCTTGTCTTTGCCGTCTCCATTGCCATTTTTATCTTTGGGAGTTTGGCAGTGGAGTATTTTGCTCAGGAAGCCTCCAGAGGCGCAAGCGTTGCCCGGTCGGCTGAATCCGAACCACGGAATGCCGCAGCCGTTGCAGCCATCCGCACAACCGTTCGGTCCGCATGCTGCACCGGCTAACGCGGTAGGCGAGCTAGGCGAAAGGTAGGTCCCCTGGCCGCCGAACGAGGCGGCGTTAGCTGCGGGGATTGGGGTGATCGCCGGCTTTGGCGTTTGCCCGGCCGTTAGTAATACGGCACTGAGCAAGAGTGTCTTGCAGATCATTTTCTCATCTCCTTAGCAGTTGGGGTTCTGAATCCATTCAGCCCGACATGGAGCTGATGCGTTTTTCGGCAGCAACCATAAAGGCCTTCCATAGCGTACCTCGCCGCATCAACTCAGCAAGTTAGATAATGGAATTTGGAGGTTCCATGCTTTAGGCTTGAGTGATATCTTTGGCTGCTCTATGTGTGTTTATCGGAGAAACGCCTACGCAATGTCGTCATAAAACGGGAATTATCAAAGGCGACATGCTCGGCTTACGCTGTACAATCGGTAAAGTTCGCCACGATTTTCCCGTTTATCGTCAACTAAATAATACACTGCGAACAACTATCGCCATCAAGCTGCACAGGACGCGTGCATCTCGTGCCTGGCAAGTAGGCATCCGGCGGTTTCGGTCTATTGGAAATCAATAAATGCCTGTTTCGCAACCATTTATTTACCATTGAGTTGCGGAAATGTTCCGAACCACTTACCCATTTGGCATCCCACTTGCGTAATGAATATTCCGCAAAGGTTCCACGCTCTCTCCAATGTCGGCGCCTTCTAGGCATCAATAGGGTGTTCTCGGCAAACCTCACTTACCTTGCGCAATGAACGTGGGTCGGGGCGTTTTTGCTCTATTGCTCCTCAAAGGTTGAACGCTCCCGTGAACTTCCGCGCTAGGAATGAGTTGTCATCCTCCATTTTTTGGAGCATTTCAATTCCCCTCCGTGAGGACGGCAGGATCGGATTGGAGAGCCTGTAATCGCACGCCGACCGGCTCAACGGCTGATCGTATTACCGTCTTCAGTTCCACCTTGGGAGGGCATATTGTGCTCAAGCGTCTGTTGCTATTTTTTGTTTTCTGCACTCTACTTCTTTTGGCGGCACCCGCCTTGACTCAAGACAAAGAGAAAGTAGATCCGCCCAAGATGGAGGTGGCCAAGACACCCGCAGAGCTCGCGAGCAAAGTCGACAAGGGCGATGCCGCCTGGATGATGGTCTCCACCGCGTTCGTGCTCTTCATGGTTCCCGGCTTGGCCCTCTTTTACGGCGGCATGGTCCGACGCAAGAACGTGCTTGCGACGATGATGCATAGCATGGTTGCACTGTCCGTCGTCGGCGTCTTCTGGGTCGCCATCGGTTACTCGCTGGCCTTCGGAGAACCGCTCATTGCCGTCGGATCCATGGGCAGCGTCCTCGGTTTCAGTAAGAAACTGGTCTTCCTGCAGGGGATCCATCCCTATGACGTTTTGCCTGGGACAGGCATTCCCGTCTACTTGCACATGGTATATCAGGGCATGTTCGCGATTATTACGCCCGCACTGATTAGCGGCGCGATTGCCGAACGGATTCGATTCAAGCCATATTGCATCTTTCTCATCCTGTGGATCACGCTTGTCTACTGTCCGCTCGCACATGCGGTATGGGCGTTTGACTGGTGGACGGGCCTGGAGACAGCCGGTGGCGCCGCAGTCGGCCTACTCGGCAAAATGGACGCCCTCGACTTCGCGGGCGGCACGGTCGTTCACATCGCGGCAGGCTTCTCGGGTTTGGCGGCAATCCTGCTACTTCCCAAACGCATTGGGTACCCCGAACATGCGATGCATCCGAACAGCATGGTGCTGACTCTCACTGGCGCCGGCCTGCTCTGGTTCGGCTGGTTCGGTTTCAACGGCGGCAGCGGCCTGCAAGCCGGCGCGCTTGCAGTGTCCGCGTTCACGGCAACACAATGTGCGGCGGCTGCAGGCGGCCTGACTTGGATGCTTGCCGAATGGCTGCAACGCGGCAAGCCCACCGCGCTCGGCTTGGCCTCTGGCATCGTCGCCGGGCTGGTCGCCGTCACGCCCGCGGCTGGCTTTGTCCTGCCGTGCGGCGGGCTCGCCATTGGTGCGATCTCCGGCGTCGTCTGCTATCTCGTTGTCTGCTGGAAACCGAAGTTCGGGTATGACGATTCGCTTGACGCTTTTGGCGTTCACGGCGTCGGCGGATTTCTCGGCGCCGTTCTTACCGGCGTCTTCTGCTACAAGTGGAATTGGATCGACAACGTCGGCCAGGACGGCATGATCGTCAGCGGCGACCTGAAGCAGGTCAAAATCCAGCTCATCGCCGCCGTCGGCTCGGCTGTTCTCGCCTTTGTCGTCAGTGCAATCTTGATCAAGGTCATCGATGTCGTCATCGGCTTCATGGTCACGCCGGAAGAAGAAACTCAGGGCCTCGACCAGGTCGAGCATGGCGAAGCCGGTTTTGATTTCGGCTACGGCTACGAAACCGCGCCGGCGATCTCCTCGGCGCTGCCGAAGTCGGCGATTGTCCCACCGGTTGGTTCCAAGTTCCAGGTCATCGTTGAAGGAGCCAAGGAAAGTGACCTCATCAAGGTCTGGTCAGATTTGTGCCAGCCCTCGGCTACGTCGGCACCTGAGTTCAAAGCCGTTTATCCCTTCGTCACGACCGTGCAGGGCAACCGGTTCAAGTTCCGAGGCGGCGATCAGAACGCCATGAAAGAAAACCTGAAAAAACTCTTCGAAAAATCATTGAAGTGCTCTCTCCAGGTGAAAATCGAGGCATAACGTCTCCCATGCCGCAACTCGCGGCGGAGCGAGTTGCGGGGTTTTTTCCCTTTGCACTTTGACCTAACAATAGATAGTAGGTATCCTCCATGAAAATGATTGTCGCCATTATCCGACCTGATAAGCTCGATGCCGTGCAGCGTGCGTTGGCTGAACGCGATGTCTACCTGATGACCGTCACTGACGTGCGCGGTTGCGGTCGCCAGCGCGGGTTCACCGAAGTCTATCGCGGCACGGAAATCCAGATCAACTTGCTGCCGAAACTCAAACTCGAAATCGCCGTCAACGACGCGTTCGTCGACGCCGCCATTGAAGCCATCGTCCACGCCGGACGCTCGCCGGAAACCGGTAAGATCGGCGACGGCAAAATCTTCGTCCTGCCCATGGAAGATTGTGTCCGCATCCGTACCGGCGAACGCGGCGGCCAGGCGATCGGACCGTAATTCAATTTCAGATTGCAGATTTCAAATTGCAGATTGAAATGCATGTATCGTGTATTCCAATTTGCAATTTGAAATCTGCAATCTGAAATTCTGCTGGAATTCACCGCTCTCCCAAATATCTTGTTCCGTATAACCCACCTAAACACTACAACCCCGAGGAGCCGTTAGATGACGCCGAAAGAAGTCCTGACACTTATCCGCGAAAAACAGATCAAGGCGGTCGATCTCCGCTTCATCGATTTCCCTGGAACTTGGCAGCATGTCACCACCCCCGCGTCCAACATTGAGGAATCGACCTTTGAAGAAGGCGTCGGCTTCGACGGATCGTCGATCCGCGGCTGGCAGGCGATTAACGAATCCGACATGATCATGATCCCGGATCCGTCCACCGCCTTCATCGATCCGTTCTTCAAGGAAAACACGCTCGTGATGATCTGCGCGGTCAAGGACCCGCTCAGCTTCATGGACTACCCGCGCGACCCGCGCTACATCGCCCGCAAAGCCATCAACTACATGATCGCTTCGGGCATCGCCGACACCGCCTACTTCGGCCCGGAACTTGAGTTCTTCGTCTTCGATAGCATGCGCGTCGATAGCGGCTCCAACTTCGGCTACTACTTCATCGACAGCGAAGAAGGCATCTGGAACTCCGGCAGGGAAGGCACGCCCGACAAGCCGAACCTGGGCTACAAGGTTCGCCACAAAGAAGGCTACTACCCCGTACCGCCGACCGACACGTTGCAAGACCTGCGCACCGACATCATGCTCAAGCTAATCGATGCCGGCATCCCCGTCGAAATGCAGCACCACGAAGTGGCGACCGGCGGACAGTGCGAAATCGGCATGAAATTCTCGCCGCTCCTCGAAATGGCCGACAAGGTCATGAAGTACAAGTACATCGTCAAGAACACCGCGAAGCAGCATGGCAAGACGGTCACGTTCATGCCGAAGCCCCTCTTCGGTGACAACGGCACCGGCATGCACGTGCACACGTCGCTATGGAAAGGCGGCACCAACCTGTACGCCGGCTCGGGCTACGCCGGCCTGTCCGATATCGGCCTGTATGGCATCGGTGGCCTGCTCAAGCACGCTCCCGCCATCTGCGGCTTCTCCAACCCGACGACCAACAGCTACAAGCGGCTCGTCCCTGGCTTTGAAGCCCCGGTCAACTTGGCCTACAGCCAACGCAACCGCTCGGCTTCGATCCGCATCCCGATGTACTCCCGCAGCCCGAAGGCCAAGCGCATCGAGTTCCGCTGCCCCGATTGCTCGAGCAATCCTTACTTCACGTTCTCCGTTATGTTGATGGCGATGCTCGACGGCATCAAGAACAAGATCAAACCGGGCGAACCGCTCGACAAGGATATCTACGACCTCGAACCGGAGGAACTGTCGAAAGTCCCGAAGGCTCCGGGTTCGCTCGACGAGGCGCTCAGCAACCTCGAAAAGAGCCACGAGTTTTTGCTCCAAGGCGATGTGTTCACAAAGGACGTGATCGACACCTGGCTCAACTACAAACGAACCAAGGAAGTCGATCCGATTCGTCTACGCCCGCATCCCTATGAGTTCCATTTGTACTACGACTGCTAATAATCGACAGCGAAAAAATCGAGAGGAACAAGGGGCATGTCCCCGATAGGAGACTCCCATGCAGCCTCGCGGTCAACTCTGGTTTGCGTTGGAAGGTATCTGCAAGGATTTTATTAGCTTCTCCGGCCTTGGCGAAAAGGAATCGCTCGAAATCCTCATTGTGATTCTCACAAACATGCTGGCTGAACAGAAAGCAGCATTGGAGCATCTGAACCAAAATCCGCCTGCGTCTGGCGATAGTCCAGGAGCCGACTTGCCAGTTAAGCCATGAGTGGATAAGAAAGCAAAGCGTTATTTTACCAACCCGAAACATGAGCGAGGGATATCGCATGTTCCTCGCTCACGCTTTGGGTTGGTGATTTGAATTTGTTGGTGTAGCTTAATACTAATCGATCAAGAAAAACGGTGAATTATGAAATTGCGTCGCATCACTGTCCGCAGATTGAAGAAGAAGCAGAAGCTTGAATTGGAGCAAAAGGCCAAGCTCGCCGCCGTAATGGCGCTTGCGAAGAAAACGTAAATTGGCTTTGCATTCTCCGCCTGCCGACTAGCGCTCGCTGCATTCCCAGCGGGCGCTAGTCGGCAGGCAGAATTGAACGCATCGCCGATTCCTACTGCATTTCGTGTGTTCGGCATTTGCAATCGAGAATGTGTCCCACCTCACGGCCGCATTTTCCCTTGCAGCGCTGCGGCTCCTTACCACTTCCCGCGTAAGCACAAATCTTGTCGCACTTCATGACTTTCTTCTTCGGCGGGGCAACGGCCACTACCCCTTTTTGGATTTCTGCCATGTGAAGTTTTCCTTGTTTTTTCGGTTCAACACGCGAGCCACGGGGTTATCTTATTCGACAGGCCCGGATTCGGTGCAGAATTCCGAATCTTTCGTGAATATTGGACGATCGAATTCGTATAGCCGCTCGCTTCTGGCGAGCGCGACTGTCTGCGCTCGCCGAAAGCGAGCGGCTAAACAATACTAAGCGCCGCCGCCCCAAACCAGCAATTCTCCGTGGCCTGGCACAGCGGCATCGCCGAGGTAGCGCTCGTAGCCGCCGAGCGGGATCGTCACGCCAAGCGTGTGCAGATGTTTTGTATACATGCGCAGAAAGGTCGGCTCATACGCACAGGCCCGGTTAAACGTCGGCAGCAAGCGAATCGGCTTGAGCGAGACAATGGTGCCGCGAAACATCCAGGCACCGGTGCGGATCTCGGCTCCGCTGAGCAGGAAGATCGTGCCGCCTTTCATTTGCAAGCCGACGAAATCGCGTGCCAATCCGCCGACGACAATGATGCCGCGTTTCATGCGCATGCCGATTTCGAGACCGGCTGTGCCGTCGACGATTATCGTGCCGCCGTTCATGCCAGTAAGGCCGCCGCGATAGGCAGCGCCAATCTGCCCGCCGGCGTTGCCAAGAACGCGAATGAATCCGCCAGTCATTTCCGCACCGATCCAGTCGCCGGCGTTGCCTGTGACTTCGATCGTGCCGCCTTTCATTTGTGATCCGAGATGCATGCCAGCGTTGCCGACGACTTTGATCGAGCCGCGCGTCATGGCATGGCCGATCCACTTGACTCGGCTCAGATCGCCACGGATTTCGACGGTATCGCCCGGTTCGCCGACGACGTCAAAGAATTCATCCACTCGCCGCACGTGTTTGCCGAGATGCACGGGCAAAGCGCGAACCTCGTCGAGAGAGAGCGATGCGATCACGTCGGGCGAAAGCTTCTCGGCTTCGAGCGGCACGGTCGGGTGTTGTTTCAGCATTAGGGTCAGCATAGGGGATTCTCGGAGTGTGATTTGAGTTGACACCGTCTCACGATTTTTCGACGGCATCGTTCAGCCCGCCAAAATGACCGAACACGCCCAGGCCGAGTGAGAAACCTGTTTTCATCAGAGTGCAACAAAGAGCAAGGCACCGTGGTGGATTCACCTCTCAGCCATTCTCGCATTCGGACGCGCCGAGTTCAAGTGGCATATCGCCCTTTCGACTATTTCCCTAACCGCGGCTGCCGGCGTCGCGGTTGGTCGCACATCAGCGTTTCGTTTGAGAAATACGAAAAGTATTCAAAAATGACCAAGGCGGTTGATCGGTCGATTGGTGAATATGGAGCAATACTGGGAAGAGTTGGCGGAGGAAAAAGCAAGGCAAGCCGTCATGTAACCGCCTGTCGGCAGTCCCTGGACCGTGATGGACATCGTACCTCCGAGAGGCTTCGACGTCCCGGGACGGACGGGTTATTCACCGGTCGATCCCTTCGGCAGCTTGGCGACCTTTCCAAACGAAAGCGAAGTTCATCCGCATACGGCCCAGAAGGTGAAGGCCCATAGCTTTGCGTCACCGTCTTTCGACGGTTTTGCCCTTTCGAGGATGAAAGGCGTTGTCGATCCAGGCAATGACATCACGGCTCGCCTCGCAGTCGCCACGAAAACTGACGATTGCGTTTGCTTCGCTGAACCATAGCCTACAATCGGCACAAACGCAAACTTCGGCATTGTCGGATTGTTGAGATTTTCGCATTCCAAGCGCTCCCGGAACTTATGCCCGGACCTGAAACCCCGCAGATTCCCTGTTTTTTGCAAAGCGTGGAGGTCGATGAAAGCGGATGAGTGTATGAGGCGCTGTGGTTTATTGCGAGGGAGGCAGGTATCGTTTCCCGATTCGTTGCGAAGATTGTGGATGCACGACAACGCTTGTAAGAAATAAACCACGGATAGCACGGAAAACACGGATAGGGAAAAACGCTTTCATGGTATTTCCCATCCGCATAATCAGTGCTATCCGTGGTTAAATTTGGTTCAAACCAAGCGCTGTCGTCCTCACGAGGATCGTGACGAAAATGGGTGACTATTGACCTGCCGACGCATTTCCGTTAATTTTCGATCACTTCTTCCATCGCCAATTTGGAAGTGGTCCGCGCGGAGAGATCATGCCGTTATCATCCGAAAGGCTGCTTTTGGTCATTGCCGACGATTTCGGCATCGGCCCTAATACGACTACGGGCATACTTCAGCTAGCCTCGCAGGGCATCGTCACGGGTTCCGTTCTCCTGGTGAATTCCCCTTATGCCGAGGAGGCGACGCTCCGTTGGCGCCAGATGGGATCGCCTTTGGAGCTTGGCTGGCATCCGAACTTGACGCTGGATTCCCCGCTTGCCGATCCTGCCAAAGTTGCCAGTCTTGTGCGTGCGGATGGCACGTTTTGGCCCATCGGCGCGTTTCTCAAGCGTTGGTTCGTCGGTCGATTGAACCCGAACGAGATTCGCCTGGAGCTTGAAATGCAACTCCAGCGGTTTGCCGATCTGGTGGGGCATATGCCGTTGTTCGTCAACTGCCATCAGCACGTTGGCGTGTTCGCGCCGGTGGGTGAGATTCTGCTCGACGTGCTCTCCAAGTTGCCGACGCGGCCCTACATTCGGCGTATCCAGGAGCCTTGGCGGGTGATTCAGAAACTGAGTGGGGCACGGCCGAAGCGAACATTCCTCGGGTGGCTGGGTCGTCGCCTGAGCCGATCGCAGGAAACGCAGGGCTTTCCGGGCAACGATTGGCTGGCCGGCATCACGACGCCAGGGTGCGTGGAAGGCGACGACTTTTTCGTGCGTTGGCTGAAAACGATGCCGGGAAGCGTCGTGGAACTGATGTGCCATCCGGGTCGGCTGGATCCGACGCTGGTCGGCCGCGATTGCACCGAAACCGATGGGCTAATGCAACAACGTGTCAACGAACTGCGTTGGCTGCGCGACCCATCATTCCGCGATGCGGTCGATGAAGCCGGGTTCCGACTCGTGTCGCCGAGCGAGTTCTTGTTCGGCCCTTCAGTGAATGCGCAGGCGGCGTAGGGTGGGCAGTCGCCATTCGCGATGCCTTCGTGTCCGGCGTCGCTCCACGTGAGCGCAACCTTTCATAAGTAGAATCGATTTGATACGATGAACAAATGTCGGTGGCTGCATTTTCGCGGAGGTTTCCATGGCAGTCGTCATCGTCAACAATCGAATTGATGGGTTGAGAGTCACGATTTATGATGTCCTTTATTATTTGGAGGCTGGGCGCTCGCGCGCGGAGATCGCAGATATCCACCGGTGACGCTTGAGCAAATCGAAGCAGCGGTCCGTTACATCGACGAAAATCGCGATGAAGTGATGGTGACACATCGGCAGATTGAGGATTGCCTCAAACGCGGCAATCCGCCAGAGATCGAAGCGCGGGCACGAGCCGGCCGCGCTCGCATGGAAGCGTTGCGAGCCTAGCCGCGTAAGCGGCAGGTTGAATCACGGCGTCTCGCTTCAACCTGCCGCTTACGCGGCTAGGCTCGCCGAACCCCCGCCGAACCCGCAAATTCAAGTGGAATTTCGCACTGGACAAGATGTCCGGCGTCGAGTATTACTCACCACATACCCCATAGAGTAGAAGCCAAACCCGCCATAAATGGCAGGCTATATGGGAATCTCTAATAGATACTCGAGGTCACGGATGGCCGATCCTCTTCTCGTTAGCATTATTTGTCCTGCGTTTCGCGAACAGGAAGTGCTGCCGCATTTCCACATCGAGTTGAGCCGAGTGCTCGCAACGGTGGCGACGCAGTATCACTTCGAAATCATCTACGTCGACGATGGTTCTCGCGATGCCACGTTGAGCGTCATGCGCAAGATCGCGCGTGACGATTCACGTGTGCGCGTCCTATCTCTCGCTCGCAACTTCGGCAAAGAAGCCGCGCTGCAAGCAGGCCTCGAGCACGCGCAGGGCGATCTCCTCATTACGATGGACACCGACCTTCAGCATCCGCCGGAGTTGATCCCGTCGCTGCTCGAGAAGGCCAAGGAACCGGTCGATCTTGTCGTAACCGTGCGTCAGGACTACCAAAAACCCGGCTTGCTCAATCAGGTGGGCACGCAGATTTTTTATCGCATTCTCGATTCGCTCAGCGAAATCCAAATTCGCCGAGAGACGTCGGATTATCTGTTGATGACGCGCAAGGTTGCCGACCTGTTGATTCAAATGCCCGAGAAGCATCGCTTCATGAAGGGCCTGATCCATTGGCTCGGCTTCGCGTATCTTGAAGTGCCGTTTCGACCGAAGGAACGCACGCTTGGCGAGACCAAGTTCTCGTTCGGCCAACTGATTCGGCTCGGCAAAGACTGTCTGTTTTCGTTCTCGAAAAAGCCGCTGACGTTGGCGACGACATTCGGCAGCATCGCGCTCGGCGTCGGTTTGATCTGGGCCGTCGCGGGTCTCGTGCAGATGCTGTTTTCGTCAGGCGGCAGCTGGATGGCATACTACATGATCGTGTCGAGCCACGTGCTGGCGGGCGCGGTGCTGTTGGCGATTGGCATCCTCGGCGAATACCTGGGCCGAATCTGGGAGCAGGTGCGCTGTCGACCGAACTATTTGCTCAAATATGATTCGCGCCAGGCCGAGCCGCACCACGCTGCCCATCAGTCGCCGCACATCAAAGTGTTCCAGGCGTCGGCGCCAGCGGAGCAGGAAATCGCGTAATCCATGTTTATTCCGAGCCGAGACCGTGAGGGAGCGGCCAAGATAAACCGCACGGCATCATGTCGGTCGCTCCCTCACGGTCGCGGCTCGGAAAAACGACAAACCCAACCGTCGAAAGTCTAGCCGCGATGCGCCAGCGGAGCGCGGAATGGTGATCACGCTCCGCTGGCGCGTCGCGGCTAGACGAGAGGAACCACGTATGTCCCCACCCTCACGTATCTTGATCGCATTCCTCGCATTCCTTGTGCTCATCGAGCAGCCGGTGCAAATCTGGGCACAGCGGCCTCCCGCGCAAACCGAGTCAGAGCCTGGCCTCGTCATCATCGTCGAAGGCATCGGTGGTATCGACATGGTCGGCAAGAGCGCGAAGCTTTCCTTCAAGCATGCCAACTTGCCACATGATGTGCATCGCTTCATCTGGACGCACGGGACAGGCAAATTCCTCACCGATTTACAAGACACGCAGCATGTCCTCAAAAAAGCCGACGAACTTGCGAGCTTCATCCGCGACTATCGTGCCAGGTACCCGAATCGACGCATCTACATCGTCGCCAAGAGCGGCGGCACGGGGCTGACGTTGTTCGCTCTCCGTGATCTTCCTGCAAATACGGTGGAACGTGTGATCTTGCTATCCGCCGCTGTCTCGCCGAACTTCGACCTGCGTCATGCTCTTCGCGCGACGCGCGGCGAGATCGTTTCGTTCCACTCGCGCAACGATCGCATGATCCTCAGTTGGGGCACAAGCACGTTTGGCACGATCGACCGACATTACGGCGAAAGTGCCGGGTTGAAGGGATTTGTCGTGCCGCTGAACCAGACGGACGAGGATCGTACGCTCTACCGCCGATTGGTCCAAGTCCCGTACACGAGCCGAATGTTGCTCGCAGGCGTCAGCAACGGTAGTCACTCCGCGACCAGCCTGCCGTGGTTCATTTCGTCCGAGGTCGTGCCTTGGCTGCGTTAGTTTAGCCGCTCGCCTTGGGCGAGCGTGTTGCCTTCGCTGTCGTCCATCGTCGAGTCCGCGTTCGCCAAAGGCGAACGGCTAAACAGTTTGTTGCACAATGCGCCTGCCCAAACGGCATCTCTCGGCATATCCTTACTTGCAGCCCGTTCTGTGTCCGGAGACTGCGTAATGAGCCTGCGTGCTGGCACGACAACGCTACCTGTCGAAGAAACTGAAACCAAGATGCGCCGTCTTCCGCCATTCAATGTGATCCTCGAGAACGATGACGATCATTCCATGGAGTTCGTCATCGAAGTGTTGCAAAAAGCACTCGGCTATAGCGTAGAACGCGCCTACCAGCTTATGGTGCACGCTCACGAGGCAGGCGAGGCTGTCGTCTGGACCGGCACCAAGGAAGTCGCGGAACTTAAGCATGAACTCATGACCAGCGCTCACGAAAAACGCCAAGGCAAAGACCTCGGCCCACTCGGCGTCCGCATCGAACCCGCGCCGGGGTGACGTGTTCCGCTTGCGGCTTAGCGCTCCGCAAGGCGCCATGCGGAGCGCTAAGCCGCAAGCGGAAATCACATAATTCACACCCCATCGAGACTCCACCCATGCCTATCGAACCACTCGCCATCGGCGTCTGTAGCTGGTCGTTGCAAGTCAAAAGCGTGCCGGAGTTGAAACGGCTCATGGATCGGCTCGGCGTTGACGTCGTGCAGATTGCGTGCGGCGATCCGCACCACGCCTCGTGGGACGAAGGCGACGCCATGCCCGCCGCCGCCAAGTCCGCCGGCTTTCGCATGACCGGGACCATGCTCGGCTTCCCCGGCGAAGATTACACCACGCCCAAAACAATCGAGCATTCCGGCGGGTTCGGCAACCCGGCGACTCGGCCCGAACGACTCGCACGCTTCCAGTGGGCGATCGACCGTACCGTGCAACTCGGCCTCGGCGACATCATGCTCCACGCGGGCTTCCTGCCGGAGCCGGGCCATCCCGATCGCAAACCGTTTCTCGATACGCTCGCCAAGGTCAGCCAGCTCGCAGCCGAGAAGAAGATCACCGTCTCGTTCGAGACTGGCCAGGAAACCGCACAACTGCTTCGCCGAACGCTCGACGATTTGAAGTGTCCAAACCTCAAGATCAACTTTGACCCCGCCAACGTGATCCTCTACGAGATGGGCGATCCGATCCAGGCCGTCGAAATCCTCGGCCCTGACATTCGCAGCGTGCACGTCAAGGACGCGCTCCGCACCAAAGTCCCCGGCACCTGGGGCGAGGAAGTCCCGCTCGGCCAAGGCCAGGTCAACATCAAACGCTTCATCGACACGCTCAAGAAGGTCGGCTACACCGGCCCGCTCTGCATCGAACGCGAAGTCGGCGACCAGGAGCAGCGTGTCAAGGACATCGCCCACGGCATCCGTGTGCTGAAGGATTGTTTGGCGTAACAGGATATTGTAAGCCCAGAGGTGAGGTACTCCGAACCTCTGGGATCCCAAGGGTTCGGAGTACCTCACCCTTGGGCTTGGCTTCCAATGGACCTCCTCGCCGCCATATTGACGCTCATCGCGGCGTATCTGATTGGCGCCATTCCGTTCGGCTTCCTCGTCGCGCGCATGCGCGGCATCGACATCTTCGCCCAGGGTAGCGGCAACATCGGTGCCACGAACGTTGGCAGGGTGCTCGGTCGCAAGTTCGGATTCATTGTCTTCGCACTCGATTGCGCTAAGGGAGCCGGGGCGGTCGGCATGGCCCAGGCGTTACAATCACACTTCGACGGCGAACTCTGGTCGCATAGGTGGGTCGCCGTCGGCGCGGGTCTTGCGGCGTTTCTCGGACATTGCTTTCCGGTTTACCTGCGATTTCGCGGCGGCAAGGGCGTCGCCACCGGTGCGGGCGTTGTCGCCGTGCTGCTGCCGATCCCGATGCTGGCGGCGTTTGCAATCTGGGGCATTTTGCTCTGTGCGTTTCGCTACATGTCGCTCGCGTCGATCATCAGCGTGCTTGTGTTATGTGCTGCTCACTTGCGAACTCCGGCCGCGTGGGATTTGTCGAATCCTCGCAGCTGGTTCTGCGTCGTCGCCGGGCTGCTTGTCGTGCTTCGGCATCGTGGCAATATTAAACGGCTGATCGCCGGTACGGAAAATCAACTCAAGGACCATCTGCTCATGCAACAGTTCAACAAAAGCCTGCACCTGCTCGCTCTGGGATTGTGGTTCGGGATGTCGGTGTTTTTTACATTCGTCGCCGCTCCGTCGCTCTTTAGCACCCTCGAGAAACTCGGCGAGAGCAAGAAGCGCGAAAGCTGGTTCCCGCGGCCCATGATCTACAACGACATCAAGGACCTCGCCGTCAACGCGCCGAAAGAACAGGGCACGCGGGCTGCGGGTTACGCGGTCGGACCGATCTTTCTGTGGTACTTTGCGATCCAGGGTGCGTGCGGGTTCATCGCGCTGGCGACGGCGATGTCATGGATGAAAGCCGGCGATGGTTCGCGTTTGCATCGTTGGCGAGTGAACGTCATCATCGCGGCCGTCACGCTTGTATTGATCGGTTGGCCGTTGCAGCGACACGTCAGCGAGTTGCGTCTTCCTCGCAACGCCAATATGGAACGCTACCTGGCTTCGCCGGCAGACGAGGAACGCGAAACGGAGATGCGTGCCGCCCGCGCTGAATTCGGCATGTGGCACGGCTTCAGCTTGCTCGCAAATTTCGGTGCCATCGCTTGCGTGGCCGTCGCCATGGCCATGGCGGGGAACGTACCCGCGAATAAACCCAATCCCGTTTAGCCGCGACGCGCTAGCGGAGCGCGGGATGAAGCTCGCGCTCCGCTGGCGCGTCGCGGCTAAACAAAAAGGAAAAAAATGCGAACCATCGTCATCATTGCAACGTGGTGCATTATCGCCACGGTTACCAACGCCCAGGACGCGAAGACCTTCACCAACACGCTTGGCATGAAGTTCGCACGCATCGATGCCGGGGCGTTCATGATGGGCACCGGCGACGCTCCGCCCAAGTCGCGCGCGGAATGGAATGAACGCGATCACGACGAAGCGCCGGCCCATCGCGTCATCATCTCCAAGGCGCTCCACCTCGGCATCCACGAAGTTACCAACGTCCAGTACGAAGCATTCGACCCCAAGCACAAAGCCCTGCGAGGCAAACGCGGCAGCGGCAAAGCCGACGACGATCCCGTCGTCTATGTCACCTGGCACGACGCCGTCGCGTTCTGCGCCTGGCTGTCGAAAAATGAAAACAAAACCTACCGCCTGCCTACCGAAGCCGAGTGGGAATACGCTTGCCGAGCGGGCACGACGACGCCGTTCCACACTGGCGACAAACTGACCGCCAGCGATGCCAACTTCGGACGCAGCCGCGACGACAAGGTGTTCAAGGCCGCGGTCAAGGTCGGCAGCTATCCGCTGAACGCCTGGGGATTGCACGACATGCATGGCAACGTCGCCGAGTGGTGCCTCGATTGGTATGGACCGTATCAAGCAGGCGAGCAAACCGATCCCACCGGTCGCATATCGGGCTATGCGCGAGTGCTACGCGGGTGGAGTTGTTTGACGCCGTCGTTTCAAGGCGCGACCAAGCTCTGCCGATCGGCGAATCGCTCGGGCCAGCTTCCCGAAGACTCCAACATCTACACCGGCTTTCGCGTTGTGCTTGGCGAGGGGCCGACAACCAAGCCATTGCCCGCGGTAGTCGAACCCTGGCAGCAAAACGTTAAGCAAACGCCGGCACCGACCGATGGTCCCGATCCGAAGAAGCCCTACTTCATCGGCACCACCAAGGAAGCGAAGATCGCGACGATCCCGAAGGAAACCTGGGGTCCGATCTATAGTGCTCACAACCACTACTCTGCCATCTGCGTCTGCCCGAATGGCGACGTGCTCGCCTGCTGGTACACCTGTGTCAGCGAATCGGGACGCGAACTCGCACAAGCGTGCAGCCGACTTCGCGTCGGCTCGGATCGCTGGGAGCCGGCGTCACTCTTCTTCGGCGTTCCGGACATCAACAGCCACGCCCCAGTGCTGCTTTGCGACGGCAAGCGCATCTACCATTTCCTCACGCAATCGCTGTTCGGCTGGGACAATGCCTCGAATATCGTCCGCTGGTCCGATGATAACGGCGTCACCTGGTCGCACCCGCGCATCATCCTCGACCGCGATCGCCCGGATCGCCTCAGCCAACCTTGCTCGGCGTTCGTCGCCAAAGACGGCACGCTCGTCCTCGCTTGCGACGGCGACAACCATATCGACGAACGCCTGATGATCTCCAAGGATCGCGGCCTGAATTGGACGGTCGGCAAAGGCGATATGCGCAAAGCCTACGACGGCAAGTACGTCATCCATCCCGCGATCGTGCCCACGTCGGATGGCGCGATTCTGTCGTTTCTGCGCGGCCCGCACCCGATGCCGATGCTCACCTCGCGCGATTGGGGCGACACCTGGCAAGCGAAAGCGACGACGCTGCCCGGCATCAGCGTGGGCCAAAAGATCGCCGCCATGCGACTCGCCAGCGGTGCGATCCTCCTCTGCTCACCCGACACCAAAAAAGCCTTCATCGACGGCGGAACCTATGCCGCCCTGTCCGATGACGACGGCAAAACCTGGTCGCACATCCGCAAAGTCGAAGGCGTCGGCGGGTACATGTCAGTCGCCCAGGCGCCCAACGGCATCATCCACCTGTTCGGATCCCGCATGGGTTGCGCCTCGTTCAACGAAGCCTGGCTACGCGAAGGAAAAGCGACGGCGAAGTAGGCTTTCGCGCATTCGTATTGCCGCTTGCGGCTTAGCGCTCGCATGGGACACACCGAGCGCTAAGCCGCAAGCGGCAATATGAACCTGAGAGGAAACAGCCATGCACCCGATCACCCGCCGCCAGATGCTCGCAGGCCTCGCCGTCGCGCCAGCGACTTCCCTACTGGCCCAGCCGGCGCCACGGCCACGCGTTGCGGCGATCTATACCGTCTTCCGGTTTCGCTCGCATGCCCACAACATCCTTGAAAACTTTCTAACGCCGTACCTCTTCAACGGCAAGCGCACGGCATCGCCCTGCGACATCGTCTCGTTCTATGCCGATCAGCGTTCCCCCGAAGGCGACACGACCGACGCAATCGCCCGTCGGTTCAACATCCCCGTGCATCGCACTATCGCCGACGCGTTGACCCTCGGTGGCAATACGCTCGCCGTCGATGCGGTGCTGTTGATCGGCGAGCATGGCGAGTATCCGTACAACCGGCTCGGCCAGCACATGTATCCACGCAAACGTCTCTTCGACGAAATTGTAACCGTCATGCGCCGCACCCGACGCTCCGTGCCGATCTTCAACGACAAGCATCTGTCGTATGAATGGCCGTGGGCGCGACAAATGTTCGACACCTGTCAGGAACTCGGCATCCCGCTGATGGCGGGCAGCTCCGTGCCGCTCGCGCAACGTCAGCCGGCCATGGAGCTACCTGGGAATTCACGGATCCAAGAAGCCGTGTCGATCCATGCCGGCGGGGTCGAATCGTATGACTTTCACGCTCTCGAAAACCTGCAATCGATCGTCGAAGCTCGGCGCGGCGGTGAATCAGGCGTCCGGGCCGTCGAGTTTCTGCGTGGCGATGCCCTGTTCGACGCCGCTCGCCAGGGCCGATGGTCGCTGCGGCTAGCCCAGTCGGCACTCGAAGCGGAGTTTGGCAAGAACGCGCCGGACATCCGCCAACCGATCCCGCGTGAGCGTGCCGCCGAGCCGCATGGATTGTTGATTGAATACCGCGATGGCTTCCGAGCGACGATGCTCAAAGTCGGCGCGAGTTCGGTGCGCTGGAACGTCGCCTGCCGACTCGCCGGTGAAGACCGTCCCCGAGCGACACGATTCTACACGGGGCCGTATGGCAATCGCTGCCTGTTCATGGCATTGTCGCATGCAATCCAGAATCATTTCGTGAACTGCAGATCGCCGTACCCGATCGAACGAACGCTGCTGACGACCGGCCTGACCGACGCCGTGATGCGCAGCCGCGCCGCCGGTTCGAGGATCGAAACGCCGCACCTGGACATCGCCTACCACGCCCGCGATTTCCGTACGGTACGAGAGACGGGCGAATCCTGGCGCACGCTCGGCAACCAGCCGGAACGGCGTGATGTGGGGATGATAGCAGAACGATGATCGTCAATGTGCATGGGCAAGCCTAACCGCGTAAGCGGCAGGTTGACTTTGGTGTCAACATGTTCAACCTGCCGCTTACGCGGCTAGGCTCGCGACTCACTAAAAAAGAAACGAAATGCGTTGGACGAACTCGGATATGTCCGGACGGCCTTGAAAGAATCTGGTTAGCTACCATTTGTCGGCGGTTGGAGTACCGACACAACCGCCGTTAGCACCCGCGCGAATGCTGCAGAGGTGAGGACACCGACCGAGCGGACTATCAACCCAGCGTGAGCTGTGAACAGCTTGCCAGGGCGTGCGCAACTGGCGACCAGGAATCCGCCCGAGGCGAAGTCCGGCGCATCAAGCGCCACTGCCGTAGGATCGCCGTAAGGGTTGCTCGTGATTTGACAAAGAATCCAGTCCCCACGATCCGCGTGGGCCAAGCAAACTGCTGGCCGAACCTTCGACTTTGAGAGATCCGAGAACGGGAATGGGACCAGGACTACTTCCCCGGTTGAAGGTGTGACCACGCCGTGTCCTCCTCCGGCCGAGACCAATCCACTGCCAGAGCCGATTCCGCCAGCAACGCGGTCTCGCCCGGTACCGCTGCCGCCTCTTCCAGCACCGTCACCAGCGCCCGCCGGGGACTGGCGACATGGACCTCACCGAGCAAATGAACCCGACCGGCGGAGTCGACAACCGCTTCGACTGTTTGGATCATTGGACACCTCCAGGGACATTCTACCGAATTGCGACCCGAAATCCCGATGCAGCGTCTGGATACATATCATGGGGTTCAGAGTGGACCAAAATATCGTTCCGTGGATAGTAACCCAACCTCCTGACCAGCTATCTCGGTGGTGCAATGCGGGCAGCGGTCAACGGACATATCTTTGAGTTTACACTTGTCGCAGGAGAATGCCCGGCAAACGTCGCATATGAATACTTTCTTGAGCGTGTATACTCCACTGTCTCCGTATTTGAAGCGGCAGCTAGGACAATGCAAGAATGTTCTCGGTTTGGGCATGGTAAAAAACTCCCCGCGAATCGCGGCGCTGACTCGTTTGATTTAGATGCCGCCGCGGTCGGCCGTGGTGCCATGCCTGGTCGATGGCCGTGGTCCTCCCAGTTTGGCGCCCCAGGTGAAGCCAAGCGGAAAGACAACCAGGTTAGAAGCCTAGAACCGAATGGGATACGGCAACATGCTCATGTTCATGACAGCGAGCGCGAGCAGAATTGAGCCGACCACAATGCCGTGGGCGCGATGCCGTCCTGATTCAAGGCGGGTTGCCAGCCAGGCGCTCAGGAACGTGATCAGACCCCACGCCAAAGCAGCCACCAGCAAAATCCACGCCGGATATCGGGCAACGTGTGCCTTGACAACTTCGAGGTCGGTTTGATCGACCCCAGCGGGAAAGGGATGGATGATCGAACTGCCGACTTCAACGCCTACGATCAAGACCATGGCAGCCACGAGGCCAACGAGAACGGCAGCCACGCTTCGAACCAATGAGCCGATCATGCTTCCCTCTCATCGTGCTACGGTTCCAACTATGGCGCGGAGCACTACGTATTAAATCTGGTTGACCTGAACCGCGGACCCGATTCGCTATGGAGCTGGAATCCGCGAACACCTCTCATTATCCCTTCGCAGGCACGCGTGTCAAGAAGCTTTTGAGACTCGTTCTCGCGCTGATTCCTTTTTGCTGATCGATGACTTCCTCAAGGGAGTATTTGATAGCCCGTGGGGCAGGCTTTCCAGCCTGCCGTATTTTGACCACCCGCAAGCTTCGGCAGGCTAGAAATCCTGCCCCACGGCCTCCAAATTGGATTCTTCCTCAAGGGGGAATTTGAAAAGAAAGCGCAGGCACCCCGTCTGCGCGCGCCCACCTACCTAAATATAGAAGGGAGGCTAACTACCTTACTATAAGGAATATCTGCGGAGACCGCGCTGAATGAATCCTAACACAGGCCGACGACGATACGCAAAGTCAGTTGTGAAAGATTTTGTTTAGCCACGACGCGCCAGCGGAGCGCGGGATAAAGCTCGCGCTCCGCTGGCGCATCGCGGCTAAACCAAGTTGGATGTTGTTTGATGTTGTTTGATGTTGCTCATGCAAAAGTGATGAGCAACATGAGCAACATCCAAACGATACAGTCTACCCGACGCTCACGGCCATCAACATACTCGAAGAAATCGCTGCCACAGCCAGCATGACACGCACGATAATAGATCGATTGCTCCAATGTTCGGTCGGCCGCCTTGTCAGGACGACGGCAACAACTGCGAACGACAGGGCCGCGCCAGCGAGTGTGGCTTGGATAACGGCAAAGCGTGATTCGGTCCCAGGAGCCACCGAAACAAACAGGATGGCCAGGGACGCGAGGGAGAGTATGCCGCATGTGTACCATGCAAGGAATCGTGCAGACATTGTTCGTGTCCCCAGCCGCATAACAACCAAGCTCACCTGCCGCCGGAATGACGAGCAAGGACTCCGCAACCAGATCATTAGCGGCGGTCAGGTGCAACGACTCCTTCGGCGTCTGGCTCTGTAGCCTCGACAACCGCATATCACAATGACAGGAAACCTTTGTTAGACAACTCCACTACAACGTTGGTTATTTCTTCTCAACAATATAAACACAATACGGCGGTCTGCAGTCGCTGAATACACATGCTCCATCGATGACGATCATGTTTGGATCGTGAAGCCTTTTAATGGCGTCCGAATTATTGGGTACTTCACAGCCGCAATGGCCACACTTCGGATTAGCCCCGGGACGAAAAAAACTACCGCACGGACAGTTTGGCAACGTCGCGACGATCTGATCAAACTCTACGCGAGTCGCATTGTGATAAACAAGATCTCGATCCGCTTCACGTAGAATCACATTGGAACACTTGTCGCAGTAAAAGTGTGGGAATGAATCGCAGGTGCGTTGCGTCCGCAGGCCGGCCGAAGATTTCCTCGACCTCAGCCCGGCTCATGCCCACCTTGATCCGGTCAAAGTTGGCCTTTGTCACGCCAGGATCCGCCGGCTTCAGCGCGAGAACGAGTAGCGCTAACCAGGCGACAACGCTAAGAACTCCCGCAACTGCCAGCAACCGCCGTTTCCTCATCATTCCTCGGCCCACTCTGATTCAATGAGTTATCCCTGCGATTCTACAACCCCTCCCACGCATTCTACGCCGGTCTAGGCGTTCAAGGTATAAAAAGCCCAACGGAAAACGCGTAAACAACGGAGCGCTTCTAATAATCATCACTTCTTGCTAAAGGTGCGATTCGGCGATAAGTTGGCAGAGAGGTCACGAAGCTCGCTCCGGAGGGCCGCCGCCATGTCCGCACGTTGTCCGCATTGCGGGGCTTTGCTGCCGGACACAAGGGACGGGTGCTGCCCGGAATGCCGAAGCTTACTTGACGATCCGCTACCGACGTTCAGCGAGGTTGAAGGCTTGGCGGGCCTTTCCAACGAGGAGATATACTGGGAGCTTCGCAACGGTGGGAAGTTTGTCGTATACCACTATTGCGTGTCGGTGATCGTGCTGAGCTTCTTCCGCGACTCGCAGGTGCATTTCATTCGCAGCAATGAAAGCGCGGTTTGGATGGGCATGAAGTACACGCTATTGTCGGCATTGCTCGGCTGGTGGGGCGTGCCGTTCGGGCCGATTCTTACGATCATCGCAATCGTCATCAATCTGTGCGGCGGCAGAAACGTGACGCCGCCGAACCAGGGCGTTCTCGACGCATAAACCCAGAGGTTCGGAGTACCTCACCCTTAGGCTTGGAGAGAAACACTCAAATGAAAGCCGTTGTATTCGACCGTTTCGGCGATCCACGCGAAGTGTTGACGGTTCGCGACATCCCGATGCCCGCGGAGCCGCAATCGGGTGAGGTGCGGGTGCGCATGCGGATGTCGCCGATCAACCCGTCCGATTTGATGATGGTGCGCGGCGTCTATGGCCGACTGCCCACTTTGCCCGCAACGCCTGGCTTTGAAGGCGTCGGCGTTATCGAGTCGGTTGGCGGCGGTTGGCTGGCGAAACTCCGTGGCCTGCGCGTCGGTCGCCGTGTGGCGGTGCTCAACGGCACAAGCGGGAATTGGGCCGAGCATGTCGTCCTCTCCGCTCGCAACGTCGTGCCCGTGCCCGACGACCTGCCCGATGAACAAGTCGCCGCGTTCTTCGTCAATCCCGCTACCGCTCTCGTCCTGACTCAGCGCGTGCTTCACATTGGCCGCGGCGGCTGGCTGCTTCAATCCGCGGCAGGCAGCGCTCTGGGCCAAATGATCATTCGGCTCGGCAAGCACCTTGGTTTTCACACCATCAACGTCGTCCGCCGCAAGGAACTGGCAAGCGAACTGACGCAGCTCGGCGCCGATGCCGTGCTGTCAAGCGTTGACGACGACATCCCCGCCCGCGTCGCCGAGATCACCGGCGGGGCGATGGTCCCGTACGCCATCGATTGCGTTGGCGGGGCAGGTGTCTGCGAACTCGTGAAGTCACTCGCGCCGCAGGGGAGGCTACTGCTCTACGGCACACTGTCCGGCGAGCCGATCTCGCTCGAGCCGCGCTCGCTGATGAGCGCTCAGCGCGTCATCGAAGGCTTTTGGCTCTCCGAATGGGTCAAGAACCAGGGCGTGCTGCGCATGCTCGGCCTGTTCCGCCAGATCATCACGCTAATGCGCGCCGGCATCCTGACGACGCCGGTGGCCGCCACCTACACGCTCGACCAGTTGTCCCAAGCGATCGAGCATGTCGAGAAATCGGCGCGCGGCGGGAAGATATTGCTGAAGCTTGTTTAGCCGCGACGCGCAGCGGAGCGAGTTTTTCGATTCCGCGCTCCGCTGCTGCGCGTCGCGGCTAATCGAAGCCCCTCACAGCCACCCATCACCCATCGCGTCGCTCGGCATGCGCCAGTCGCCTCTTGGAGAGAGGCTGATCGAGCCGACCTTTGGCCCGTCAGGCATGCACGAACGCTTGAATTGATTTGCGAAGAAACGCTTTAGGAACATCTTCAACCAACCGCGAATCTCCTCCGCGCCGTACTTGCGATCGAACTCGGCATGCTCGGCGAGGAACAGAATCTTCTCCGGCGGGGCGCCGTATCGCAGGAAATGGAACAGAAAGAAATCGTGCAACTCGTAGGGCCCGACCACGCTCTCCGTCGCCTGTGTCGGTTGACCGTCGGCGGCGGTGGGCAGCAGCTCGGGCGATATTTCCGTCGCCACGATGTCGAGCAACGTTTTCTGGGCGTTGGCCGCGAACTCGTTCTTCGCGGCCCATCTCACCAGGAACTTCACGAGCGTCTTTGGAATGCTGACGTTCGGGTTATACATGCTGATATGGTCGCCGTTGTACGTGCACCAGCCGAGCGCGAGTTCCGACAGATCGCCCGTGCCGACGACGAAACCGGTGTTCATCAGCAGCGACGTGCGCATGCGGGCTTGCACGTTCTCGAAGATCAGATCGTTGCGTTTATCGGCGGGAACCGCTTGCAGCTTGGCCGTGAAGGCGTCGAGCGATAATCCATCAATCGCGATGCCGAACGGGCGATGGCCGATGGTGCGCATCTCGTCGAAGCACAACGCGCGGATGTCGATGGTGCGTGCGTTTACGCCGAGGTGGTTCATGAGCGCGAGAGCGTTGCCCCGGGTGCGCTCGGTCGTGCCGAACCCGGGCATGGTGAGGGCGTGAATTTTGTCGCGTGGCACACCGAGAATGTCGAAGGTTTTGCACGTGACCAACAGCGCCAGCGTGGAGTCAAGCCCGCCGGAGATGCCGATGGCGACTGCCGGCTTGCCGATATGCTCCAGTCGTTTCGCCAGGCCGGCGACTTGAGCGTGAAAGATTTCGCCGCAGCGCTCGCTCAGTTGATCGTCAGCGCGTGGCACGAACGGATGCGCATCCACCGCACGCACGAGCCGGGCCGGCGATTTGTCGAGCGTGAACGATTCGACGCGGAACGGCTTCCCGTGCTGGCCGAGCGAATCGCTGAAGCTGTTCGTCTTCTGGCGATCGTTGTGCACGCGTTCGACATCAATATCGCTGACGACCAACAAATTCTCCCGCTGAAAGCGCGGCGACTCCGCGAGGATACTGCCGTTTTCCGCGATGATCCCGTGGCCGCCGAAGACGAGGTCGGTCGTCGATTCGCTTACGCCGGTCGAAGCATAAATGTAACTCGCGATACATCGGCCCGACTGATTGGCGACAAGCTGCCGGCGATAGCTCGCCTTGCCGATGACCTCATTGCTAGCTGACAGATTGACGAGAATCTTCGCGCCGGCGAGCGCCTGTTGGCTGCTGGGTGGGATCGGCGTCCACAGGTCCTCGCAGATTTCGACGCCGATGCAAACGTTCGGCCTGCGTTCATCCGCGAACAGCGTATCGGTCGCCAGGCGAAACTCGCGCTGTTGCGATCGGCCCCACGTGCCGCGTTCTTCCGTCACACGCAACCCCGGCGTGAACCAGCGGGCTTCGTAGAACTCCTTATAGTTCGGCAAATACGACTTCGGCACCAGCCCGAGCAGCCGGTTCTTTTGGCACACAGCCGCGACGTTGTAGAGTTGATCGCGCACCGCCCAGGGCAAGCCGACGATATAAACGCCGCTGAATCGCGACTCGGCCGCGAGCATCAGATCGCCAAGCGTGTCGAGTGCCGCCCGCTGCAACGCGGTCTGATGGAAGAGATCGCCGCACGTGTAGCCGGTGATCGAAAGCTCGGGAAAGACGAGCACGTGCACGCCTTGCCGTTCCGCGTCATCCATGAGATGCAACATCTGCGCAGCGTTAAACGAGCAATCCGCCACGCGCAAACGTGGCAAAGCAGCAGCAACCCGAACAAAACCGTGGTGTAGCATGGCGTGCCAATCAAGGGTGAGGGCGAGCGCGGTGTTGTTTAGATTATGCAAGTTGGCAGATGAATCCACGCCAGTGCGATGCCCAGGTTTAGCCGCGACGCGCAGCGGAGCGCGGGCGTACGTCATTCTCGCCGACGCCATTCCCGTTGGTTGCGATGCCCGTGTTATTGCTCTTCGCGACGGCAGCCGTGCGATACAACGTGCGGCCGTGACGCGGATGGTGTCGAGCCAAGTTTCTGATAAAATCAGAGCATTGGCCTTCGGAGTCTACGGGTAACGAATCATGACCGCCCCGCGCGAAATCATCGAACTGATCGACCGCTTCGCTCGCAATAGCGATTCGTACCGCTCGGGCAACTACAACGAAACGCAAGTTCGGCGCGAGTTCATCGATCCTTTTTTCAAATGTCTCGGTTGGGACATCGACAATACCGCCGGCTTCGCCGAGGCGTACAAGGATGTCATTCACGAGGACGCGATCAAAGTCGGCGGCGTGACCAAAGCCCCCGACTACTGCTTCCGCGTCGGCGGCACGCGCAAGTTTTTTCTCGAAGCGAAGCGGCCATCGATCAATTTGAAGATCGACCCGGAGCCAGCGTTCCAGCTTCGCCGGTATGCCTGGTCCGCGAAACTGCCGCTCTCGGTCCTTACCGATTTTGAAGAATTCGCCGTCTACGATTGCCGCATCAAACCCGCGCAAACCGACAAAGCCACGGCGGCGCGCGTCCGCTACCTGACGTTCACCGATTACGCTGAGCAATGGGATACCATCGCGGCAACATTCTCCAAGGACGCGGTCCTCAAAGGCTTGTTCGATAAATATGCCGAAACCAGCAAGCTAAAAAAAGACACAGCCACGGTCGATACCGCCTTCCTGAAAGAGATCGAAGGCTGGCGCGAAACCCTGGCGAAGAACATCGCCCTGCGCAATCCGCAACTCAGCCAGCGCGAACTCAACTATGCCGTCCAGGTTACAATCGATCGCGTCCTCTTCCTACGCATGTGCGAGGATCGCGGCGTCGAGCATTATGGCCAACTCGGCGCATTGCAGAACGGCGCCGCCGTCTATGGCCGATTGCAAGACCTTTTTCGCAAAGCCGACGAGCGCTATAATTCCGGCCTATTCCATTTCACCAAGGAACCCGATCGGCCCGAATCGCACGATGAACTCACTACGGCGCTCAATATCGACGACAAGCTGCTCAAGGAAATCTTCAAGAGCCTGTACTACCCCGATAGCCCGTATGAATTCTCCGTGCTGCCCGCCGAGATTCTCGGCCAGGTTTACGAGCAATTCCTCGGCAAAGTCATCCGCCTGACGGACAACCATCGCGCCATCGTCGAGGAAAAGCCCGACGTCCGCAAGGCCGGCGGCGTCTACTACACGCCGACCTACATCGTCGATTACATCGTCAAGAACACCGTCGGCAAACTGCTCGAAGGCAAAACACCCAGGCAGGCCGCCAAGCTCCGCGTGCTCGATCCCGCCTGCGGCTCCGGGTCCTTCCTGCTCGGCGCGTACCAGTTTCTCCTCGATTGGTATCGCGACCGCTATATCGAAGCCAGCACCGACAAACCCAGCAAGGAACTCTTCCAGGGCCGCGGCGGGGCCTGGCATCTCACCAGTGCCGAGAAGAAGCGCATCCTGCTCAACAACATCTACGGCGTCGATATCGATCCGCAAGCCGTCGAAGTCACCAAGCTTTCGCTGCTTTTGAAAGTGCTCGAAGGCGAATCGCAGCAAACGCTCGAACGCCAGCTCTTTCTGTTCCATGAACGCGCGCTACCCGATCTCGCCAGCAACATCAAGTGCGGCAACAGCCTGATCGGCCCCGACTTCTACGACGGCCAACAGTTGACGCTGTTCGACGAAGAAGAACGCTACCGCATCAACGTCTTCGACTGGAACGCCAAGTTCCCCGCCATCATGAAAGCCGGTGGCTTCGACGCGGTGATCGGGAACCCGCCGTATATCCCAATCGAAATGATGTCCGAATATGAAAGTAAGTATTTTCAGGCCCGGCATCCAGAGCTTGAACGCAAATATGATTCGTCTGTGATCTTTATCCTCTCGCTTTTGCAAAGGCTTTCCAGCTCTGGTTTGGTCGGATTTATCTCTTCCGTAACCTGGCAAACGGGTGAGAACTATGCCAAGCTGAGGGAGCGCTTGTTCAAGAAGGCCGGAGTCTGTCGGCTCGTGAATTTACCCTTTGATGTGTTCAAGGACGCCTACGTTGACACTGGAGTTTATGTGCTTTCGCGCTCGCCATCCGCCGAATACTCGATTTATTGCTTCGCGAAGAAGCGTGTCGTCGCTGATCTTGAAGCCGTGAAATACAACGTCGTGAACACCGGCTTGGTCACTGGGCCGGACTACAAAGTTATTCTGAATCCGGGCGCACAATTGATTTTCAACCGTGTCTCCGCCGATCCAAAGTTCTCGCAGCTTGGAAGTTTTTCGATCTCCACGCAAGGGCTTGCTGGAAACCGCTTCGCCATTACCAGCTTGCCTCTTCTCGGCTCGTATCCCTTTCTCACGACTGGCCAGGCGCATCGCTACGAGTTGAAAATAGAGAAAGCCGAATATACGACCCTCGAGGATTCTCCGTCGTTGCGACGATTTTACGAGGCGGAGCCGAAGATTCTGATTCGACGGGTCATCAGCCGCCAGGACCGACTCCTCGCCACATACAGTGATGCCAAGATGGTTTTCAAGAAAGATATCAATCCATTCCTTCTCACTTCCTTAGATTGGAACGTGTTTTATGTATTGGGAATCCTGAATAGCCGCCTAATCTCTTACCTTTACGTGAACACGTCGTCAATCGCGACAAAGGATGATTTTCGACAAACAACCTTGGCCGAGCTCCGGCGCCTGCCGATTCCGAAAATGCCAAACGATGCTGCGCGGACGAAGAACATTGGCGAACTCGCCTCACAAATGCTCACCCTCCACAAGCAACTCTCCGCCGCCAAAACGCCGCACGAGAAGAAGAGCCTGGAAACGCAGATCGCGGCGACGGATTGGCAGATTGACAACCTGGTCTACGAACTCTACGGACTGACGCCGGAGGAGATCAAGATCGTCGAGCAAGCCGGAAGCGAGACGGCGAGTACGGCCGATGCGGACAAGGCCACCGCTGTTATGGAGGGGACGGCATGAAGATCCGGAATGCCGAGAAGGAGGTGATCGCGCCGGAAAAGCTCCGCGATTATCTGCTGAATACGGCGCATCGCAAGGGCGGAACGAAAGCCCGACTGTTGCTCGCGCTGGGCTACTCCGCCGAAGATTGGATGCGGTTGGAGCTTGATCTGCGCATGCAGCATCTCAGTGCCGAGGTCAGCGGCGAATCGAGCAACGATTATGGTCAATGCTACGAGATCGTGGCTCCGCTCGTCAGTCCAAGCGGCAAAGCCATTCCCTTCCGCAGCGTTTGGCAAATTGACTCTGGCATGGACTTCCCACGACTGATTACAATGTATCCGGAGTAATGCCATGAATTTCGAGATGTACCAAGACGTGATTCTGACGGTTGACCTCGGCGACAACGGCATTTGTGCGGGCGACATCGGCACGGTCGTGGAGCGCCACACCGTTCCGGGCAAGGAAGTCGGCTATAGCGTGGAGTTTTTTGACATGACGGGCCGAACCGTAGCGGTTGTTTGTGTGACGGCCAGTCTTTTGCGAGCGCCGACGACAGCAGATCGTCCCGCCGCGCGTACTCTTGCGGCGGCAGGAGCGTAAAATCGATTCCAGCGCCCCTATTCGGTGGTTTAATGGAATCGGAGGTTGCTATGAATCCGCCAATTCAATTGCTCGACATCGTCGCCCTGACAGAAGACTTGCCGAACCGGGGCCTTGGTCGAGGGCAAGTCGGCACCGTGGTCGAATTCCTGGCACCCGACGCAGTAGAAGTTGAGTTCAGCGACGATGAGGGCTGAACCTACGCCAGCTTGGAGCTTCGATTGAGCCAAATCATGGTATTGCATTACCTGCCGCGACAGGTCGCCTGAGCCTGTTGCGAGTTGCATTGCCCTTGGCCCGAGTTCCGTTGCCGCTTTGCAGCCACTCATTCTTCCCAATGGATGCGACCTGCCATTGTATAGTGGGTGCTTGAAATCGAATAAAGAGCGTCATGCCCCGCGGCCCTATCGGTTCCGTGACTGGTACGGCCCACCGTTCCGCTGCGCTCACCCTTGGCCCGGCAGGGTCACACCGCCTTCACCTCGCCGCCCAGTATCACCGTATGCACTCGGCCGCGCACGTGCATGCCGTCGAATGGGCTGTTGCGGCTCTTGGATGTGAATTTCGTGGCGTCGATGGTCCAGTAGGCTGCGGGGTCGATGATCGTGACGTCGGCGTCGGCGCCGGGTTTGAGCGTGCCACGGTCGATGCCGAGAATGGTCGCGGGGCTGCGTGTGAGCTTTTCGATCAAGCGGGGCCAGGTTAGGTGGCCGGGCTGGATCAGCATGGTGATCGCGACGGGCAGCAGCGTTTCCAGGCCGACGGCACCGAACGGGGCTTGATCGAACTCGCGGAGTTTCTTCTCGTGTGCCTGCGGATTGTGGCCGCTGGAGATTGCATCGAGCGTGCCGTTGGCCAAGCCGGTGATGATTGCGCGGATGTCGTCGTCGGTGCGCAGCGGGGGATTGAGTTTGAAGTTGCTATCGAAGCTGCGAAGTTTTTTTTCGGTGAGCGTGAAGTAGGGCGGGCAGGTTTCTGCAGTGACGCGCACGCCGCGCTCTTTCGCTCGGCGGATTAGATGGACCGAGCCGGCAGTGGAAACGTGCAGGATGTGCAAGCGTCCGCCGGTCAGGCGTGCGAGTTCGATGTCGCGGTTAACCATGACCTCTTCGGCGGTGGCGGGCATGCCGCGCAGGCCGAGTCGCATGCTCTCGCCGCCTTCGTGCATGATGCCACCGCGGGTCAGCTCGGTTTCCTCGGCATGGCTTAGTACGGGCTTGTCGAACATACGGCAATATTCGAGAGCGCGGCGCATAATCTCGGCGCTGGCGACGGGGGCATCGGCATCGGTAAAGGCGACGGCTCCGCCATCGACGAGGCCGCCGATTTCGGCGAGTTCGGCGCCCTTGCGACCCTTCGTGATGCAGCCGATTGGAAACACGCTGGCGTTGCCAGCGCGTTCTGCTTGGAGATAGACGAACTCCGCAGCGGCCTGGTGATCGATCGGCGGCTCGGTGTTCGGCATGCAGGCGACCGACGTGATCCCGCCTCGCAACGCCGCCGCCGAGCCTGTCGCGATGGTTTCGTTCTCATCGCGGCCCGGTTCGCAGAGGCGGACGTTCATGTCGATGAGGCCGGGACAGACGATCATCCCGCGTGCGTCGATAATGCGGTCGGAGCGTAGGTCGGGTCGCGGGCCGATGCAGAGAATCTGCGCGTCGCGAATCCAGAGATCGCCGACAATGTCGAGATTCTGGGCGGGATCGATGATACGGCCATTGGTGATGTGGAGGATGGTCATGGGGTTAGCCTTTTTTATTCTCCAGGAGTTTCCGCAATTGGGCAAGTTCCGCTTCAGCCGCCTCGGCGCGTCGTCGTTGTTCGTCCAATGACTGCTGCGCGATCTCGGCCTTCTGCTGCGCGAACTCGGCCTGTTGTTGCGCGAGCTTGGCTTTCTGCTGCGCTGCCCGTGCCTGAGCCTGGGCGACATCATTTGATTCAGCGATGGTTGGAACGAGCACGCCGTCAGGGGAAAAAAACCGAATCCAAATGGTTTTTTTGCCCCTGTGAACGCCAATCCATTTGCCGATCCAAACGTTCAATTGCTCGGAGAACAACCAACCCTTTTCGTTAGGCTTGATCGGCTGGTAGATTTCATCGCTGAGTTGCCAGCCTTTGAGAATGTTATCCTCCGGATCGTACCAAAAATACTCGGGCGTACGAAATTGGCGTTCGTAGACATCTTTCTTCTCGTTGCGATCCATTTCCGCTGTATGAAGGTGAAAGCAGCTCAAAAATTACGTTCGGAAATTGCATTTCTTCCTTCCGGATAGCCCAGTATTCTCGCAACCGATTCCGCTCCCCAGACGAAGAAATAATCCGGCCCGCGAAAATTGCGATTGCGAGCGTGCTCTTCGTCGAAGTAGATGAACATATTGCCGCCAACGAAGTAATCATCGCGGCCAGTTATCCACTGGTCGGTCAACTCGATCAGTAGGTTGAGTTCGATGCGATGCCAATCGGATTCCAAGTTTTCACCATCCTCTGAAATGAGCAATTCATCGGGTGGAAAAGCCGGCCGTTCGGTTTTTTCGAGTACTGAAGCTACGGTCATGGAACTACCTTCGTAAGCCCAAGGGAACAGAGGTTTGCAATCCCAGGGGTTCGCCACGCTCACCCCTGGGCTTTGATATTATTATCCCTCCGGCTGCCCGCAAAGTAAATACAAGACCGCCATGCGGACGGCGAGGCCGTTGGTGACTTGCCGCAGGATAGCGGAATGCGGGCCGTCGGCGACCTCGGGCGTGATCTCGACGCCGCGGTTGATCGGGCCGGGTGCGAGCAGGAGGAGGTCGGGTCTGGCTACTTTCAGGCGTTCGCTGTTCAGGCCGAAAAGCCGAGCGTATTCGGTGATCGACGGGAACAGGCCGCTGCGTTGCCGTTCAAATTGAATGCGCAGCATGTTGATGACATCGCAGCGAGGCAGAATGGCGTCCAGGTCGTGCGATACCTCCACGCCGAGTTCGGCGATCCGCGCTGGTACGAGCGTTGGCGGGCCGCAGACGATGACCTTTGCGCCAAGCTTGGTCAAGCCGTGGATGTTGCTTCGTGCGACTCGGCTATGCGCGATGTCTCCGACGAGACCGACTGTCAATCCCTCCAGCCGGCGGGTTTGTCGAATCGTGAAAATGTCGAGCAACCCCTGCGTCGGATGCTCATGCGCGCCATCGCCGGCGTTGACGACGCTCGCTTTCAAATGCTGCGAAAGCAGATGCGGCGCCCCGGTTGCCGAGTGACGAACAACGACGAGATCGATGCCCATCGCTTCGATGTTCTTGGCCGTGTCGATAAACGTTTCGCCCTTGGACGTGCTGGAACCCGATGGCGAAAAATCCAGCACCTCGGCACCAAGCCTGCGGGCGGCGAGGGCGAAACTCATCCGCGTCCGCGTCGATGGCTCGAAGAACAGGTTGACGATGACCTTCCCCGCGAGATGGTTACGCTTCTTCCGCGGCGGGTCGGCGTCGTGCGTGAAATGCTCGGCCATATCGAGCACGGCGGTCAACTCCGCGGCACTCAAATCTTCCAAGCCCAACAGATGGCGGTGTTGCCAGGAAACGCGAGGCAGCGTCAACACGGATGCTCCCTTCAGATGGAACTGCAAGCCCGAAGTATACCGCCTCTGGGCTTACTACGGCACAAACTTCAGCGATCCCAGGTACGTGCCGAGATCGACCATTGACCGAATCATCTCGATGGTTGGTTCGGTCAGGCCGGCGATCGTCGCACGCGATTCGAATGTTTGCCGATTTTGCGTCCGATTCCTGCCATGTTTGGCATTGTGCGTCGTGAAGGCGAACCATGCCAGGGCCAGCGTCTGTCCCTCCTTGTCGTCGTTCTCAAACGCGGACAGAGCCTCGACCTCGAGAACCGTGTTGCTCTTTTCACATGTCGCCAGGAGAATTTCCAGTTGCGATCGCAGCTTGAATTTGTCTTTCTGCTGCTCCACGAGTGTCTTCACCGTGTCGGCTTCCTCGGTGCGGGCGGCAAGGCGAGTGAGCAAGAGTATCTGCCACGGCGTGAGCTTGTCGCCGCCTTTTTCCTTGGACAGCGTGATGGCCTCCTTAACGAATTGGCCTGCCTTGTCACGCTGCTTCGCGTCCGCCATCAACACGCCGGCGATCCCGATACAAGCATCGAATCGGTCAACGAGCGGTCCCTTGTGCATTGCCAGCTTCAGGGCGTCGTCGAGTTCGCCTTTGCGTGCGAAACCCTCGGCGTAACCGATGCGGGCGTGGGCGTCGTTGAAGGCTTTGTCGTCCTTTGGTTCGGGCCGTTTGATTTTCGCGTCGGCCTTCTTGTCGTCGCCGCGGAAAATGCGCAAGGCTATCGCTTGCCGATAGGCGGGTGAGCGAGCGGCACCCTTATCGGCGGTGGTATTGGCGAGGCCGTCGGCGAGCACCAATGCGAGATCGTCCTGTTTGACGGCGATGAGTCGCGTGGCGACTGCGCGAAGACCCGCCACTTGGACTTCCGGGTCGTTGCATTTTTCCAATGCGGATCGCAGCAGGCCGCGGACATTGTCCCACGATCGTTTCGTCCTTCGGAAACTCACTTCGTCTTCGTTGCCTCCCAGTTCGATCAAAGAGCGCGTCAAGGCGAGCAAGAACATTTGTTCGTTGACACTGGGCGAATCGCTGATGAGTGAGAGCGCTCCGGAAAAATTGTCGTCGGCGTCCAGGCCGGCGTTTTTGCCCTTGCCGTCGCTTAAGGTCAATAGAGCTATCACGCGATGCGCTTCGGCCTGAAGTAGCGGGTCTTTGATTTTCGGGCCTTTCGTCGGGTCAAGGAGGTTTTTGCATTCCCTCAACGCGTTCACGCTCTGTTGATTGTTGACCAGGCGCACACCGCCGAACGTGGCGGCGCCGATCGCGATAAACAGGACCATGCCCACGAAAGCGAGGTACATCCAGCCAGACCATCCACGCGGCGGTTTGGGCAGAGCCGAGATCGCGCCGGCCTGGGCGAGCGAATCCTGGCGGGCTCGCGTCGTTTGCTCCGTGCCCCAGGCGTTGTCGAGTTCGTCGGGCTGGTTCGTTAGCGCGCCGCCTGGGCCGATCTTAACCTTCCGCCAATCCTTCTTCTCGGGCATCTTGGGCATTGGGACTTTGATAATACGTCGGCATTCTTCATTGGGGCACTGCGTCTGTTTGCCGCCAAGGTCGAGCGGCAGGTGCAACATTTCGTCGCACCACTGGCAGACAAAATCAATCGTCGTCGGCGCTTCAACTTCCTCCGTCGTCGGCGGTTCGTCGGCCCAGGCGGAGAGTGCCTCTTTCTCGAGGTCCTCTGGCGGCGGAGCGACAGGTTCCTTGGTTTTCGGCGCGGGCGTCCCGTTCGTCGTCGGCTTTGGTTTTGGCTTGGCGGCGGGTTTCGTCGTCTTGGCGGCGCCCGGAACGGGCGCGGGAATGCCCGGCGCCGGCTTCTTCGCGGCGGGAGCGGGTTTGGCACCGCCCGGCGTGTCCTGGGCGGCGCCGGCGAACGGAATGATGATGATCGCTTGGCACAGCGGGCATTTGATCCGCTTGCCCGCGAGATGATCTTTCACGCTCAGCGTCTTCTTGCAAGCGTCGCACTTTACCCGAATCGGCATAATGGGATCTCGATGGGCCTTCCTCCTTTCAGTGTATTCTTCCCGCTCCATTCGTCGATTGCAAGCAAACAAGTGGATTTTGAAACAAGCCCAGGGGTGAGGTACTCCCTTAAGTTTTACCGCATCGTGACATCCGAATGCGGCGACGATCTAAGTGTCCCTGCTTGTAAGTTTGGTTTGTAACGTTTTCCACACCGTCGTCCTTACCTTTATAGACTGCGGCCCGGAGGTATTTTTTACAAAGGAGGTCCGACC
>SIAQ01000023.1 GCA_009697105.1 Gemmataceae bacterium | reverse complement strand
AAGGCACGAAAGATGCTCTGCCAACCGCTGGCGATGCGGTCAAGACCGAGCGGCGGAATGATCTGCTGAAAGGGATCGAAAAGGCGCGGTTGTCGCGGATCGACGGCATGTCTAATGTTGATACAACTCCATTAAGGCAATAGTGTTGTATCAAACCAGTGAAACGACTTCAAGAGCAAAATCGACATGAATTCATATATTTCATATGGTTGCGCATGACTCGGCTTTTGAGGGTGGCGACAAGCAAGTTGCAATACCACGCTGCATATTACAATGGCGACGACGGCTGGGTCGTCGCCATGATGCTGGATTTCCCCGGGGCAATGAGCCAAGGCAAGACGCTTCGCTCGTCGCGAAAAATGGTCCGTGACGCCCTGCGCATGCTGGCGGAGGCGCACATTGAAGCCGGCGAGCCGCTGCCGACGCCGATGGTCGACATTTCTATTTCCGATGCAATATTCGCCGAATCGATTGAGCTTGAACTGACACGAACCTAAGCAGTAAGATTATTGTTGAAAGATGTGTGTTCGGCTTGAAAGATTTGCAGTTATTCGGAGGTATCCATGATTCTACTTACGGAAGAACAGGGCGTGATCGTTGCCGGTGAGGATCGCCCCACGGCAATTGATCCACACACGAAAACAACATATGTGCTAGTAAGAGAAGAAATCTACGATCGCATTCAGCACCTCGTTGACGTCGGCGACTGGACAGCCGAGGAACAGCTTGCGTTGCTGGCTGCTTCCGGCAAGCGTGCCGGCTGGGATGCGCCGGAGATGGACGTATACGACAACTACGACGAGAATCGAAAGAAGCTATGCCCCTGAGCCGCGGTGACGTGATTTTGATTCCTGTCCCCGATACATCGGGAAAGCCCGGAAAAACACGCCCGGCACTCGTAGTGTCGTCTAATTGGAATAACTATCGCTTACACGATGTAATTGTTGCGGTGATCACATCCACGACGAAAAGGGCGCGTCTGGAACGACTCAATTGCCTATTGAAATCGCAACGCCCAAAGGAAAGCAAGCTGGTCTGCTCGCCGATTCCGCCATTAAATGTGAGCGCCTTCACGCGATCCTTCAGAGCCTCACCGTTCGCAAGATCGGAAGTCTCCCTTCCGCCACGATGACGCTGATTGACGATTGTTTACGAGTATCGCTTGCCATTCCATAGCACACAGGCGGCCCCCATGCCCTTCATCGACGCACATGTTCACGTCTGGACCGATGACGACGCTCGCTATCCACTTGCGCCGGGTTTCAAACGCATCGACGGTTGGCCGATGGCGTTTTTGCCCGAAACCCTGCTCGCGCACGCTCGGCCATGCGGGGTCGAACGCATCAATCTGATTCAGATCAGCTTTTATGGTTTCGACAACTCCTACATGCTCGACACGATCTCGCGGTTCCCCGAGACGTTCGTCGGCACCGCCGTCGTCGATGCGCATGCGCCGGACGTCGAACGCACGATGGCGGAGTTGCAGCCGCGCGGCATCCAGGCGTTTCGCATTCATCCCCGACTCGCAGAAAGGCCGCCCGCGGAGTGGCTGCGGCCCGCCGGTTTCGCGACGATGTTCGCCGCCGCCGAACGCAACGGGCAGGCGTTGAGTTGCCTGATCGATCCCGATGGCCTCGCCGAGGTGGATCGCATGTGTGCCGAGTTTCCGGGCACGACAGTGATTATCGATCATCTGGCGCGTGTCGGTGGCGGTGGCGTCATTCGGGACGATGACATCATGGCACTCTGCAAGCTGGCCCGCCATCCGCGAGTCTTCGTCAAACTCGGCGCGTTCTATGCACTCGGTCGCAAACTGCCGCCGTATGATGATCTTGCCGGCTTGATCGAGCGCACAGTCCGAGCGTTTGGCCCTGAGCGCTGCATGTGGGAAAGCGATAGCCCGTTTCAGGTGCTGCCGCCGCACTCGTATCAGGCGAGTGTTGAGTTGATTGAGCGGAGGCTTGCGTTTCTGTCGGCGCCGGATCGCGACTGGTTGCTCGGCAAGACGGCAGAGAGCGTGCTGTTTGACGCCACCCTCAGAAATCAATTTTCTTAACGAGCCGGAAGCGTGAGCGACGGATTTCTCCAATCCGTCGCTCACGCTTCCGGCTCGTTAAGCGGGAAATGGCGAGCGATAAGCCGCAAACGAAAAACCCAATGATACGAAAGACGCAACCATGCCTCGCATTCTTCTCGGATTGTCATTTTCACTGGCCATGATCTCTAACGCCGCCGCCCAAGACGACGCTTTGGCCGAGTCGTTGCGCACGCTCGATGCCCGCGTGCTCGTGCTAGGCAAAGTGCGCGACAATCCACTGGCAGCGATGCTGAGCCGGGCGAGGAAAGCCGATCTGCGCGAAGCCAACCAGCGCGACCAGAAGGCCTGGCAGACGATCAAGACGCGAGCCGATTGGGAGAAGTTTCGCGATCTTCGCATCCAGGCGCTGCGCGATTCGCTCGGCTCCTATCCGCCGGCGCCGAAGTCGCTTAAATCGAAGGTCGTGCGAAGTCGGCCTGGCGATGGGTATCACGTGGACAACGTCGTCTACGAAAGCCGGCCTGGGCTGCTCGTCGCTGCCAATGTCTATCGGCCCGCGAAGCCGACGGCGTCGATGCCCGGAGTGATCCTCGCGCTCAGCCATCAGCGTCCGAAGAACACCGGTTGGCGGCAGGACATGGCCATGACCTGGGCCCGCGCCGGCTGCGTCGTCAACGTGCCGGACCATCTCGGCCATGGCGAACGCCGGGTGCATCCGTTCGTGACCGCGAACGATTACGACAAGCCGTTCAAACTCGAACAGCAAGATTATTTCTTCCGCCACGATCTCGGCATGCAGCTGCATCTGCTCGGCGATAGCTTGATGGGCTGGCTGGCGTACGATCTCGCCCGCAGCGTCGATTATCTCGTCGCGCAGCCTGGCGTGGACGCGAAACGCATCCTCATCGTCAGCGAGCCGGCCGGCGGCGGCGATGTCGCTGGCGTCGCTTTCGCGCTCGATCCGCGCATCACGGCCGCAGCGATCATGAACTTCGGCGGGCCGCAGCCGGAGTCCGCCTTCCCGTTCGCGCCCGATACCGAGCAGACCTTTGAATACACCGGCAATCCGAGTTGGGAAACGACGCGCAACCTGCGGCACTCCGCACGCGATGGCTTCCTGCACTGGACGATCATCGCCTCGGCGGCGCCGCGGAAGCTCATCTACAACCATGAATTCTATTGGGATCACGATCACGATCCTGTCTGGAAACGACTCAAGAAAGTCTACGGCTTCTACGGAGCGGACGACGCGATCGTCGGCGTCGCCGGCCGTGGCTTCGTATCGGGGATGGCACCGGCGAATACCCATTGGCTGCCGATCAATCGCGAATTGCTCTATCCGACACTCGAACGCTGGCTGGCGATCCCGAATCCGAAAAAGGAGTACGAAAATCGCCGCGAGGAGGCCGAGTTGCTATGCTTCACGCCCGATGTGCTGCGCGAGTTTGGCGCGAAACCGACGCACGAAATCCTATCCGCGCTCGGCAAGGAACGCGCGGAGGCGGCTCGCGCCAAGCTAACGGCGTTGAAACCCGCAGCACGGCGTGTGCAGCTTCGTAAAGACTGGAGCAGCCTGCTCGGTGCGATCGAGCCGAAGGGACCAGCACGCTTGTTGGAGTTTCCGCAGGACGATTTGAACATGGGAAACATCCGCGTCGAACGGCACGCGCTGATGGTCGAGCCGGGCATCGTCGTGCCGATGGCGATGCTGATCCCGCCCCACAGAAGGGGCACGCGATTGCCGACGATTGTTGCTGTCGCCCAGGCCGGCAAGCAAGCGTTCCTGACCGCACGGCCCAACCAAATCGCGGTATATCTCAACGCGGGGTTCGCCGTCGCAATGCCCGACCTGCGTGGCACGGGCGAGACGAGTCCAAGCGATTCACGCGGGCGCGGCAGCCCTGGCAACACATTCGCGGCGGGCGATTTGATGGTCGGGCAGACTGCGGTTGGCAACAGGTTGCGCGATCTGCGTTCCATCTGGCGCTGGTTGAAGTCGCATCCCAAAGTTGACGCGAAACGCCTCGCCGTCTGGGGCGATTCGTTCACGCCGACGCATCCCGCCGAACGCAACCTGCGCGTGCCGCATGGCATTGACCGGCCGGAGCCGAGCGAACCGGGCGGTGCCTTGCTGGTGTTGCTTCTGGCGTTGTTCGAGGATGACGTGCGTGCCGTGGTTGCTGAGGGCGGGCTGATCGACTTTCAATCGACGCTCGCCAGTCCGCTTTGTTATATACCGTTCGATGCGGTGATTCCGGGCGCAATTGCGGTAGGCGACATTCCGGGCCTCGTGCTTGGCCTGACGCCGTCGCATATACGACTGATCGCACCCGTGGACGGGCAGAATCGGGCGACGACACGTCTGGCTCAGGTGGCGGTTTATGCGCCAGCGCGATCGGCCTTCGACTCCGACACGCTGCAGATCGACCCGACCGCCCCAACGCCCGCCGCGCTCGTGCGCTGGCTGCGAGCGGCAACGCTAGGCGCGGATCCGGAGCCGCGAAACTAAGATGACTGTCAGAACCGCGCACGCAGTAAGCGATTGGAGAACTTTCAAACCGCTTACTGCGTGCGCGGCTTTGACAGGACCGCGACGAATTGCTGTTTCCTTTTTACAATAACCCACCCGACGACTCCTGTCGGCCACTACTATTCCAACACACCAGGATGTAACCCATGAAACGATTAGCAATTCTCGCCAGCGCCGTCATCGCGTTGGCCGGGCCCGTGCATGCCCAGGTGATTCCTGGCATCGGCCCCAAGAACAAGGTAACCAAGCTGCACGGCAACTTCAAATTCACCGAAGGCCCCGCCGCCGACACCAAGGGCAATGTCTATTTCACCGACATTCCCGATGAGAAAATCTACAAGGTCGATCTCGAAGGCAAGCTGTCGGTGTTCGTCGAGAAATCCAATCACGCCAACGGCCTGATGTTCAACAGCAAAGGCGAACTCGTCGCCTGCGAGATGGACGGCCAACTCGTCGCCTATGATGTCGCCACCAAGAAGAAACGCACCGTCATCGACAAGCACGACGGCAACCGCTTCAACGCCCCGAACGATCTCGTCATCGACAAGAACGACGGCATCTACTTCACCGACCCCAGCTTTCGCGCTCCCAAGCCGTTCCCGCAGAAAAAGCTCGGTGTCTACTTTACTGCCGGCGATGGCAAGGTCACGCGTCTCATCGACGATCTGCCGAACCCGAACGGCGTGATCCTGTCGCCTGACGAAAAAACGCTCTACGTCATCCCGTCCAGCCAATCCGACATGATGGCGTATCCGATCGAATCGCCAGGCAAAATCGGCAAGGGCAGGGTTTTCTGCACGCTGCAACAACCCGGCGGCAAAAAGGGCAACGGCGGCGGCGACGGCCTCACCGTCGATACCAAGGGCAACCTCTACATCACCTCCGGCCTCGGCTTGCAAGTCTACGACCCCGCCGGCAAACTCCTCGGCATCATCGCCTTCCCCGAAGGCCCCGCCAACGTGACCTTCGGCGGCGCCAAATTCGACACACTCTACGTCACCGCGCGCACCTCGCTCTATACCGTCCAAATGGAAGTGACGGGGCATCTGTTTGCGTTCAAGAAGTGATACTACCTCTCATTTCAAATTGCAAATTTTAGATTGCAAATTCAAATTTCAGACAGAATTTGCTCTCCGATCGACAAATTTGCAATTTGAAATCTGAAATTTGAAATGAACATGCCTTTCCCAAAAATCATCATCGTCGGCGCCGGTGTATCGGGTCTGTCGGCAGCGTACCGCTTGCAGGAACGTATGCCGACGGCCGACGTGCGCGTCCTCGAAGCAGGCGATCGCCCCGGCGGGACCGCGTGGTCGCTACGTGAGGCCGGCTTCGTCGTCGAAATCGGGCCGAACGGCTTCCTCGATACGAAACCGACGACGCTGAACCTTTCACGCGAAATAGGGTTGGATGATCGACTCGTGCAGTCCAGCGAATCGGCGGCGAAGAACCGCTACCTGTTTCTCGGCGATCAACTCAAACCGCTTCCCGCGGGTTTCACGGCATTTCTGCGGAGCGACTTACTCAGCTGGCGCGGCAAGCTATCGTTGCTCTGGGAACGATTTCGCGGCAAGCGCATGGACACGACCGATGAGTCGATCGACGCCTTCGTGCGTCGGCGGGCCGGCAATGAGGCGGCGGACGTGTTTGCCGACGCACTCGTGACGGGCATCTACGCAGGCGACCCGAAGCTACTGAGCCTGCCGGCGTGTTTTCCTCGCATCGCGGAGTTAGAACGCGAGTACGGCAGCGTCATCAAGGGGTTCGCCGGGGCCGCCAAGAAACGCCGCGCCGAGGCCCAAAAACAAGGCCTGCCCTATCAACGTGCGGGCAAAATGTGGTCGTTCCAGGGCGGCATGCGGACGTTTGTCGAAGGACTGACCGCGCGGCTTCGACGATCGCCGGAATACGGCGTGGCGATTCGCAGTCTGCGTCGATCTGCGGGATCGGGATTATGGACGGTGCACGGCGAGGGCAACGATGCGTTCGAGGCCGATGCCGTCGTGCTTACCTGCCCGGCGTGGAAGCAGGCGGAGTTGCTGGCGGAAGCCGATGACGCACTCGCCGGGCAGATCGCGGCGATTCCGTACAACCGCGTCGCTGTCATCGCGCTGGCGTTCCGCCAGGGCGACGTGCCGACTTCGACCGATGGATTCGGATTCATCGCGCCACAAAACACGCGGCGGGATCTACTCGGCGTGCAATGGTGCTCGTCGATCTATCCCAACCGCGCGCCAGACGGCACGGTTCTGCTCCGCGCGATGGCGGGCGGTTGGCATCGCGCCGACGTCGTTGACTGGGACGATGCGAAACTGCTTGCCGCGATTCGCGCGGAACTTCGCCTGGCCATGAAAATCACGGCTGAGCCGATTTTCAACAAAATCATTCGCTGGAACCGAGCGATCCCGCAATATCACCTTGGCCACCTGGAGCGTGTCGCCCGGATCGAGGCCGACGCCGTGAGGCATCCGGGTCTTTTCCTCGGCGGCAACGCCTATCACGGCGTCGCCCTCAACGACTGCACCGAGCAAGGCAGCGTACTTGCTGAGCGCGTCGCCAATTTTTTGCGCCACGTTTAGCGGCTCGCCTTCGGCGAGCGCGATCCGCGTGTTATGCGGGACCTGTTCGCGCTCGCCCGAGGCGAGCGGCTAAACGAATCAATCTCTCGCAAAATCCTTTGTTATCCTTACGTTTCTCGTTCGTCTATATAAAATCTCCCCACCCATGTGTGAATTCCAAACTCCTGACGAGGCTACGATGATGTCTTGCTTCCGATTTCGTCTTACGAATTTGTTCGTATCCGCTTTGGTTCTGATCCTGGGCCTGGCGCTTGTGCCTGCGGAGGGACAGGGACAGGAGAAGAAGCTCAAGGAATTGCAGTGGTCGCACGCCTTCGATCTCGCTTGCCGTAAGATCGGCGAGGCTGACATCACCAAAGACACCAAACGCTGGGGCGTCGAAGCGTTTCGCGACGACAACACCGGCCTGGGCGTCTACTTCTCGCAGACAGGCAGCATGGCGGTCGGGCCAAACTTCGCCGGCTTGACCGCGCCGATCAATCCGAGCAAGGGACCATCCTGGCTCACCGGGCTCGACCTGCCGGCACGCAAAGCAGGCGAGAAGGAATTCACCAAGGCGACGAAGATGCACGCCATGGAAGTCTTCCGCGATCCAAATGCCGACAATTGGCTCTTCATCACCGAGCAAGGCAACCTCGGGGCGACGACCGGCAAACTCTTCCCCGGCGCGAGTGGCAAGAATCCGAAGTGGGTCCATAGCATCGATCTTTCTGTTCGCAAGGGCGGTGTCAAGGAATGGAAAGACGCCGAGAAGGTCGGCATCGAAGTCTACCGCGACGCCGGCACGGGCAACCTCATCTACATCACCCAGCACGGCTATGTTGCGATCGTCCCCGAAACCACCGAAGTCAAAGGCGAAGGCAAGTCGCCCGAATGGCTGCACGGCCTCGACCTCTCCTGCCGACGCCATGACGAAAAATCGTTCACCAAAGACACCCGCAAATACGGTGTCGAGGTCTACAACGACATCACGACGGGCAACTTGATCCTCATCTGCGAATCGGGCAGCATCGCCGTCGCCCCGGCGGCTTCCGGTGTCAAAGCTCCGACGGCCAACGTCAAGGAACCCGCCTGGACCCACGGCTTGAACGTCCGTTGCCGAGCGTATGGCGAAAAGGAATTCTCGGACAAGACCCGCGCGTTCGGCGTGGAAGTTTTCCGCGACGACAACGTCGGCACCGTACTGTTCATCAACGAAGTCGGCGCGATCGCCGTGCCGTCGGCGAAGTAGGGTCGGTGCCGCCCTTGCGTTTAGCCGCTCGCCTTCGGCGAGCGCGGGCATGGCGTCACGATTGGAAAACGCCTGACCCGCGCTCGCCGAAGGCGAGCGGCTAAACGAGTAACCTGCTCATGGCTTTTTTTGGCGATCTCTCGCTGTCGCTCGAACCGGCGTTTCCTGCGCTCGGCTCGTCCGTTGCCCTCGCGCTGGCGGCGGCATTAATCGCGCTCACCATCTGGACCTACCTCGGTGCCAAACCCGTCAACTGGCGGCGCGTCGGCGTCGTGTTGGGCCTTCGGCTGCTCGCGCTTGGCTTGGTCTTCGCCATGATGTTTCGGCCCTCGTTTGCGATGACCCAGTTGGACGGCCTGGAGGCAAGCAAACTCCTCGTGCTCTGGGACGCATCCACGAGCATGGCGATCGCCGACATCGACGGCAAACCGACCCGCTGGCAGCACGCCCAGCAAATTTGGGCAACCCCCGAGGTCCAGCGACGCATCCTTTCGCTGAAGGACGTTCATCAAATCGAAGTTGTCAAGTATCTCGCGGCTCAGGCGCTCAAGCCTGATGACGTTGCCGCCGAGCCGATCGGCAAACGCACCGACATCGGACGTTGGCTGCACGAGTTGTGGCAGAAGCATGGTCATGAAAAACGGCTGCGCGGCATCGTACTCGTCAGCGACGGCGCCGACAACGGCACGAAATTCGCCGCTTTGGAAAAAGCTCGCCAATGGCGCGGCATCGCGCCGATCTTCGCGCTCGGCGTGGGCGATCCCACAGCAGCGAAGCAACGCAAGGACATCGCAATCACAGGCGTCCGTACGGAGCCGAGCGTCGTTCCCGCGAAGGGCAGGCTCGTCGTCAAGGCGATCGCTCATGCACCGGGCTTCAGCAAGACCCAGGTACGCGTGTCGGCCATGCTTGAAGATTTGGAAACGAAGAAGGTGTTCCCGCTCGCCGAGGTTCCGAATTTCGACATCACCCGTGAACGCGATCTCGACATCGAGCTTGCGGGCGTCGTTCCCGAAAGCCCCGGCGAGTACAAGTTGACTGTGATAATCGATCCGCAACTCGGCGAAGCGAACATCGACAACAACAGTGCCTCGACCTACGTGCAGGTGATCCAAGAAAAGATCAACATTCTTTGGATCGACCGCGTGCGTGTCTATGAGCCGACGCTCGCCATTCGGACGCTCGCCGGCGAGAAACGCTTCGAGGTGTTCCATTTCACGCCGCCGACCAAGTCAGATAAAAAGCTCGATCCGCGCGTGTATTACGAATTCAACCGTCGACATTACAACCTGATCGTCATCGGCGACGTTTCTGCGGATCGCGTCGCGCTCGGTGAGCCGGGAATCTTCGAGGCTATCAGCACGATGATCGTCGAGAAAAAAACGGGCCTGCTGATGCTCGGCGGCGTGGAGACATTTGCGAAGGGCGGCTGGGATGGCATTGCCCCGATCGCGAAGTTGTTGCCGATCGCGCTGGAAACGAAATCGCCGATGTTTGTCGAAAAGGCAGTGCGAGCGACGGTCGTGCCCAAGGACCTCAGTCCGTATCCGTTCCTGCGTCTCGTGCCCGATGCGAAAGAGAACGACGCCATTTGGCGGACGCATTTCGAGCGGCTCGAAGGCTACACGCCGGTGGGTGCCCCGACGCCGGACAGCACGCCATTGCTCAAGGGCGACAACGACGAGCCGATCCTGATCGCCGGCCGACCCGGTGCGAGCCGAGTCGCAGTGTTGACGGTCGATTCGACGGCGAACGCCTGGCTGGGTTCGGCGGAGGCGGCACGCGGGTATCAGCGCTTCTGGAAGCAACTCGCCTATTGGCTCACCCAGCAGGAGGACGATCCGAATCAACTCTGGATCCGCCTCGACAGACGCCGGCAGCTCCTCGACGCCGACGATCCGCTCGGCTTCACCTTCGGCCTGCGCGGAAAAACCGGGAACACGATTCAGCAGGCGAGCTTCACAGCAACGATCGTCAGCCCGTCGGGAAAAGTATTGCCCGTCACGTTCTCGCGAGAGGACGATCATCAGCGCGGCAAGTGCGAGCAATTCACCGAGCCAGGCGAGCATCGCTTGAAAATCGATGGTACAGGCAAAGACACCGATGGCAAGGATGCGTCAGCGAACAACAGCGCGCGGTTCCTCGTCGTTGCCGAGAATCTGGAGTCGCTCAATCCCCTGCCCGATCATGAAACACTGGCGAATTTGGCGTCGGCATCGGATGGCCAATTCGTCCCGGCAAGCGAGGCCGGCTTGGTCGCCTATCTCGACCGCATCGCCCAACAAACGACCGCCGAGGCACGCCTTCGCACCGTCCACTGGCCCGACTGGCGCCGCTTGCCAAATTCGTCGAGCACGCGCGATCAAATCGCCGGCGCATGGAGGTCGTTCAGCTTCGGCGTGTTGGCGCTGTTTGCTGCACTTTTGACGGGCGAGTGGTTACTGCGAAAGCGATGGGGGATGGTGTGATAATGGCAGCAAAACTCTACAATATCACTACTGAGCCAATTCCATGTTTTTCGCTTGCGGCTTAGCGTTCGGTGCACCCTACGCGAGCGCTAAACCGCAAGCGGCGTAAGTCCAAACGGAGTACCATGCAAACCACCATCAGCGGCAAAGCCTATGTCCTCGGTGACAACGTCGATACCGATCAGATCATCCCCGCGCAATACCTGACGTTTAACCCGTCCGTGGCCGAGGAATACAAGATGTTCGGAAAATACGCACTGTCGAGTGTGCCGCCGGCGCAGTCGGGCCTACCCAAGGGCCATGTGCCTTTCCATACGAAAGACGAGTTCGTATCGGATTACACGATCATCATCGGCGGCAAGAACTTCGGCTGCGGCTCATCGCGCGAGCATGCCCCGATCGCCCTCGATGCGGCTGGCATCAAATGCGTCATCGCCGAGTTTTACGCACGCATCTTCTTCCGCAATTCCGTCAACGGCGGCTACATCGTCCCCTTTGAAACCGGCGACCGCCTGTGCGAGCAAATCTGCACCGGCGATGAACTAACAATCGACACCGCCTCAGGCAAGCTGCAAAACCTCACCACCGGCGAAACCTGGCAACTCAAACCGCTCGGCGAAGTCGCCCCGATCATCGATGCGGGCGGCATCTTTTCTTATGCGAAGAAGGTCGGGATGTTGAAGGCGTAATCGTCCGAGGTCCATGGTCCGTAGGGGTGTGTCAAGCGCCAGCGCCGACGCACCATGGACACGCGCGAACGGTGCGTCGGCGCTGGCGCTTGACACACCCTACCTCTGAAATCGTGGCAAACGATGAACAAGAAGAAATTGTTCAAGAAAATCCTCTCAGGCTCAAGCAACATTCGTTTTGACGATTTGGTCGCAGTCGTTGAGGCTTTTGGCTTTCGCTTATCGCGTGTAAACGGGAGTCATCACATTTTCGCCCACCTGAGCATTCCGAAACTCCTGAACCTGCAGGAGAAGCAAGGGAAGGCGAAACCCTACCAAATCCGGCAGTTCTTGGTGCTGTTGGAAGAGTATGATCTAGCCATGGAGGACGACGAATGAAAGACTACCACATCAATGTCTTCTTCAGTGAAGAGGATGATTGCTACGTTGCCGACATTCCGGATTTGGGATTCTGTTCAGCGTTCGGCAGCAGCGCGGAGGAAGCGGTTCACGAAGTGACAATAGCGAAAAAGGCTTGGCTGAAGGCTGCGAAAAAAGAGGGCAAGCTGATTCCCGAACCGCGGTATCGGCCGGCGCTTTATCAGCGGATTGGGTAGGTGCGTGCAGGTTCCACGATATTCCTTCATGGAGATATGCTCATGCGAATGTTCGTTCAATTGTTCGCGATCCTCTTCATCGCCGCCTGCCCGGTCGCGGGCCGGGCGCAAAAGAAAGACCTGCTCAAAACCGACGGCTACGGCAGCTTGTCGGGCAAGGTGACGCTTGCGGGAGTTGGCCCCGTGCCCGTTTTGCCAAACGTCGGGAAACCGATCGGAAATGTTTGGGTAATTGACAAAGATACACGAGCTATCGCCAACGTCGTCGTTTGGATCAAGCCGCCCGCGAAGACATACTTGGTGACTCATCCGAACTTCAAGCAGCGTGCCGAACAGATCGTCATCGGAATCAGGGATAATGATTTTTTTCCTCGCGTATCGGCGTTCAATCCGCATTATTTCGATGGCAAGGCAAAAGTGGCAACCGGCCAAAAATTAATCCTCAAGAACAGCGATACCGGGGGCCACGGTGTTATGTTCCAAACTCATCCGAATTTCAACAACGACCTCCATTTGTCCTTTTCGCCTATGACAGACCTGGACTTGACGAACAAGATCCAGCCGCAACCACTGCCGATATATCTCGAAAGCTACATCGCTGCCTGGATGGGAGCCAAGCTTTACGTCTTCGACCACCCGTACTACGCGATCACGAAGGCGGATGGCACGTACTCGATCCCGTTCGTGCCCGCCGGCGCGGAGGTGTTCATTATGGGGCATCATGCTGGCGTGGGGTATGTCGTGAATCTCAGCAAGGGCAAGGCGGTCACGATTCAGAAAAACAAGAAAACCACGTTCGATATTGAAGTAACCAAGTAACTTGTTTAGCCGCGACGCGCCAGCGGAGCGCGGGCGTCGAGACAGCGCTCCGCTGCGCGTCGCGGCTAAACATCATTTGCGTTCGTTCCAGTAGATGCGAATGTTCTGCGTTTGCCGACCGACGGCGACGATGTCGGGTTTGCCGTCGCCGTTCAGATCGACGGTGATGAGATCTTCGACAGCGACGCCGCCGTTGTCGAGGATTTGACGGTGCCATTTCGCACCAACGTCATCAGCGACTTTGTAAACGCGCACGCCTCGGCTCTGGGTGAACTTGTCGGTTTTGGCCGGCTCGTCGCGCACGCCGATGACGATCTCGTCGGAACCATCGCCATCGAGGTCGGCACAGCTGACGGCATGGCCCCAGCGCAGCTGCTCGTCGATGACGTGGCGATCCCACATTTTGCCCGCCGCAGTCGGTTCGGTGTAAACGACGACTTGGTTGCCATGCCAGGGCTCGATGGTGGCGATGAAGTGTTTGCCGTTCTTGAGCTTGCCTGCCTTGATCTCGCTGGCGCCGCGATTGCTTTTGAGGTTGGCCTGGTTGCCCGTGCCGAGGTGCGTGCGTTTCCATTTGCCATTGGCCATGCTGAGGAGGTTGACGCCTTCGTAGCTGGCGGTGAGGATGTCGTCGCCCTTGCGATTGGTGGCCGCTCTCGGGTGGAAGTTATGGGATGCATGCAGGCTGGCGTCGAGCACTTCGGGCATCCAGCGATCGTTGACGGCGTCTTTCGGGATACGGTAGGCGGTGACACGCAGCGGTTCGCCGTCGAGCCAATTCTTTTCCTTGCTGCTGCCTCGGCCCATGAGCGGCACGGAGATGAGGGCCGGCTTGCCGTTGCCGTCGATGTCGGCGAAGCGGATGCGGTGGATGACCGGCTCCATGTCGATGGGATGAACGGTCCATTTGTCGCCTGCTTTCGCCGGGTGTTTGAGCCATTGCAGCGTGCCGCCGGACTTGGTGTTGAACGGTTTCCAGTCGGCGCCAAGGGCGAAATCGATTTTGCCGTCGCCATTGATGTCGAGGGCGTCGATGCAGACGTTGTCGGGTTTGGTCATTCCCGTGATGATCGTGTGAACTTTCCATGTCGGATTTTCGAGCCAAATAACCCGCGTTGTATCCACTACGACGATGTCGGGCTTGCCATCACCATTGACATCCGCGGCAACGACAGCGTAGCCGACCTGCAGTTTTTCCGGCGATTCTTGGATCTTGAAGGTGACGAACGGTTTGTCGGCATCGCCCGCTTGTAGGGCCACGGGGCGGGTAATCAATGCCGTCAGGAGCGATAGAACAGCGAATACAAGCAGAAATAGACGCATGTTGGCAGGTCCTTTTTTTGACAGAGGAATGGTCGTGCGATATTGTTAGAAGTGTAGCAAAAACGAATCCGCGCGGGGAGCGAATCCCGCTGACCTTGAGGAAAAGACATGACACGGTTACTTGGACTTACCCTTTTCTTGGCGGCGACCTTATTCCTCATCAACTCCAGCGTTACCGCGCAGGATGAGCCTAAAAAGGGCAAGATCGAAATAGAAACGCTCTTCAAAAAGCTCGACGCCAACAAAGATGGCAAACTGACGAAAGACGAATTCCTGAAACTCGCGAGCAACCTGAAGAACAAGGACAAAGTCCGCGAAATGCTCGGCATGACCTTTGACAAAATCGACCCGGAAATGAAAGGCGTTTCGCTCGAACAATTCCGCACGTTCATCGATGCCAAAAAGAAAGAAAAAAAACCGCAATAGGAACGGTTGGCAAATGACTCGATTAACCTCGACGCGCAGCGGAGCGAGGGCGTCAAAACCGCGCTCCGCTGCGCGTCGAGGCTAATCGATTTCGTCGATCACAATCCGAAAAGGAAGGACATCCATGTCGGACAAAAAACCCACGCCGCGGCAGCAAATATTGCAGATGATAACGAGCTACTGGTCGGCAACGTCGATTCATGTCGCCGCCAAACTCAGGCTCGCTGATCACGTCAAAGATGCACCGCAAACCGCCGACACTTTGGCAATGCTCACAAACACGCAACCGCAGGCGCTGTACCGCTTGCTACGGGCGCTGTCGAGCGTCGGTATCTTCGAGGAGGACGCCGCTGGCCGATTCGGTCTGACGCCGATGGCTGAGTGTTTGCTCGACGTGCACGGCTCGCAGCGCGCCGTCGCGCTGATGATGGGCGACGAACACTATCGCTCTTGGGGCGAACTTCTTTACTGCGTGCAGACCGGCAAGCCGGGTTTCGATCACGTTTATGGCAAACCGATATTCGACTGGCTGAGTGAACATCCCGAGGAAGCGAATATCTTCGACGCCGCCATGACTGGGTTTCACGGTCCCGAAACGCAGGCGATGATCGAGGCCTACGACTACGCCGGCATCAACATGCTCGTCGATGTCGGCGGGGGCAACGGGACGGTCATCTCGGCGGTTCTCAAGAAGAATCCGGCGATGAAGGGCATCCTCTACGATCTGCCCAATGTCATCGATCGGGCGAAAAAGAACCTCGCCGACGCCGGCCTCGCCTCGCGCTGCGAAACGATCGCGGGCAGCTTTTTCGAGTCGGCCCCGGCAGGTGGTGATGCCTATCAGATGAGGCACATCATCCACGACTGGACCGACGAGCAGTGCCATACGATTCTCACGCACATTCGCAAAGTGATTCCGAAATCAGGCAAGCTGCTTGTCATCGAAATGGTCATCAAGCCGCGCAACGAACCGCAGCCGGCGAAATGGCTCGACCTCAACATGCTCGTCCTGCCCGGCGGCAAGGAACGCACCGAAGCCGAATACCGCGTGATTTACGCCAAGGCGGGCTTCGATCTAACGCGCATCGTGCCGACGCCGACCGAAGTGAGCGTGATTGAGGGCAAGCCGGTGTGATGGCCTGCTTGGCGTTTAGCGCTCGCAAGACATCAGGCGAGCGCTAAGCCGCAAGCGGCAAACGCGCCTTCGGCATCCATTTCAGACAAACGAGGTGCGTCGGCAGGTACACGCCAATCATCAGTATTCCCATGTAAACCGCGAAGTACACCTTGGGGTCCATCCACTCTTGCGGCTTCTCGTCGCTGCCGGGATTGAAGACATAATTGATATTCACCGGCATATTCGGATCGCGCAATTGAGCTCTGGTCATCGGATCCACACTCGGACTCGCCGGCGGCATCCACACGAAGCACACCGTCAGCAGCACCCACATGATCACCGACCACAGTACCGCTGCACGTCGATCGTAGCCCACACACCAAACGGCATAGACAAGATAGAACGGCAACCAGAAATGGAAGAACGACAGGAACCGTAAGAGGAACGGCTTTTGACGGTCGAACATGTAGCTCGTCATGCCTGTCAAATGACCGCCACACGCTTCAAAGCAGAAATCGACGACCCACAACATCTGAGGCAAAAACGCGCCGATGAGGGCCGCCGAAAGCAGCAGCGGGCTTTCCAACCAAATCGCGACGACGGTCATAATCGCGACGACATCGCAGAAGTACAAGAAATTGGTCGGCCCATAATTCTTCAGGTAGATCGGAATTAACACGGCCATGAACGCGGTGTAGGGCAACTTCGCCCAGAGCGGGATCAACGGGCGATTGGCGATGGACATAGTTATGTTCCTTGTTCAATAGGGCGCGTCGGCATTGGTTCCCCGCCAAGATTGCGGAAAAGGAAATGCAAAGCCCAAGGGTGAGGTACTCCGAACCCCATACGCATTAACGTAAGGATATGATGGAAAACAAATGCGAACTAACCACAGAGGCACAGAGGACACAGGGAAAATGCGAGGAATAGCGAAGGGAACACTTAACGATTCAGCCCGCCTTCTTTGCTCCCCATTCTTCGTATTTTCTCTGTGTCCTCTGTGCCTCTGTGGTTCAATTGTGTTTGTTTGGTGCGTATTCCTTAAGTTGGTGCCAATGTGGCGAGGCACTCCGAACCCTTGGGATCCCAGAGGTTCGGAGTACCTCACCTCTGGGCTTTCGCCTCAGTTCCACCCATGCTGTTCGCGCACGGCGATCATCGACGCGAGGATGTTGTTCCACGTTTGCGGCTGCATCATCATGTCGTTGGGGAACATGCAGCCGTCCCAGCAGATGTGCTGAAACTTCTTGGTCAGGTTGCCATAGGCGTCGCGCATCCAGAAGCCGGCGTGATGCGGAATGCTGAGCTTGCCGTTCGGATCGTCGGCGGGGCAGTGTCGGCCGGTCTTGTCGTGCGAGCCCGAGCCTTTGACGGTGGCATCGTTCTGCGCGATGTGGAAGTCGATAGTCCAAGGCCGAAGTGCCGCGGTGAGCGTGGCCAGCGATTGATCGAGCGTCTTGGCGTCCCAATTGAAGCCTTCGGGCACGATGCGGTCTTCCGGTGCGTTGAAGCCGAGCGTGTAGAGCAGCGTGTGTGCCATGTCGGCCTGGAAACCGAGCGTGCCGGGCCGATCGGTCAACTCGATCAGTTGCAACATGCGTTTCCAGCTGTGCATGCCGCCCCAGCAGATTTCGCCCTCGGCCGCCAAACGCTCGCCATGGTCGGCGGCGATGTCGCAGGCAAGGCGGAACGTCTCGGCGATGCGTTTTTGGCTGCCTTCGGGATCTTTGGCCCAGTCGCCGACGCCAGCGGCTGAATCGATGCGAACGACGCCATATGGCCGAGCGCCGAGTTCGCGGAGGCGTTTGGCGATGCCACAGCCTTTGCGAACCTGCGTGAGGAAATTGGCGCGATCGCTTTCGCCGCCCATGGCCGACCCGCCGCCGGTCCCACCCCATACGGGTGCGACGACGGAGCCGATGGCGAGATTCTTGGCCCGGATCTTGTCGGCGAGGCGTTTCAGATCGTCGTCGGTCGAATCGATATCGACATGCGGCGCGAACAGAAACAGGTCGATGCCATCGAACTTGACGCCGTTGACATTGGCGGCAGCGGTGAGTTCGATCATCGTATCCAGGCCGATAAACGGCTCGCCGTCCGCCGAGCCTTTGCCGACGACGCCAGGCCAGGTAGCGTTGTGAAGTTTGGGGAATGAGTTGCTCATAGAACCTCTGAGTTTGGGACCATCATTTGTTGAATTGGCGAGACTCCGCACTAGGTCGCTGCGTGCACCTTCTCCAGTAGCGTCTCCAACGCCGAAACGTGGAGGATCGACACGACATGCGCCTGGTCGAATTCGGGATCGTCTTGTTGAGATGGGATACCGACGACAACCACGCGCTTGCCTACTATCGCGAACTCGGGGTGAAGGACATCATACGCCTGGCCTGAGCTGGTTCGGATGCGAAACGGCGAGAACGGCTGTCTGTTCAGACGGCTTCGAATATCGGTAGAGGTAATCATTTCGCACTCCATTGTGGGCATTTTGGGAGAGAACTTATTTTATCATATCAGCGCACAGCTCATGTGGCGTTTACCGAGAGTTCTGGCATCAATCTCTGCGTGTTAGCGATCACTCAACTGGCGGCACCTTCCAGATCCTGACGGTATAGTCGCCAGGCCCCTGTCCAGGATTAGGATTAGCACCATCGCCGCCTGTAGCGATGAATTGGCCATCGGGTGAAAAATCGATGGAGTTGACACTTGCACGGTTGTTGTGAGCATGAAAGGTATTAAGCAATTTGCCCGTTTTTGCATGAAACAGGCGGACAACTCCCTCCCGATTTCCAGCAGCTATGATCCGCTGATCCGGAGAGATCGCCACACAGATGCCGGGGATCGTTCGCTGTTGCATCGTAAGTTCCAACTTGAGTCCCATTGCAAACCCATCAACGTCAAAAATGTAATCAAGAGCAGAAAACGATTTACCGTCCCTAAAGACAGCGAGCGGTAACGGACGATCGTCTCTTATCAAATTGACGGGCTTCCCCATTCGTTTCAATTCTTTTCCGTCCGAAAGATCCCACCGGCGAATGGTTCCGTCATAGCTAATTGACAACGCCTGAAAGGTGCCCGGCACGAAGGCAACACCTTGTACAGGCATGAGATGCCCTTCGAGTGTCCGAACCACTTTCCGATCTTTGACACTCCAAATTGAAATCGATCCAGGAGGACCGACAGAGTTTAACTGGAACTCCTTGGCACCACCACAAAGCAGATACTTCCCGTCGTCGGACGCCGCCATGCACTCGATTGTGCCGGGATGCGGCATCAATTCGGTGCCTTCCCACGTCTTAGGGTCAATCCGCATCAATGGTTTCGCACCGTTCGCGATGAATCTGCTCCCAATAAAAATGTGCTTACCATCGCCGCTGTAGATTGCAACGCCACCGAATTTGTGCGTCTTTAGTATGAATCCCGATTCGATGTCCCAGAGGATTGTCCCGAGGAAGCCCGATGATAGGATTTCGCGCCCCGACGGAGAGAACCGTACGGAATATTTCTGCGTCTTTAATTCCGTGAACGATCGAACCATTTTCACGGTGGAGGCCTTCGTCTCCTGCGCCACCACGGGTGCAGCGGATGAGACAATACACCAAAGGGCCACGGCCAAGATTGCTGCGTATCGTTTCATGAGTATCCCTCCGTCCGCAATTGGGGCGCATCAACGTAAGTTCGATTGAATCGACATCGTCTCGATTGTCCTTCCCGAAATCGTTTGCGTTCGCGCGGCGCTTTGCGGGCGCTAAACGAAGTCGGGCAGTTTCACGATCATCGTTTTTTCGCGTCCCCGATCTTCGGCGCCTGCGGGTTCACGCCTGGCCCGAAATAGCGCAAAATTACGAGCGGTTCGTCGCCGGTGTTGTCGTACGTCACACCGGCTCGCGCGGCACCGTGGCTGACGAAGTATTCGTCCTCGGTGAGCTGGGTGAAGCGGATCATCAATGGCGTTTGCAGGCGTTTGCCGTTGATTGTGCCGCTGCCCTGGACCGCCGTCAGGCCGTAGGCGCCGTTGTCCTTGATGGTGATTTTCGTGCCGGGCTGGACGGTCAGTTCCTTGGCAGTGAAGAGTTCCTCGCCATCGATTTTGCCATAGACGATCCACTTGTCCTCGTAGCCCTGGTCCGCGCCGCCCTCGGCGAGGATCGGCTCGAGATACTGGCTTTCCTTGAAGTTCGGGTTGACGTTGCCTGCCCAATCAAGCTGCTCGACGAGGTAATCGAGATCCTTGTGATACTTCTTCGGCACATCCTTCACGAGCAAATCCCAGGGCACATATCGGCCTTCGACCATCGACTGGTACATGCCGAACACGTCGGAGCCCCATTGCGGTTCGTAGGTGACGAGCGAACCCGGCGCGTGGAGGATGCATGGCGGGATCAGCCAGCCGGTGCCTGGTTTGAGGCGATAAGCTTTGCTGAGATCGAGGATGCCGTTGTCGCCCTTGTTCCAATTTTCGAGGCAGCGGCGAACGTCCGACTTTTGCGTGCCGGGTTCGAGGCCCATGAACGTGTAGGGGAAGTTGTTGCCGATGTAGTTCATCTGCGGCGGGAAGTAGTACGACTCGGGCTTGCCCTGTTGTCCGACGAGCGCGGCTTGCTTTGCGCTCTGGTGCATGTGATGGGGAATGGGGCCCATGTTGTCGAAGAACTTCGAGTAGACGGGCCAGCGTTGATACTTGGCCCAAATGTCGGGACCGATGAGGTCGGCCTTGGCGGCTTTGATTGCGTCGAGGATGGTGAAGGATTTTTTCCCGTCGTGAACGACGTAGGATAGGCCTTCGTCCCAGTCGGCGCCGTCGTTGGCGGCGTGGGTGGTGGAGGCGAACCAGCGTTCGTCGATGCCGCCGCGGTTGGCGCCGTAGGCGTAGATATCGTCGGAGTGAAGTTTCAGGCGTCGGCCTGGTGTCAGGAAGGCACGCGGCACCCAAGTTGGCGCGAGAAGCAAAATTCCGCCGCCGGCGGCGATTGTTTCGCGTATAATAGAGGGACTCGTCTTTTCCGGTGTTTTGCTTGCGGTCGTTTTCTTGGCCACTTTCAATGCTCCAGATTAAATATAGCCCGCCATTTATGGCGGGTTTTTCCCGACGACAAACCCGCCATAAATGGCGGGCTATATGGGAAAATACGGTGTTCGTAACGAGCCGAGCGAACTCGGCTAGGAATTTTTTAGCGATCTGGGTACGATTATTCCACGCGAAGAGCCTATTACGCTGGGTTTCTTCGAGGAAAATTCTTGAAAACCGAACCCAGACCACACAAAAACAGCGTACAGTTGAGTTGGAGAAAAATGAAAGTTCTGAAGAATGTGGTTTTTGCAGGCAGAACAGGTAGTCGGAACATGAACGAAAGGTTCGAGACTGATTTCAGCAACAGGCCGCGTCTGCTATTGGCCTACGTGGACGGTGCGTTTGCATCGGAATGCGGGCGGTTCTTTCGCCGGCTGGGCTGGGAAGTGCAACTCGTAACGAGCGGCATGGAAGCAATCGAATTGACGCGCGAATGGCAACCCAATGTCGTCGCCATCGAGGAATCGCTGGCGGATATTAGCAGCTGGCTGACCAGCGCAAAACTCAATGTCGAGCACGCCGATCTGCACATCGTGATGGTCGCCTCGGAAACACACCAAATCTCCGAAGATCACCTCCGCGCCGTGGGAGCCAGCGAGTCCACCTCGCGCCGCCTAGGGGCTGAAGGGCTTGCCAACGCCGTGTTGGGGTATAGTACCCTGGCCAAGGCGGTGTGACGGACCGCAAAGCCCAAGGGTGAGGTACTCCGAACCCTTGGGCTCCCAGAGGTTCGGAGTACCTCACCTCTGGGCTTCCGTTCGCTGGAAGCCAAATGGCTCAATGCGTTCCGTGGCAAGGTTAAACGGCTCGATGTTCGTCATCGGTTGCCGCACGAACGGCGTTCCACTCGTCGGCGCGTTAGTCGTTAGGCCGTCCATCTTCAGGCTCATCCGCATCTTCTGCGTCGGCATGCGCAATTCCATCCGATACGGCACGATCGCCCCGGTCTTGCGATCGACGGTTGTGCTAGTGATGCTCGCCGCGCATATCTCCTGACCGGTCGCATCGTCCAGCAACAGGTACCCCTTGACCTGCGGTTCCGGCGAGCGTACCTCTCGGCGATTGATGACGATGACCTTACGCACCTTTTGGCCCGCTGGCGTCGTCATGTGTTCCACCAATTTCACGACCTGCCCATCCTGCTCCAGCTTGTAACGATCAGCGGGGCCGTACGGTCCGAGGCCCATCGCTTCCATCACCCATTCCGGCTGGATTGGCAGGGGCATGCGGCGAACACGGCCGGACTGGAAATCGTTGTAGCTGCAAAAATACTGATACGGGTCTGGGTTCTTCGCGGCCCAGAACCAGAACTCTTGCTGGTTCGATCCGATATCCACTTCGTCCTTGCCGAACGCCGTCACTTTCATGCGAAAGTTGCGTGGTTTCTCAGCAAAGATGCGACCTTGTAGCCCGATCGACTGATTGCCCATCGTTGCGTCGATGGAGAGATCCTCGACGCGCAGACTTTGGATTCGCTCAGCGTTGTTATTGAGATAAGTGACAAGATTAGCGACAGACGGAGTCGCCCCGGGTTTGGCGGAGTTGTCGTTGTTGGGTTTGAACCAGTTCCAGCGCGTGCTTTCGCAGCCGGCGCCGAGAACGATCAGCAATCCCAGAAATAAGCGGCGAATTAGGGTTTGCATGATGACGTTCTCTTTTCAACGTTTTGCCGCTTGCGGCTTGGCGCTCGCGCGGCGTGCTGTGAGCGCTAGGCCGCAAGCGGTGATTCGGAAACCATCACTTCCATCCCAGCACTTCAAACACCTCGTCCTGGGCTTGGGCCATCTCGTCTTCGTTCAGGCGAGGGTTGGTGACTTCATGCTTGGCGTTGGTGCGAAGGCAGCGGAGGGTCATAACCTCCTTGCCGTCGCGCATCACAGAGGTCTCATACCGGAAACGGCGTCGCCTTAGCAAGAGCAAAGCGAGCACGTAGCGGAAATTTGCCCGTTTCGGATCGAGCTGTCCTTCCAAACGCCCGAAACATTCCTCCAGAAGGTCGTCATCGAAACGCGGCTTGACCTTTTCCGTACCGACAGCGACACGCCCCATCCAGAAGCTGAACGCTCCCAGCGGCGGACCTTGCCAGGCCTCGTTGCTGAAATCTTTTCGCACGAACTGCCGATTTTCTTCCACCAACGCCGTGAAGTAACGCTCGCCAGGTTTTAGCTCGCGATTCGTAACGGCACATCGGCGGGAATTCGGCTGAATCTGATACTCCATCGTTTGGCCCCCTCCCGAAGGTTGCCGACTTCGCGAATGTGGGCAGGATGCCTTATCTTCATCGTATCGTCTTTCATAACAGAGAAACAAGACCCGCAGGGCAACTCGGAGAGTCTTGGTAGAAAATAGAACAGGGAGACTATCGAAAAGTTCGAGAATGCCGAGAAATGGGATTGGCGCGGTAATGTGCGAAATCGCGATAAGAGGGAATATTCGCTTGTCGTTTAGCGCTCGGATAATCCGACGCGAGCGCTAAACGGCAAGCGGGAGATAGGCCAGCTGGCGTCAGCGTTGGTTCAGCAATCCAAGCGACGATTCGATTTCGCCGGGTGTCTGATAGCCCCAGCCGGTTTGGGCCAGGCGGATGATGCCGTCGGGATCGACGACGACGAAGCAAGGTGTGTCGGTCGCGCCGAGCAATTGGCGCATGCCGGTCCCGTCGAGGACCGGAAACGGCAGGAGCATCTCTTTGTGCTGCCCGAGCGCCATCTCGACATCGCGGGTCACCGCCATGGCGAAAACCGCCATTCGACCGGCAACGCGGTCGTTAAGTGTTTTTACGTAGCGGAGAACTTCCTTGCCGAGGTCGGTCGCGGGGTTGTAGAAGAAGATCAACACCGGTTTGCCGGTGTGTTTGCCGAGCCGTTCGGTTTCCGTGCCGTTCAACGCGCTGACGCTAAAGTCCGGCGCCCGATGCCCGACCGTGGCAACTTGAATCACGGCTACCGGTGAATTCTGCATTGGCGGAGCGACGGGCGACTCGCCCTTCTTCGCACTCACAAGCAACGTCTTCAGGTGCGATACCGACGCGCGATACGGCGTCGGCTGATAGCGATCGATGTGATGCGCCACCCGAGTCAACAACGAATCGATCTGCTGCTGCTTCCCGCCCGGCTGCTTCAGTAATGGCATCGCCTCATCATTCATCTTGGCAGCTCGTTCGATTTCCTGTCGGCGTTCCTCCAAGAATCGCGTGGGATAGCGAATGTGCCGTTCGAGATCGTAGCGAATTACGCAGCGGCGAGTGGCTACTTCGCGGGCCGGATCCCGATGTTCGATGACGCGTTCGACACGCTGAGCGGCGAGAAGTTGCGGGTGCAGCCAAACGGTGTCCCGTTTGCGCCACGAGGAGCGATCCGCGCGCGGCAGGTTCCAGTCCGGTGATTGTTGGACGCCGACGAATTTCATGCAGGTGATGCCGTGAATCGATTCCGTGCCCATGCCCTGCCACCGTTGCGTGGGCTGGCCAGGTTCAATGACATCCCAGGTCGTGGTGTGGCCGACTTTCGCGTTCGGAGTCGTCAAGATGAATCCGCATTCGAGCGTCGGAGGGCCGGTGGTTGCGGGCGTGAGGATTTTTTTGTCCGCGGTCTGAAACCGCCCCTGCCAATCGAGCTTCGCGATTTCGAGCCGAACCGAGGACGGGAGGTTCGCTTTCGTGTCGGCGGCCTGCTTGGCTTCGTGATAGCGCAGCGTGGTCATCAACGCAACCTGCCAGCTTTTCACGCCGACATCGAGAACGAGCATGTTTGCCTCAAGGCGATACGGTCGCTGGTATAGCGCGTTCGGGATTAGCGATTCTTCGGTGTATGTGCCGAGATATTCAAGCTCAAGCCCCGGCACGAGGTCCGGCGTCAATTGCCGTTCGGTGCGGTCGATCGGCTGACCGAGCGTAAGGATACACGATAGTAGACAAATTGACGTTAGCATGAATCCCAGATTTCCAAAACAACCGATGCTTCCAACTCGGCGCATGGCGAGGCGGCGCGTTTTCCGTGCGTCGCGGGACTATAACAACTCGGCGAATTCACGCAAGTGAGATTTTGACGTTGACTGAACCCGCCTGGCTTTCCCGCTTCGCAAATCCACCCGCATCGCGTATATTACCATTCACCTGTTTCCAAGCCCCGCGATGAGCGCAGCGATTCGCGGGGGGTTGAATCCCAGGAATTGCTGCGCTCGTCTTGGGGCTTGACGGAGTTTGTTGGTGCTGGCACTCATCATGATTCTGATCGTCGCCACCATCGGCATCACTGCGGTGCTCTGGGCGGGCACGTATTATTTTCAGGGCTACATCTATACCGAACCCTCAGCCGGGATCGCCTGGCAGGCCCCGCTTGCCGGCGTGTTGCTTTCGTTCGGTTTCTCGATTTGGTGTTTCTCGATCGCCTTCTCCGCGAACGCCAGCACGACGAATTTGCCGATCAATACCCTCCACCGCTTCAGCCCTGTTGTGGAAAAGTTTGATCGTCCCATTAAGAATATCTGGGCGGTCAAGCGAAAGAAAGCCGGTGAATTTCAGGACGGCGAGCGTTTCGCCTACGTCAGCAGACACGATGATCGTGGCCGGTTCTACTATGAGGGGACCCCTGCGAAACGACCTTGGCAGCCGCAGGACATCCTCGCCATCGAGACCGATAACGTCGGCGGCACGAAAATGCGGTTCGATCTCGTTCGCGGCGATACCAGCGGTTACCGCACGTTTGTCACCAAGGACGGCTGGTCGATGATCGAATTCGACGTAGGCCCGACGGGCATCCCGCGAAGATTCCATCTCGGACTGCTGATCCTGAACCTCGTGTTCAATTTCTGCCATCTGCTCGGTTGGTTCATCGGCCTATGGTTGATCCTGCGATTCCAGCCGATGCACGCCCTCGGCCTATCGGTGGTCCTGTGGGCGATTATGACGCTGACGATGTTGCCGATGATGCTCGGTTACGCCGGGCAGGTCGCGGAGAATCGGCGTGTGCGTACCGCGATGCAACCGATCCCGCTCTGTTTTCCGCTTGCGGCTTAGCGCTCGCGTAGGATATTCCGAACGCTACGCTGCAAGCGAAAAAAATGACACTTCCCCGGAGCCTGCCGATGACCTGGACTCGCGCTGCTGGATTGTTCGTTGTGCTGGTACTCGTGAGCTTGACCGCGATGCCACGAGCGGAGCAACCCGCGCCGATGCCGCCTGTACCTGACACGGAAATCATTCACGCCTTCCCCAGCATGGAAGCCATGAAAACCGCGTGGAAGGTGCGCTATGCCACATCCTCCGGCTATGGTCTGACCATTCAGGATGCCTGGTTCAAACGTGGTCCGCAAGAACCGTGGATGCAGGTGATGGGCGACGCTCGCTTGGCCGAGATGTTCGTGCCGTATCATTCGGGTAGCCCGCGTTTCTGGGATGTGTCGTACAACTTCTCGCTCATCACGTTGAACAAGGAAGCCGCGGGGCCGAACGGGCAACTGCTCGGCAAGACGCCGACCGTCGTCAAGGAAGTCCTCGACCGCGGCATCATGTGGATCGACACGGCGACTGGCGTGCAACGCGGGCAGGTCATGAAACTCTGGGGCTGCCTCGACGCTGCCAATTACCGCTATGTCATCGAGTACGGCTTTCAGGATGACGGCGTGATTACCTTCCGCGTCGGCTCGACCGGGCGAAACTATTCCACGCGTGAGTTCGAGGGCCACATGCATAATGGCCTTTGGCGCGTCGATGTCAATCTCGATGGCCCGAAAAATTCCGTCTGGGCCATGGACCATATCGAAATCAAAGCCGAGCAAGGCAAGACCAAGACCATCGCCCGGCCATTCAACAAGGGCGTTGAAGGCTTCGAGGATTTCCACGCCGACAAGTTTACGATGGTCAACGTGACGGCGGAGAAGCGAAAGAACATCCGCAAGATGGCGGTGTCATACGACGTTGTGACGGCACGCATGGGCAATGCCCGCCACTTCGGCGAAAAGGAAGAATGCACACACCACGACTTCTGGGTGACGGTGAATCGCAAAGACCAACTCTACTATCCGAAGGTAAACGAGTATGTGCGCAAAAGCGAGAAGATCATGAACGCCGATGTCGTGCTCTGGCTCAGCACCGCCTGCCATCACGAACCGCGCTCGGAAGATGGCCGCTTTGTGAAAGACGACTTCCGCGGCTCCACACCCATCGCCTGGTCCGGCTTCGAGCTGCGCCCACGCAACCTCTTCGACGGCACGCCACATTATCCGTATTGAGCGAATCCAACCTCACGGCGGATCGTAGCCACCCTTGGTCCATGGCCCGCACCGGCAGATGCGCCAGACGCCCTTGGCGCATCCCTTGCATGGCCCGTGCTTCTCCACGGCTTCAATGAAGTATTCGCTGCAACTCGGATAATATCGGCACACCTTCGGCAGCATCGGTCCGAGCACGATTTGATAGAACCGCACAGGCAGAATCAGCAGCCAGCCGGCCAGCGAATGCAACCATTGCATGATGCCGATCCCCATGTCATTTCCCGTACAAACCAACGATACTCGCCGCCTGCTCGCGTTCGGACAGGAAGCCGGCCACCTCTTCGATTTCCTTGACGTACGCTTCGTTCTGTCGCCGTTCGCTTTCGATGTCGCTCATGACGTCGGCCAAAACCTGATGATATGGCCGCTCGATTTCGTTGCGCAGGCGTTGCTCTAGGTGCTCTTGCAACTGCCCGCGAATCGTCGGCCAGCGCATCGGCAGGCACATGGAGATCGCGACATGCAAGCTGATGAGCACCAAGCCGACGGCGGCGAATGGAGCTCCGAACCAAATCATGTCAATAGAAACAGAAACTTGAATGAAAAATCGCCACAGCACCACGCCGATGCCGACCAACAACGTCAAGCTCGGCAGCCAGTCGGCCAGCACGATGATGAGCTTTTGCAGCCAGCGCCGCGCGCCGGTCGGATGCGACCACGCACGTTCAACGGTGCTGATGACATCGATCATCGCCTGGGCGTAGCGAGCCTTCCAATCCAACCGCGACGCCGATTCCGTCGAGTCTTGCAGCAAGCCGAGCGGGATGCCGAGCGCGTCGGCCTCGATCAACAGGCGATTCGTCAGCGCCTTCAATCGCGAGGAAAGATGCTGCTCCGCCGCTACCGCGCTGCATGCTTCGGTGAAGCGAGCGAGGCTCCATTCCTGCGGCGTCTGTATACCCGACATGCCGCGGCCCATGAACGGAATCTGATCGCGTAGTGTGCTGCCGGTGTAGCGCAATTTGTTGACGCCGAGGAGGTATAATCCCATCAAACCGCTGAACTGCTTTTGGCGTTCGTTGGAAAAATGATGTTCGATCTCGCGCTGGAAAGGATCGAGCGTGTTGAGCAGGACCGTCGTCGCCCCGTTGGCTTCGTCGCCCAGTTGACGCGACCAGGCGCCGCGCACACGCTCGGCGGCTGTGGCCAGGTCCGGCGGGCAAATGTCGCGCATCGTGTCGTCGAGTTGTTTAAGCAACTGCCCCACGCCGCGAGCTTTGATCGCTTCGATCTCGACGCGTGTCAGGCCAAGTTCCAGCCAGCGCATCAGCTCGGCGAACTGCTCGCCCTCGACGGGCGGGATGTCACCGTTGCCGATGAACGGCTGATCGACCCAGTGTTGGGCACAGGTCCGAAACACCAGCGGATTCTCAAATCCTTCGAAGTTGAGGTCACGAATCAAATCGTCGTCAGGCCGAACGCCCGTCGCGCCGGCGTGCTGGCAGCGATCCCATTTGTTGAGCACGAACGCGAACGCCCGCCGTTTGCGCTGTTCAAGGAACAATTCCCAGCCGAGTTTATCGTGATACTTCTCCTGCGAGCCTACATAGAGCACGATGTCCGCAACCGGAAGCAAGCGCAGCAGCTTGTCGCGATTCGAGAGGTCGTTGCTATCGAGATCGGGCGTGTCAACGATGATTTTTTGTTCAAGCTCGACGCGATCATGCGCCGCCAATCGACAGCACTGCAACGCCGGATCGAGTCGAGCCGTTTGCACGGAGCTGTGGTAATAAACGACCGGATCGCGCGTCGTAGGCCGAGCGAATGACGCCTGAGCGATGGCGCCGCCGGCGAGAGCGTTGAGCAACGTCGATTTGCCCACGCCGGTCCCGCCCATGAGCATGATGGTGAGCAGCGGTTGATCGAGCTGCAGCGCGTCGGCCTGGCGCAAGAGATCGTCGGCGATGCCTTCCAGAGCGGCCCGTTGCAACGTCGTTTGCGGATAGCATCGCTTCGCGCCGAGCCATGCGCGCAATCGCCGCTCCAATTCCTTCAAGGCAGGAGCCAATGTTCTCAGCAAGGGTTTACTATTTGGTTCGGAACTCATTCACGCTCCTGGGTCGAATTGCAGATTTTAAATTTCAGATTGCAGACTGAAATGCCCAGTCCAGCATTTTTAATTTGCAATCTGAAATCTGCAATTTGAAATATCAATCGGTCAACAACAATCTCGCGAACCTCGAAGATTGCGCGGTGACAATTTTGGTTTTCGTCTCGAACACGCACAATGCCGCGACGCCGTCGAGGCTTTCGATCAGCTTGAGGCCACGGTCCAGGCCCATGACGCATACGGCGGTGTCGAGCGCGTCGGACATCGTCGCATTCGGCGCGATCACGGTGACGCTTCGGCGACCGATCTGCCCGATGCCGGTCTTCGGGTCGATGATGTGCGAATAGCGCTTGCCCGCGATCTCCGCATACTGCTCCGCATCGCCCGCCGTCGAGACGCCAGCATTCGTTACTAACAAATAATGTGTTGGATTCTCGCCCGGGTCCTTCAGCGGGGCGATGCCGACCTTCCAGCCCTTCGCGTTCGGCGGCGCGTCGCCCACCGCGATGTCGCCGCCCAGCGCCACCATGGCTCGCGGGAATCCATGCTTGCGCAATACCGCGAGCGCTGCGTCGGCAGCGTAACCCTTGCCGATTGCGCCGAGATCGAGCAGCATGCCCATCACCAACAGTTGCGCGGTTCGACGTTGCGAATCGAGCTTGATATTGCGAAAATCGACAAGCGCCAACGCCTGCTTGATCTCGGCTTCGCTAGGCATTTCGCGCGCCCGCTTCGCCCGCCGCCAGAGTCGCACCACCGGCGAGATCGTGATGTCGAGCGCCCCATCGGTGAGCTTGGCGAACGCCAGCGACTTCTCGAGCACATCGTACAAGTCGGCGCCGATCGGCACGGGCTCGCCGCCGGCTTTGGCGCAGAGTCGCATCAGTTCGCTATTAGGATTATAGTCGCTCATGACGAGGTTTAGCTCAGCAATCCGGGCAAACGCCTTCGCCGCCGCCTTCCTCGCCGATGATTCATCCGGTGCATACAGCACGATGCGAGCAATCGTGCCCATGTGCGGCTCGGTGAAGGTGAAGCGCTCGAGCGCTGGCGATTGTGTTGCGCAAACGAGCGCGATCCATAAACTGAGGGTGGATAATTGAAGCATGAGAACCAATAGTGCAAATGTCCACAAGCCCCATGATGAGCGCAGCGATTCCTTGGGGTGAATGGTATCGGCGGTTCGACCCCCACCAATCACTGCGCTCATGGTGGGGCTTGTTTGATCTCAAACCTACTGGAGATTACCATACATGAACCGCATCGCACAGGCCGTATTTTTGTTGCCGTTTTCGCTGCTCCTGCTGCCTGCGAACGCGCCGTCGCAACCGACGATGCACAAAGCGTACACCGAGAAGCTTAGCGATAAAGTGTCATTCGACATGCTGCCGATCCCCGCCGGCACGTTCACGATGGGCAGCCCCGCCGACGAGAAAGGCCGCGACGCCAATGAAGGACCGCAGCATCCCGTGACCGTGCAGCCGTTCTGGATGGCCAAGCTCGAAACCGCCTGGGACCAGTACGACATCTACTGGGAGAACCGCCCGAAAGGCCCGCCGCAACGACCCGACATCACCAAGAAATCCATCCTCTCCGACGCCATTACCAGCCCCACGCCGCCGTACGAAGACCCAACGTTTGGTTATGGTCGCGCGGGCCTCCCGGTCATCGCCGTCACGCATCATGCCGCCATGGAGTATTGTGCGTGGTTATCGAAGAAGACGGGCACGCACTACCGCCTGCCGACCGAAGCCGAGTGGGAATGGGCTTGCCGCGCGGGCACGAAGACCGCATACTCCTTCGACCCAGCCAAGATCGGCGACTTCACCTGGTACGACAAAAACGCCGAGTCGATGCCGCACCCCGTCGGCAAGAAACAGCCGAACCCATGGGGCTTGCACGACATGCATGGCAACGTCGCGGAGTGGTGCCTGGATTCCTATCAGAAGGACTTCTACGCCACCTTCCCGATCGACAAGGCAACGCTCCTGCCCGTCCGCCTGCCGCAGGCGACGCGCTACCCCGACAGCGTTCGCGGCGGCTCGTGGCTGGACGGCGCGGACAAGTGCCGCAGTGCGACCCGGCGCGGATCGGACAAGACCTGGCTAAGGCGCGACCCGCAAAGGCCGCAAAGCATCTGGTGGATGACCGAAGCCGACTGGGTCGGTTTCCGCGTCGTCTGTGCGGTCGAGGAAGACCCGCGTTTGAAGGGAGTGCGGTCGAAGGTGAACTGGTGGAGCGAGTGAAATTGATTGCAGATTGCTTCGTTTAGCGCCCGCCCCAAGCCCGCAGGCGACGCAGGAGCCTGCGGGGTCTTGGCCAGAGGCGTGTGGGCACATCTTCATCGCCAGTCAGAGACCGCAAAGCCGGAAGCGTAAGCGACGGTAGAAATACACCGTCGCTCATGCTTCCGGTTATGATGTACGCCAAGGCGTTGCTATTCGGCGATCGCGATGCCGCGCAGATTTAACTTTTCGCAAATTGAGAATGCGAATCACGAAAGAGAAACTCAAGAATATTTTTCGTGATTTCGTACTTTCGAGCTTTCGTGATTCTGTATTTGTTGCAGTTTGGCCGCGCTGTATCCTCGGTGGTGGATCTTTCGAGTGGAAGGAGTTAGCGATGACATCAAACAATGATCCGTTTAGTCTTAGCCGATTCATCGACGCGCAGACACATCACTACTCTCGCGCGTTGGCCGAACTTGAAGCGGGTGAAAAGACATCGCACTGGATGTGATACATCTTTCCGCAGCTCGATGGGCTTGCATCCAGCTCGACATCCAAGCTCTATGCCATAAAGAGCATCGACGAAGCCAAGGCATACCTCTCGCATCCGGTGCTGGGATTACGGCTGCTAAAATGCGTGAAGACGGTCGTCGATCTGGAGTGGCGATCCACGTTGGAGATTCTTGGGGCGCCTGACGATGCCAAGCTGCGTTCATGCGCAACGCTGTTTGCATCGGTGTCGCCGGCGGGGAATTTGTTTCAGCAGATTCTCGATAAATATTATGATGGTAAGCCAGATGATAAGACGTTGCGGTTGTTGGAGAAACTGTAGGCGAAGTAGAGTCCGCGATAGCAACTTGACGTTTCGCAATGGAACCAATGTCACTCGTCAACTGGGTGCTTGTGTTTTCAGTAGTGTCTTTATTCTTGGGGGTGGATTGTGCTCTTCGGCGGAGCGGATTATCTCGAAGGTTCCTTGCTTTCGGGATTCTTGCTCCCCGAACGTGCCCCGTTCTGGTCGGCAAATGGGCTTCGGCTTTTCGCCGCGCTGAATTGGTCGATCGCCGGACTTTGGTTCGCGATTGGGCTGTTCGTTCCGTCCGTGCGTCTACCGTGGTTCTGAGGATACGAATGCGTGCCATCGTACAGCGCGTCTCCCGAGCGAGTGTGACAATTGACGGCGAGACCGTCGGCGCGATCGGTGCGGGTTTGCTCGTGCTGCTCGGCGTCACGCATGCCGACAATTTGGACGGCGCTCGCGGGTTGGCGGAGAAGATCGCGGGCTTGCGCATCTTCAACGACGGCGACGGCAAAATGAACCGCGACCTAACCGATATCGGCGGGGCGATGCTCATCGTCAGCCAATTCACGCTCTATGGCGATTGCCGCAAGGGTAAGCGACCGAGCTTCATCGACGCGGCACCGCCAAGCGTGGCGATTCCGCTGTACGAGGAGTTCATCAACAGCGTGAAGGGCCTGGGCATCGCCGTCGCGACCGGACGATTCGGCGCCGACATGCAGGTAGAGCTAGTCAACGACGGCCCGGTGACGCTGGTTATGGATCGCTGAGTATTCGTATCGCCGCTTGCGGCTTAGCGCTCGCAAGGCGCCTTGTGAGCGCTAAGCCGCAAGCGGCAGGTTCGAGAAACTACCCTTTCTTTTTCTTGCCCGATATCGCCATCACGCTGTTCTGAATCGTTTGGCCTTCTTTGGATTTCTTGGCGTCGAATTTCTTGCCCAATTCGCGCAACGGCGGAAGGGCATCCTTGGCGTCCGGGCCGTATTGACCAAGCGCAACGACGGAGGCCATCTTGACACTCATGGCGCTGTCGTTCTTGAGCCGGCCGATCAGCAATGGCACAGTCCCCACGGCATCAGAATGGATGTTGCCCAGTGCCAGGGCGGCGGCGGCGCGGACGCTGGCATCGATATCTTTTTCAAGCGATTTCTTGAGCGGCTCAACGGCTTCTTCAACGTCGTTGGCGTTGATCCCGCCGCGTTTGCCGAGCATCTCTGCCGCCCGCGCCCGGTCTGCCGCCACGGGTGAGGTTTTCAGTTGTTTCAGATATTTCGGCACATCTTCTTTTTTCGGAATCCCCAGCCCGCCCGCTGAGACCAGGCTGATGGCGCCGAAAAAGATGCACAAGCCAATAGATTTTGCCCAACGCATGATCTAAATCTCCATAACGTGTTGTTACTTTCTTTGATAGCAATCGAAGGCGAAAAGTTCCCTATCATCGCGAAAGAAAAGCGGCCCTCCGACGCTCCGCCGTTTGCCACTTACGGCGTAGCGCTCGCGCGAGCTATTCCAAACCTATACTCGAAGCTGCGAGTAATACGCGTTCGGCGGGCACCGCAAAGCGGCCCTGCGCGATATTCACCAACCAATCCACCAAATCGAAATATTGCTCAAAGTAGCTCGCAAGGACTGAGAGGAACGAGGTGAACCACGGAAAAAAATTTGATCGGCGTATACTTATCGGGTATGATTAAGACATGGGTCACGCTATCGTCGCGTGACGGGGCTGAAGCTCGCAGAGGGATGACACTGGTGTCGGCCAACTGCGGGGTGGCTTTAGCGGAAGGAGGTGGTTTAGTGTGTAGTGGTAACCAGAGGTGGCCGTCTCGATGACGGCCGACGGGTCGCCGTCGGAGCGGCCACAGCTTTAGTAATAGGGCCTCGGCGTCTATTTCGCCGGGGCCCTCCTTTTTTTTCGCTCCGCGATTTCCCGAATCATCAAGCAATTCAAAAAAAACTCGGTTGTCACCAAACAGCCTCGAACATACGATGATCGATATGTGCGAATTTTCGATGAGTTCTGTTGCAACCGCCGACGCCTCTTGTGCGGAGTTCGGTTATCGCATTACGTATTGGCATTACTATCCGAAACTCACGGTTTCAGGAGCGTTGTAAGATTTCGTCATCGCAGCATCGAATCAATCAACCCTCTGAAACCTCGTGGTTTCAGAGGGTTTTTCTATTTTGTCCGTGGTCCGTGGCAACGGTATTAGTGTTGAGGTGAAAACATGATCGTCGTAATGAAATCAGGTTCGACCTCTAAGCAGGTCGATCACATCGTCGAACTCATCGAAGGGCTGGGCCTTCGCGCCAACGTCATCGTCGGCACCGACCGTACGGTCGTGGCGGCGCTCGGCGAAAAGCGTGACGGGGCCAAGCAAGCCCTGGAAACGGGGGATGGCGTGGAAAAAGTCGTACCGATCTTGGCACCCTACAAGATGGCCAGTTTGGAAATGAAGAAGGAACCGACGTGCGTCGAGGTGCTCAAGCTCAAAGTCGGCGCAGGCCACATCGGCGTCATTGCCGGGCCGTGCTCGGTGGAGACGCGTGAGCAGATCCTCGAAGTCGCCCATGCCGTGCGCGAGGCCGGCGCAACCGCGCTGCGAGGCGGAGCGTTCAAGCCGCGCACGAGTCCGTATAGCTTTCAGGGGCTGAAGGAAAAGGGCCTCGAACTGCTCGCTGAAGCGCGAGCTGCCACGGGCCTCGCAATCGTCACCGAAGTCATGGCGCCCGAGCATGTCCCGCTGCTCGCGAAGTACACCGACATCATGCAGGTCGGCGCTCGCAATATGCAAAACTATCCGTTGCTCGAAAAGGTCGGCGAAGCAGGCCTACCCGTGTTGCTCAAGCGTGGCCCGTCCGCGACGATGGACGAATTTCTGCTCGCCGCCGAGTACATCCTCAAAACGGGCAACCCCAACGTGATGCTCTGCGAGCGTGGCATCCGCACGTTCGAGGATCACACGCGGTTCACGTTGCCGTTGGCGACGGTCCCTTATCTGCATCAAACCACGCATCTGCCGGTCGTCGTCGATCCGAGTCATGGCACAGGCAAGGCAAGCCTGGTCACGCCGATGGCCGTCGCCTCGGTCGCCGCCGGCGCGGACGGGCTGATTATCGAAGTGCATCCGAACCCCGAGAAGGCCATGAGCGACGGCTACCAATCGCTGACGCCCGCCGCTTTCCGCCAGCTCATGGCCGAGTGCCGCAAGATCACCCAGGCACTCGGACGGGTGATGTGATTCTTACGTTTAGCGCTCGCACGGCACCACGCGAGCGCTAAACGTAAGAATCAATTTACCGCCCCTTCAACAGATTCAGCGCCGCCATGCTCATCGCGGTGACGCCGGTGCGCATAGATGGCTCCGGGATCGGGTGATAGAAGTCCGAATGCAGCGAGATCGGTGGGGCCTTGCCCGTCTTCATCGCGGCCACATGGTCCGACGACAGCGTGCCCAGGAAGAAGAAAAAGCCCGGCACGCCCGCGCGGATGTAGCGCGAAAAGTCTTCGCCGCCCATCAAAGGTTCCTGCTGAATCACCTTGTCATCGCCGAGCGTGGCGCGGAAGACGTTGCTGGTTTTCTTGGCAAGATCGACGTTGTTGTACAACGCCGGCGTGAAGTTGTCGGTATGGAAGTACACCACCGGGTCCGGCGCCTTGGCTCCCAGCGCCGCCGCCTTGGTGATGCGCTGGATGCCTTCGAGCAGGCGAGCACGAACATCGTCGCGCGTCGAGCGCACGGTCAGTTGCATCTTCACTTCACTCGGGATGATGTTGTGCTTCGTCCCGCCATGAATCGAACCGACCGTCACGACAGCCGGATCGAGCGGATTATTCTCGCGGCTCACGAGCGTTTGCAGATCGAGCACGATGCGAGCGGCGATGACGATCGGATCAATGGTCGTGTGCGGCGCCGAGCCATGGCCGCCTTTGCCTTTGACCAGGATATCCACGCTATCGACGTTGACGAGCGACAGGCCCTCGGTGTAGCCGACTTGGCCATGGGGCAAGCGGGAATCGCAATGCAGGCCGAGGCAGTAATCGGGCCGTGGGAAGCGTTTGAACAGGCCATCTTCGAGCATTCGGCGAGCGCCGGCACCGACTTCCTCGGCTGGTTGACCGATGAAAACGAGCGTGCCCTGCCAATGCTTCTTGAGAGCGACAAGCACGCGGGCCGTGCCGACCCAGCAAGTCATGTGCATGTCGTGGCCGCAGGCGTGCATGACGCCGACGTCGTTACCGTCTTTATCGCGGGTGCGGATTTTGCTGGCGTAGGGCAGACCGGTTTTTTCGGTTACAGGCAGAGCGTCCATGTCGGTGCGGATCATGACGGTCGGGCCGTCGCCGTTCTTGAGGACGCCGACGATGCCGTGCCCGCCGATTTTTTCGCTGACCTCAAAGCCGAGCATTTTGAGTTCGCGAGCCAATCGGGCCGCAGTTTGCTCTTCCTCATATGAAAGTTCCGGGTTGGAATGAAGATATTTGTAGAGCGAATCCAGGCCCTTGAGTTCCGCATCGATGCGTTCAGCGACGAGGGCCTTGCGTTTCGGCAGATCGTAGCCGAGCTCCTTCGCGGGTTGCGCTTGCAGCGAAAACCTTGGCGCCAATGCGAGCATCACGACGACACAGCTTAAGAGAGTGGTGAGTTTGCGCATGAAAAACAGCCTTTCTCGCGATGACAGGTGTGGAGTGAAGATTCAAGCGATGGTATAAGCATAGTCAGGTAGTGGGAGAAAATTCCAGGATTTTTAAGGGAACGTTTGTCCGAGCGTGTATAATTCACCTAGAGGAGAATAATAGCGAGGAAGCAAGCAGACCATTTCCGCATGGCGTTCAGTCTTTGACTACGTCCGGATATCGAGCTTGCAATAAGAACTCGCGCGTTGTCTGGCGGTGGCCTGCCGCAGCAATATTCAATGTTTTGGCATTTGAGAATGAAAGGTATTGTCATGTCGACAGGAAAACGACTTTCCACGGAAGAAAAGAAAGAGATCTTTTCGCATCTGGTCGCTACACAGGACGAGGTGCATAACGTGCGTAAATCGTATGAATTGGTGACGGATCATTTTGACATCAGTGAGGAGCAGCTGAAGGCGGTTCAAGAGGAAGGTCTCGAGCACGAATGGCCGCCATTGAGCGAACCGGTTGCCGTCGCGTGACGCTCGGCTATTCGTGAAGTCCCTACTTGACCCCACGCATTTGCGTGGGGTTTGTTTTTTCCCACTTGCAGCTTGGCGCCAGCGCCGAATCGTCCAAAACGCAGCAAATCTCACGCAGGGCGCGCATGCCGAGATGCTGAGCGTTCCTGCGTCTCATTCCACCGCACTGGCGCGTTGCGAAAAAACACACCTCGTCAAAATCACGCTAGATTCGTTCGTCGACCAGCGAATACAGATTTAACACAACATTTTACGCAATTAGGCGTTGCGGTTAACGGACACACTCAGATTCAGTGCTTGGCATCAGAATTGCTTTGATATTCACAACGAAAAAAGCAAAATTCGCGCGAACCTGAGTTGACAAGTGCTTGTCCGTCTCTGAGTCGCACCGAGGGGTTCGCCGTTTTTTTGGGTTTCTGTTTTGAAAGTGAATTAGCGCCAACCAAACCAATCCTTTCGAGCTTTCTGGAAAAGCTTGTTGTTAACCGCCGGAGGCTACCATGGCTATCAAGAACTTGCAAACCGCGACGCTGTGTATTGCCAACTCGTTTGGCGTACGTGCTACCGGTCTGGAACGCAAGGCCGAGATGGGTCATGTCGCCTTTGGCCCAAGTCTCCTGTCCTTGCCAAGGCTACCGCTGTCAAACGGGGTTCCGATGGAACCCGGACAACCTGACGGCCGACTCGTGGGTAATGATCCCGCGACGGCGCAGGCCGTCTTATGGACCGGTCGGTCCAAGATGATAGTGGCTGTCCTGATGACCTATCGTCACGCGAGATCCGCGTGGCGGACCATCCTATCCGGATGGTTCGGGTCGGCGACGTTTGGCAAACGCCAAGCGCTGTCAACACGAGGGTAACGCGAAATATTTCTGCTTTCAAGCCCCAGGATGAGCGCAGCGAATCCTGGGGGTAAATCTTGAGGCATGAAATATTGCGTCACCACCGTCGTCAGGCGATCAGCCGACATTCCGCAGCGGATCCAATCCGCGACCGCGTCATTCCATGTGCCAAGCCAGTCGTTATTGCCACGATTCATTTCGTGGTATGTGCGCGTCCATGATCCAGGGACTGTGCCGGCGATTGCTTGCTGGAAATGTCAAGCAAGGATCACGAGATTACCACAATGTCCTGGGACGAAATCCACATTTTGATTACGCGCGCACAAACTGGCGACCGCGAAGCGTTCGGCGAGTTGGTACAGCGCTTTCACCCGGCCGTCTTCGCCGTCGCGCTTGCGCGGTTGCGTGACACCAACGAAGCGACCGAATTGGCGCAGGAGGTCTTCATCCACGCCATGACCAAGCTCGCGCAGCTGCGCGATCCGCACTGCTTCGTCGGCTGGCTGCGCCAGATCACCGTGCGCATGGCGATCAACCGCGTCACCCGCAAAGCCCCGGTTCACGGCGTTGAACCCGAGGTCTTGCAGAACGCCCCGGACGCGGAAGCCGACCCGCTCGACGAAATGATCAAGGGCGAAGATCGCTCCGAAGTCTGGCAGGGTTTGGATCGCCTCAAGCCGATCGACCGCGACACCCTCGTGGCGTTCTACATCAAGGGGCGCTCCTTGAAGCAGATGTCGCACGAGTTCGAGACCCCGGTCGGCACGATCAAACGGCGTCTGCACGTAGCCCGCAACCGCTTGAAGAACGCCCTCGAAAACAGCCGCACTCACCGCAGCTCGCATCGTGAAGCTGTGTGTGCGTGAAAATTGAGGCGAACCCGTTGACCTTTGTCCCACGGCATTCGACCCAGTGCCGTGGTCCGAGCCTGAAAATGGCGCCCAGCGGCCCTTCGCGGGCGCTCAGGCTCGGACATGTGTCAAATCCACCCGCACAGAGTATAATGAATCCGTTGATTGAACCGGCGAATTTTCTCCCTGGAATTGCTCCATGCGCCAACGTGTCGTTCTCGCTATGAGTGGCGGAGTCGATAGCTCCGTCTCGGCATACCTGCTCAAAAAGCAAGGCTACGATGTCGTCGGCCTGTTCATGCGCACCGGGGTCCATCAACCCGAAGAAACCGAGTGCAATACCGCATCGCACAAGAAAGGCTGCTGCAGCGCCATCGACGCCAGCGACGCCCGACGTGTCGCCGATCGGCTCGACATCCCGTTCTATGCTCTCGATTTTGAAGCCGACTTTGGCCGAATCATGGACTACTTCGTCGACGAATACGCCAAAGGCCGCACGCCCAATCCGTGCGTCGTGTGCAATACCTGGCTGAAGTTCGGCAAGCTCTGGTCCTACGGCAAGCAACTCGACGCCGACTTCATCGCGACCGGACACTACGTGCGCATGATCGACGCCCAGGTGCGCCGCGGTCTCGACGATGCGAAGGACCAATCGTACGTGTTGTTTGGGTTGCGGAAGAACGTGTTGCCGCACTTACTCTTTCCAATCGGCGGCTATCGCAAGGACGAAGTGCGGGCGATAGCGCGCGAAGCCGGGCTGAACGTCGCCGAGAAGCCCGACAGCGTGGAAATCTGTTTCGTGCCCAAGAACGACCATGCCGCGTTCATCAAATCGCGCAGCCCCGAATTGCAGACCGCCGGCAACATCGTCGATCGCACGGGCAATGTGTTGGCGGAACACGACGGCATCGAGAAGTTCACGATCGGCCAACGCAAAGGCCTCGGCTTCGGGTCGAGCAGCCGGCGTTACGTGCTGGAGATCGTGCCGACGACCAACGACGTCGTCATTGGTGATCGCGAAGAATTGCTGGCGACGGCGCTCGAGGCCTCGCGCGTCAATTGGCTGATCGATGCACCCACGTCGGCTATGACATGCACCGCGAAAATCCGCTACCATCATGAGGCCGCTCGCGCAACCGTCACGCCGTTCGCCGATGGCAGGGTGCGCGTCGATTTCGCCGACCCGCAAAGCGCCATCACGCCCGGCCAAGCCGTGGTGTTCTACGCCGGCGAACGCTTGCTGGGTGGAGCGTGGATCGATGTAGCAATGATGAACCCTGCCGCTTGCGTTTAGCATTCGGAATATTCCACGCGAGCGCTAAACGCAAACGGAATACGCTCAATCCTTGAACACAAACTCCGGCGTGTTCACGAGCGCCCACATCAGGTCTTCCACCGCCTGACGCCGCGGCGTGCCTTCAAATCGCTTCATTGCATTCGACCGCTCAGTCATGCTCGGATAGCGGCAATAGACGAGCAGGTACAATTCCTCGATGATCTCCGCCGTGGTGCGTTTGCTCGCAGCCAACGTAGTCGCGCGGCCTTCGTCGTTCGTGACCTTCGCATGCAGTCTCGGCGAGTTCATCAGGTGCAGAGCTTGCACGACCGAGGTGTCCGCGGTTCGTTCGCAGGGCGGGTCCTGGTTCGGATCGGGCCGACCGAAGCTGTCGAGAAACACCGATTGCATGCGCACCGTCCACAACTCTATCGCACGGGTTCGCAACGGGGCGGCGGCGAAGACCTCTGGCACGGCGGTCACGTCGGTCAACGCATCGAGCAACACTTCGCCGCGCAAGCGTTGGCGATAGTGGCGTGAATAATTGCGTAGGTCGCCGACGTTCTGTTTGTTGGGGATCGACGATAGGCCATAGATATGGCTCGTCAAGATCGCGAGTAAGAGTTTTTTCTGATCGTATTTTTCCTTACGAAAATGCTCTGCCAACGCGTCGAGCAACGGGCCATTGCTGGGCGGGTTCGTCGCTCGCATGTCGTCGATCGGTTCGACGAGTCCGCGGCCCATGATGTCCGCCCAGATGCGATTGACGGCGACTTTCGCAAAGTACCCGTTGCGTTCCGAGGTCAGCCAATCCGCCACCGCGCGGCGCACATCGACGGTTTCGTCGATCGCAACCTCCGCGACGCCTGGAAGCGGGAACAGCGGGCGCGGCGACATCACCTTGCCCGTGCCCGGATGCTTCACGCTGCCCGTCGTCGTTGCGAAGATCACTTCCTCGCCGCCTGAGATCGGGGCGGAGATGCCGACACCCTTGCGGCCAATCCTCGCGAAGTAAGCGGCGAAGCTGTAGAAATCGTCCTGGCTGTAAACCTCGAACGGATGATGATGGCACTTCGCGCATTCGAGCCGAATGCCAAGGAAGAGCTGGCTGACCATCGTCGTGAGTTCATCGGGTTGGCGACGATCGCGAAACATGACGACGGCGCCGTTGCGCCAGGTGCTGCCCTGAGCGGTGACGATCTCGCGGACGAACTGGTCATACGGCTTGTTCTTGCGAAACGAATCGCGCAGAAACGCATCGAACGTGAACACCGCCTTGATGCCGACGTGATACGGGTTCGGCCTCATCAGGTCGGCCCATTTGTTCGCCCAGTGATCGACATATTCGGGCCGATCCAGCAAGGTATCGATCACCTTGGCACGCTTGTCGTTCGCCTTGTCCGCCAGAAAGGCGCGCGTCTCATCCGGTGTCGGCAGTCGGCCGATTACGTCCAGATACGCCCGGCGGTGGAACGTCGCATCGTCGCAACCTTCCGACGGCGTTAGCCCGAGCCGGCGCAATTTGTCGTAGACGAGATCGTCGATGAAATTCTTGCGAGGCAATTTGGCATACACCTCGGCGGGCACGCTCTGCGGCATCGGGATTAGGATGTTGGTGACCGCGAATCTTTCCATGAAGCGGGCCATGATCGCCGCCTCGCCGGGCAGCGGGCCGGCCTTTACTTTGCCATGCACATCGACGGCGGCGATGACGCTCTCGTTGGATTGGAACATCGTCAGATGCGTGACATCGGCCGTCGTCTTGTCGGAATAGTAAGCGGTGACGATCAGTTGCTGTTCGCTTGTCGGCAGCATGATCCGCTCAACCGGGTCGAGAGTGATGCGCTCCAGCGTCGGCGTCTCGGCGGGCGTTCGCGGTATGCCAGCGACGATCCAGCGGTGGAGGACTTCGTAATGGCCGTCGCCCTTGGCAAGTTTCCGCCCGCCGCCGTGCGGCATCGCGCCGATCGCCTTGAGCAGGAGCAAGCTGTTTTCGGGAGACGAGGGTAGTATGCGTCGCCCGCGGGCTTCCTGCGTCAACGCTGAAAAATCGAAATCGGAATCGAAACCGAGCAGCGACAGCTGGAAGCCGTTCTGCCCGCGCGCTTTGCCATGGCATGGGCCGGAATTACACCCGAAGCGAGCGAGGATCGGCTGCACGTCTTTCTCGAACGTCACGGGCAAGTCGAGCGTGCCATCGACGACTTTGAAGTTCGCTTTCGCCTCAAGGCCGTCAACACGTGCGACAATGATTCCCGCGCCATCGCCAACGGGTGTGACGATGCCATCGCTGGAGACGGCGACGACCTTGGGCGTCAGCGATTCAAAGCGGGCATCGCGCGTGCGATCCGTCGCCTTGCCATCGAGGACGCGCGTGACGGCGACGCGCTGCCGAGCCGACTTGCCTCGCAACATCGCATCGGTCGGCGTGACGGTCAACGAATCGCCGAGCGCAACCGAAGTCGCGGAGAATAGGAGGATGGCAGTGAAGGTGGTGATTGGTAGGTGCATAGGTTTTATATCTTATTAAAGACGCCGATTGCGGAATGAGCTAAACTTCGTCGTCGTTGGCCAATTCGTTTACTTTTCGCACAATTTCCGCAAGAACCGTACCTGGTACAATTCCCGCAATGTCTTCGATCTCACTCATCAACACGGTTGTTGTCCAAGTACATACCGCTGCGCACTTAAGTTTCAGGCCGGTGCGCGGATGCCCTTTTGGATGCCACGGCAGGGCAACGTGGTCATCTGGTAATTGGTCCGGAATCCGGCTGGATATGGCGACAACCTGGATGGGATTCGTCTGTGTAATCTGGTCGTCAGAAGAAACAACTACCGCCGGACGCACTTTCCGAATGCCGTTTCCATCCGCAATACTAACCCAAATTATTTGACCAAATCGCAATGGTTTCATCGGCGACTCCACTCAAAACGGCTTAGGTTCGTCGCCATCGAACCAGGATTGCGGAGGTTTTGCCTTTTCGTTGACGGCATTCCAATTGATGTTCCGTGCAAGTTGCATGGCCTCCTCGCGGGCCAATGTATCGAAAAGTAGGTCGAGGAATTCGAGAGGCACTACCGCCGCAAAGTCCGCACCGCCGCGCCGCACCACAACCCCCTGGCGGTCGGCGGCGACTTTAGTTAGCAGGTCGGCATAGGCGCTGCCCTCGTCAGGCTCATCAACATGCGGGAACTCGCTCAATTGAGTGACCATACCGATCTCCAAATTAATTCTACAGCGCTAGTTAGCATTTGTACACAAATCGCAACTGCTTTGAATGAATGAACAACCGACGGTAATGATACATATATCCATTCAAATGTGGTAGCGTGTTGTTTTTTCCATAAGTTCTTTATTATCAAGGACGTTAGGAATCAGGTAGCGCTGTAGAACTAGCCAAATCTACCCTTGCCAATCTCATCTCGTCGATGAACAATATCCCCTCCGAATGAAGCTTCCTTTTTTCTAGGAGTCTGCGGATGATGTCTCGCAAAAAGATGATCGCGTTTGCAAGCGTCTGTTTCACAGCGGTTGCTTTGTGTGCGCCGGTCCAATCGGGCGACAAAAAGAATCCGGCAACGACGCCGTCGCCTCGACTGGACAAAAAAGGTGCTCCCGATGCGGGTTGGGTGAAGCGCCATGAAGGCTTCGTCGATCTCGCCAAGAAAGGTGATGTCGATATCGTGTTCCTCGGCGATTCCATTACCGATGGCTGGCGGGGCAAAGCCGGCAAGGCGGGATGGGACAAACATTTCGCCGGCGTCAAAGTCGCCAACTTCGGCATCGGCGGCGATCGCACGCAGCATGTCCTCTGGCGCATTCAGAACGGCGAACTCGACGGCGTCAACCCTAAGGGCGTCGTCCTCATGATCGGCACGAACAACACGGGCAACGACTCCGTCGAGGAGATCGCCGCCGGCGTCGCCGCCATCGTCAAGACCATCTCGCAAAAGGCGCCCAAAGCCGAAATTCTCGTGCTCGGCGTTTTCCCGCGCAGCAAGATGATCCCGAATCCGGGTAATACGAAAATCATCGCCATCAACAAGATCATCACGAAGTTGGATAACAACAAAGAGATCACCTATCAAGACATCGGCGCGAAGTTCTTGAAGGACGGACAAATCCCTGCCGAAATCATGCCCGATTACCTCCACCTGTCGGAAAAGGGCTATCAAATCTGGGGCGACGCGATTGGTACCTTCGTCCAGAACGTGGGGAAGAAGAAGTAATATCGTTCATGCGCGGCGCATGGCAGCCAGACGTGCAGGCGATGGGCGTTTCACCGTCGCTTGCGCATCCGGCTAACGAGGAACCGAGAGCCCTTTTCACTTCAATAGGAACACCTCATGATTCGTATCGCGCTCCCCGTTTTTTTTGTTGGCATCGTGGCGTTCACGTCTGAAATCGGCCAAGCTCAAGAAGCTGCCAAGCCCGATATTCGTGGCACCATCAAATCAGTCAACATCACGAAAAACGCCAAGGATATTTTGGCGGTCATCCTGGTGGAAGGACCGAAAGGTCAGCCGAACGACAAGGCCTCGATTCGCGTCACCAAGGCGACCAAGTTGTTCATTCTCACGGGCAAGGATCGCAAGGCCGCCAAGGTCGAGGATTTGAAGGTCGGCGTCAACGTCGAAGCGAAATTCGTCGGCCCGGTGGCGGAATCGTATCCCGTGCAAGCCAATGCCGGCGAAATCGTGATCCTGGCGAGATAGGGGCGAACTCACGATTAGTGAAACTTGCCATAAGCCCAGCGGTAAGGCGCTCCGAACCTCTGGGATCCCAAGGGTTCGGGGTACCACCTCACCCTTGGGCTTGCGTTCCCGTTTCCACAACCGAAATAAATTTTCCCCTTCCATGCCGTGAAGGTTATGTGTAGTAATAGAATAGACCACCGGACTGCGAGTTTGGGCGAATTGACAGAGGCAGCGCTGATTTCTGAAACGCCGAGCCGCACGATCCACACCAATTGATTCCCACCCTTCGCTCTTCTTCATGAGGTCTGCGATGATGGCCGGTTCCTGGGTTCGTCACGTTGCCGCTCTACTCGTCTGCGGCGGAGTTTATTTTGGCTTCGCGTCGGCTCAGCCGGGCGAAGAGAAAAAAACGCAGCCGAAAGCACAGTTCCCGTTACCGATGGTTTTGCAGAAAAACACCCCTGCGGTAACGTTGCAGGAACTGCGTGAGATCGAGGAGCACGTCGAAAAAGTACTGAAGAAAGTCATGCCGTCTATCGTCGGCTTGCGCGTCGGCCCAGGACAGGGCAGCGGCGTTATCATCAAGTCCGATGGCACGATCCTCACTGCCGGGCATGTGTCGGGCAAGCCTGACCAGTCGGCTGCGGTCATCCTTCCGGATGGCAAAATCCTCAAGGGCAAAACGCTTGGGCAGTTCAAGTCCATCGACAGCGGCATGGCAAAGATCAGCGAAGGCGACAATTATCCAGCCGTCGAGATGGGCGATTCCGCCGGCCTCAAGCCGGGGCAGTGGGTCATCGCGATCGGCCATCCCGGCGGGTTCCGCAAGAACCGCACGCCCGTCGTTCGCGTAGGCCGAGTGCTCGTCGCCAATGCGTTCCTGATCCGCACCGATTGCGTGCTCGTCGGCGGCGATTCCGGCGGACCGCTCTTCGACATGCAAGGCCGGGTCGTCGGCATCCATAGCCGAATCGGCGGCGCGGCGATCACCGAGAACGTGCATGTGCCCGTCAACACCTTCCGCGAAACCTGGGACAAATTGGCCGCGGGCGAAAGCTGGGGCTCGGGCATCGGTCAGACCGAAACCGTAAAGTCCGCCGGTGGGAAACTCGTCCTCGAAAAGAAGGACACGCTCACGATCCAGGATCCCATGGATACCATGCAGGCGAGTTCCTACGCCAAGCAATATACCTTCAAAATGAAGGCCGGGCATACTTATACCATCGACCTCATCAGCAGCGACAAGTCAGGCAAAAAACTCGATACCTTCTTGCGTCTCGAAAACCCCACCGGCAAGAAGCTGGCGATGGACGACGACGGCGGCGGTTTCCCGAACGCCCGCATCGTTTACAAGGCGATTCAGGACGGCGACTATAAGATTATCGCCACCTCCTTTGAGGCAAACCAGACCGGCGCGTTCACGCTCAAGATCTTCGACGCCGACTTCGTTGATGCACTGGTCTCCGGCAAGGCCGACGTGCTCAAGGCGGTGCGCATCCCGGTCCCCGCCGTGACCGCGCTTCTGGAGAAACTCTCGCAGGTGAAAATCACGCCTCACATCAATGCGTTGATCGTCGATGTCAAAGGCTTGCCTCAACCAAATAAGGAAATCGTCATCCACTGGGAGAAAGGCTCGCAAACGCTCAAGAGCAACATGGAAGGCGTCGTCCGCTTTGCCTTGGCCAAGGAAAAATCGCGCAAGCTCAGCATTGATCTGCCGAAAGATTTGCGTGCCTTGGTCGCCTTGACGAACAAGGACGGCCAATCGCTGGGCCTGTTCAGCAAGGACGACCCGAGCATTGAGAAAGTCAAAAGCGCCGGTGGCAAGATTGCCAAAACCATCGACGGCACGATCAAGAAGACCGACCCGTTCGACATCGAACGCGAAAAATGCTGGCGGCATGTCCACGAATTCAAAATGGAGAAAGGCAAAACCTACACGCTTGACCTTTCCAGCGAAGAATTTGATGCCTATATGCGCCTGGAACATGATGAAAAAGGCAAAATCGCCGAGGACGACGACGGCGCGGGCAACCTCAATTCGCGCATCGTCTTCGCCGCCGACGCCGATGGCATCTACCGCATCGTCGTCACCACTTGCGATCCAGGCCAAATCGGCACCTATCGCCTGACGATCCGCGAGGCTGAAAGCAAAGCGGCCAACCCCAAGAAAGATGCCAAAAAGCTCGAAAAGAAAATATAAGTCGTTCGTTTAGCCGCTCGCCTTTGGCGAGTGTGCGGCGCCGCGATCCGCTAGCGCGTCGCGGCTAAACAATAGCAATCTACCTGGAGACCCCCACCATGACATACCTACGTCGCATCATTGCACTCGCCCTGATCGTGGCATCCACCGCGCCAGCACTCGGGCAACCATTCAACAACGAATCGCTTCGCAATCACCCGAAAACCTTGCAAACGTTTCGCGACGTCATCAAAACGGCTCGGCAAGCCACCGTTCGCGTCCTCAATGACGAAAAAGATGCCGCATTCGGCATCGTCGTCGAGTCGAACGGCTGGATTCTGTCAAAGGCAAGCGTGCTGCCTGGCAGCGTCACCGTTCGCCTGAACAACGGCGATGTCGTCGAAGCCAAGATAACGGACAAGAACGACGAGTACGATCTCGTGCTGCTTAAGATTGAAGCCAAGGATCTCAAAGCGATCCAATGGCGCGACAGCAAGGAGACCAAAGCTGGTCGATGGGTCGCGTCGGTCGGCGTCGCCGATGAGCCCATCGCCATCGGCATTGTCGGCGTGGGCACGCGGCTATTCCAGCCCGGTGATCAACCGCCCAAGACCAGCCCGGGGCCGAACTCCGGCTACCTCGGCGTCGGTCTCGAAACAGGAATGGGCGGTGCCAAGATTACGCAGGTGCGACCCAAAAGCCCCGCCGAGCGCGCCGGCGTCAAGGTCAATGACATTGTCTACGAGGCCGCGGGCAAAAAAATCGTCAGCCACGAAGATCTCATCGGCACCATCCAGCGCTTCAAGGCTAAGGACAAAGTCCTGTTGAAGATTCGCCGCGACGATATGGACGTCGAGGCCGAGGTCACCCTCGACCCCGCTCCCAAGGACCTGTTCGGCAATCCGCAGGAACGTATGGGCAGCGAATTGAGTATCCGTCGCGGCGGCTTCCCGGCGATCCTCCAGCACGACACCGTCATCCGCCCGAAAGACTGCGGCGGACCGCTCGTCGATCTCGATGGCAAGGCGCTGGGCATCAACATCTCACGCGCTGGCCGCACCGAATCGTATGCCATCCCCTCCGAGCACGTCACAGCACTGCTCCGCGATCTCAAGTCGGGCAAGCTCGCCAAGAAGGTCGAACTCGGCAGCGTTCGCGAGGATGTCATTCTCAAAAAGGATGGCACGCTCACCAACAAGGACAAATTCGACAAGCAACGCCTGATGATGGCGCCGAAACGCTACATGCGCATCGAGGAGGTCAAACTGACCGCCAATGCGACCTACATCATCGAACTCAATAGCATCCAGTTCGACACCTTCATTATTGTCGAAGATGCCGCTGGCAAGCAGCTTGCCGCAGACGACGACGACGGCGGCGAACTCAACGCTCGCGTCGAATTCCGCCCGCCAACCGACGGCACGTACCGCATTGTCATTACGTCCTTCCAACCCAGCGCGATCGGCAACTACTCGCTGAGCATGCGACGGCAGGTGGTTGAGAAGTAGTAATTGCCAGATTCATTGATCATCACCCAACGAGCGCGGCGACTGCCGTGCTCGTTTTCTTTTGCGCTGGCGGCGATTTACGAGGCGTGATAAACTAAAGAAACACGCAACAAGATGTGACTACATAACGAGATCACGCAATGGCCATTCCAGCACTCAAGCCTCGTCCGTTCAGGACGGTGGACCAATATCTCGCCCTCGAGCGCGCCTCGCTTGAACGCCACACCTATCTTGACGGCGAAATCCAGGAGATGGCTGGCGAGAGCGATGCTCATGGGGACATCTCCGCCAATCTCTTGGGTGGATTGGTTCCACAGTTGAAGGGCACTTCCTGCCGAGCACGCACCAAGGATACTAATACGACAGCGCTACTTGATCTCTATCTTGGTATACAACAACACTGCTGTCCGGCTAACGGTTTTTGTTTTTGACGTAACCTATTTTATAACAATGACCTAGGTTCGGTTGTGACTGTTTTCGATTTCAACTCGGTCGTACATTGGAGTCATTCTTTCCGCCTCAACCTCTGGCGAGGGATGACCCATGAATTCCGGCCGAACCGTCTTTGCACAGATCCTCGACTATTTGCCCAAGCACGAATTCAACAATTGCATCGAGCGTTACCAGGGCCATCGACGACTGCGCGAATTTTCTTGTCTCGATCAATTTCTTTGCATGGCTTTCGCTCAACTCACCTATCGCGACAGTTTGCGCGATATCGAAACTTGTCTGCGCGCCATGTCTCCCAATCTCTATCACGCAGGTTTTCGCGGCAAGGTCTCACGCAGCACTTTGGCCGACGCCAA
>SIAQ01000155.1 GCA_009697105.1 Gemmataceae bacterium | reverse complement strand
TGCCGGACTTGGCAGAAGAATCGGCGCCAGACAACAGAAGTAAGATTCACGGCTGAGGTCATCGAATATCACCAGCAGCGTAATCGCGCCGCTCGAATCTCTCGCCAAAAACAGCGAACGCCGCTGCTAATGTAGCGCTGTAGTGTTAAACGGGGAGTCCCGATCCATGACACAATTATCCCGCCGATCGTTTCTGCACTTCGCCACGCACGGCATTGGTGGCGCGGCCCTTGCGTCGCTGTTGCAGAGTGACGGCAAACTCGCGGCGGCGCCGGGCGAGGCATCCGACCCGCCGCCGCACCATGCTCCCAAGGCGAAACGCGTCATCCATGTCTGTCTGTGCGGCGCGCTTAGCCAGGTGGATTCGTTCGACTATAAACCCGAGCTTCCGCGCCTGCATGGCCGATCGTTGCAATCGAGCGAACGGCCCGATGTCTTCTTCGGCCAAGTCGGGCTGCTGCGTCAAAGTGATTGGGCGTTTCGGCAACGAGGCCAGAGCGGGCTGTGGATCTCCGACCTGTTCCCCGAAATCGGTGCCGTCGCGGATGAGCTGACGATTATCAACTCGATGGTCGCGGAAACGTCCAACCACACGCCGGCGACGTTTCAGGAAAACACCGGTTTCCGCTTGAACGGGTTCCCGACGCTCGGAGCCTGGCTGTCCTATGGCCTGGGCAACGAGAGCGAGAACCTGCCCGCCTTTGTTGTCATCCCCGATCCGCGCGGTCAGCCCGCGGGCGGATCGATCAATTGGTCGAACGGCTTTCTGCCCGCGCGACATCAAGGGGTCATGATGCGTAGCCAGGGCACGCCGATCGACGACCTCTTCCCCGCTCGCCAACTGCCCGCAGAAACGGATCTCGCCACGCGCGATCTCATCGAAACGCTCAATCGGCAGCATCAGATGCAACGGCCCGGCGATGACGCGCTGGCTGCCCGCATTCGCAGCTACGAGCTGGCCGCACGCATGCAGCTGGCCGTGCCCGAAGTCGCCAATCTGCGCGAAGAATCGCTCGCCACGCACGCGCTCTACGGCATCGACCGCCCCGAATCCGCTGACTTCGGCGGCGCCTGTCTGCTCGCTCGACGACTGCTCGAACGTGGCGTCCGCTTCGTCCAGATGTTCTCCGGCGGATCGTTCGGCAACCCACGCATCAATTGGGACGGCCACGAAAACATGCGACAGAACCACGGCCAGGAAGCCGCACGCATCGACCGCCCCATCGCCGGCTTGCTCCGCGATCTGCGCAGCCGTGGCATGCTCGACGACACCCTCGTGCTCTTCACGACGGAGTTTGGCCGGACGCCGTTCACGCAGGCCGCGTCGAACGTCGTCGGCACGGGTCGCGATCACAATCAGTATGGATTCAGCGTTTGGCTGGCGGGGGCGGGGCTGAAACACGGCATGACCTATGGCGCAACAGATGACGTTGGTTGGAGATCGGTCGAGCATGTCGTCAACTGGTACGATTTCCACGCCACTGTGCTGCATCTGCTCGGCATCGATCACGAAAAACTCACCTTTTACCATAATGGTATTCGACGACGGCTAACCAACGTACATGGTGAGATATTGCGTGAAATTCTCGCTTGAGGTCGAAGTTTTTTGGACTACGTTCGTGATTTCTCCGATATTTGCATTGATCCGAGTCCGTATCTAGGTAATAATGATAGAAAGCACGCTCCTGCCTCCGGTAAAACCTCAATGAATGAAACTCCCCGCGCACCTGGCTTCTTGCGAAAGGTCGCCAATTACCTCTGCCTGCCGCAACTTACGGAAAACGCCACCGTTGATCCGGCCGAGCGCATTGATTGGCTTCGGACGATTCCCTATCTCAGCCTGCACGTCGGCTGCGTAGCAGTCTTTTGGGTCGGCTGGAGCTGGCTGGCGGTATCTATCGCATTCTTTCTCTATGCCCTGCGCGTCTTCACCCTGACGGGTTTCTACCACCGCTACTTCTCGCACCGATCGTTCAAGACTTGGCGAATCGTGCAGTTCGCCTTCGGCTGGATCGGTTGCATGGCAATCCAACGCGGTCCGCTGTGGTGGGCGGCCCATCACCGCTATCACCATATTCACTCCGATGATCCGCTCGATCTGCATTCGCCTCGGCAAAAGGGGCTTTTCTGGAGCCACATGGGCTGGTTCCTCACGCCCAGGGCGATGCCTACCAACCTACGCATCATTCCCGACTTCGCCAAATACCCCGAACTTCGCTGGCTGGATCGCTGGGACATCGTGCCACCGCTCATCATGGGTGCGTTGCTCTACCTTTTCGGCGAACTCGTCGCCTTCGGCGCTCCCGAGTCCGGCGTGACCGGCTTGCAGCTGTTCGTCTGGGGCTTCTTGATCTCGACGATCGCTACCTACCATGTAACCTACCTCGTTAACTCCGCGACGCACATCATCGGCTCACGCCGCTACCAAACCAAGGACGATAGCAAAAACAGCCTGATCGTCGCGCTGCTAACATTCGGTGAAGGCTGGCACAACAACCACCACTATTACCCGAACTCGACCCGCCAGGGTTTCTTTTGGTGGGAAATCGACATCAGCTATTACGTCCTGTGCTTCATGAGCGCACTGGGCCTGGTGTGGGATCTCAAAGCCGTCCCCGCACGCATTCTGCATCCGAAGCCCAAATTCCTTGCGATCCCCGCCGATGCGAAGCCAGTGACGATCCCGGTGCAGTAAGTTGTTTAGCCGCTCGCCTTTGGCGAGCGCGGTTTTCGCGATCACCACACTACCGCGCTCGCCAAAGGCGAGCGGCTAAACAATTCCCGCTTGTCATTTCCGCGCCCGCTCTGAAAATATCCATTGCGTAGATTGCATCCGAACAACAACCCCATTTGGGGCCGAGGGTTCACTATGTCCGTGCAGAAAGCAATATTAGGGAAAACACGTATCGGCTGGATCGGCACCGGCGTCATGGGACGCTGGATGTGCCAACATGCCATATCCAAGGGTTTCGCGGCCACCATCTACAATCGCTCCAAAGACAAGCCCGATGTCAAGACGCTTCTGGATGCGGGAGCGCAGTGGGCCGACACGCCCAAGCAGGTTGCCGAGGCAAGCGACATCGTCTTTGCGATCGTCGGCTTTCCGAAGGACGTGCGCGACGTGTTCCTCAGCCAGACCGGCGCACTCGCCGGCAGCAAGCCCGGCACGATCCTTGTCGATATGACGACAAGCGAGCCGACGCTGGCCCGCGAAATCTACGACGACGCCAAGGCCAAGGGCGTCCATAGTCTCGACGCACCCGTCTCCGGCGGCGATGTCGGGGCCAAAAACGCCACGCTTTCAATTATGATCGGCGGCGATAAAGACGTCGTCGATGCCGTCGCACCGGTCTTTGAAGCGATGGGCAAAACGATCATCCATCAAGGCGCCGCCGGCTCGGGCCAGCATACCAAGATGGTCAATCAGATTCTGATCTCGTCCAACATGGTCGCGCTGTGTGAAGCGTTGCTCTACGGCTACAAAGCGGGACTCGATCTCGAAACGGTCTTCAAGTCGGTCTCCGTCGGCGCCGCCGGCAGCAAAGCGCTGGAAGTCCTCGGCCCGCGCATCCTGGCTCGCAACTTCGAACCAGGCTTCTATGTCGAGCATTTCATCAAAGACATGGGCATCGCGCTCGAAGAATCGAAAAAGATGGGCCTATCGACGCCCGGCCTGGCACTGGCGCATCAGCTCTACCTCGCCCTGCAAGCCCAAGGCTATGGCCGCAAGGGCACTCAGGCGCTGCTGCTAGCGCTGGAGCACATCAGCGGCATCAAACGTTAAACGCGCGTGTTGTTTAGCCGCGACGCGCAGCGGAGCGCGGAGCGGCCCTGAAGTTTGCGTTCCGTTGCGCGTCGCAGCTAAACGAGATTTCATTTTCAATCATCGTACGCGCGCAAAAAAGCCCGACGATTTCGCGTCGGGCTTCTCGAACCTTACGGAATTACTACCCAATCAACTGGCGGACCGGGCGACCCGTCGGTATGAGTTCGATCGGTCGGCCATCCTGAGCGCGATACCAGGTGTTGAGCGGGATGCCTAGCGCGTGATAGATCGTCGCGGCGATGTCTTGCGGGCGGACCGGGTTGTCAACGACGACTTCCGCTGCTGCGTTGGTCGCGCCGATGACTTGGCCCATGCGGATACCGCCGCCGCCCAGCGTCGCCACGCCCGCGGTTGACCAGTGATCGCGGCCTGCGGACGGGTTGACCTTCGGCGTACGGCCGAAGTCGCCGAACCAGACAACCAGCGTGTTTTCGAGCAATCCGCGTGTGTGCAGATCCGCCAACAGTGCGGCATAGGCACGATCGAGTCGCGGCAGAAGGCGGTCCTTCAAGCTGCGGAAGTTGTTGACGTGCGTGTCCCACCCGCCATCGGTGACGGTGACGAACTGCACGCCCGATTCGATGAGCCGACGTGCGAGCAAGCACGACTGGCCGAGCGAATTGCGGCCATACTGATCAAGAATGCGGTCGCTTTCGAGGCCGAGATCAAACGCCCGTTTCGCTGTCGGCGAAGTGATGAGGGTGTGGGCGCGTTCGTAAAAAGCGTCGCGTGCCTGGACAGCCTGGTTGGCTTCCATGTCGCGCTGATAGCGGTCCATTTCCTGGAGCATCGAGTAGCGGCGCTCAAGCCGACGGCGGTCGCCTTCGTCGGCGATGCTGAGGTCGCGCACACGGAATGCGGCCGAGCTGGGATCGTCATGCACTTCAAACGGGTTGAATTGGTCGCCGAGGAACCCACCGATGCCGCCGTTGAAGCGGCGATCGATATTGCGGCCCAGCTGGACGAACGGGAACATGTTTTCGCGATAACCCCGCTCGCGCGCCACGACCGAGCCGAAGCACGGGAACGGCAGGGCGGGGTTGAAGCGATGGCCCGTCATCATCAAATGGTCGGCGACACCGTGGCTGCCGTTCTGCGGATCATGGCCCCGGATCAGGCTCAATTTGTCGAACTGCTCGGCGAGCAGCGGGAAATGCTCGGCAATCCGCACGCCCGGCTGGCGCGTTTGGATCGTCGTGAACTCGCCACGAATCTCGGCGGGGGCGTCCGGCTTCGGATCGAACGTATCGATATGGCTCGGGCCGCCCTGCATCCACATCAGGATGCAGTTGACGTTGCGGCGCTGTACGGGCGCCGGCGCCGGATTGTTCGCCGACGCGGCGTTTTGAGCGCGGAAGAAGTTTTCGAGTGTCAGGCCCAAAGCCGACAGACCACCGACACGCAAAAAGTTGCGGCGTGATAGTCCTGTGCAGTCTTTAGAATTCGCACCGAGATTGAGGTCAAGCATGGCAGGCCCTGTGCGGGAGGTAGGTAAGGTAATACCGGCAGGTGGGCGCACTACGTTTCTCAATCATAAGACTGACGTTTCTTTCCAGAAAGTCAAGAACAAAATCGGAATTTCATTCAACAAGATTTCCGCATTCGTTTAGCCACTCGCCTTTGGCGAGCGCGGATGCGTCGCGCCACAACAATGACGAGGCGTCCGCGCTCGCCAAAGGCGAGTGGCTAAACGAAAAATAGAAACTGCCAACACCTCGCTCTCGCCATATAAACAACGATAACAGAATCCCACCTACCGGAGTAACACCATGCCATCCCCCGATGCAATTTTGACGCAGATGGGCATCACGCTGCCCACACCGCCCAAGCCGGTCGCGAAGTACAAGCCGACGGTGCTCGTCGGCAATCTGCTCTACGTTTCCGGGCATGGCCCCGCCAAGATCGGCGATCCCGCGCTGCAGGCCGGCAAGGTTGGCAGCAAACTGACGGTCGAACAAGGCATGGAGTCGGCGAAACTCGTCGGCATCAATATTCTCGCCACCGTCAGGAACGCCCTCGGCTCACTCGACCGCGTCAAACGTCTCGTCAAAACGCTCGGCATGGTCAATGCCACGCCGGACTTTTTGGAACATCCCAAAGTCATCAACGGCTTCTCCGAATTCATGGCCCAGGTGTTCGGTGAAGACGCCGGCGTCGGCTCGCGCAGCGCCGTCGGCATGGGTTCGCTGCCGGGCGACATCCCCGTCGAGGTCGAGTGCATCTTCGAGATCGTGTAAATCCCGTGTTTACGTTTAGCGCTCGCATGCCGCCTTGCGAGCGCTAAACGTAAACGAAAGACATAATATCCCCTGGAGTCTTCGATGAGTTATGAAACCTGGATGGCTTTCGTTCTTGGAGCCGTGCTGTCGTGGGGCGTCTATGTACCGGTGTTGCACGAAGGCCAATCGCAAATGGGCGGCGGCATGCCCAGCGCCGGCGCGGTGCGCGCGTTCCTGTGCGTCGGTATCGCCTATTTCGTCACTGCCGTCGTCATCCCGCTCATCGCGCTGCAGTTTGGCCTCGCGGGCGGCGAATCGCTGTCCTTCAAGAACAAAGCCGGCGACCTCAACACGGGTGCTCTGATGTTCTCCACGCTCGGCGGTATTGCGGGGGCGGCGGGGGCCCTGTGCATCATCTTCTCCATCAAGAACGGAGGCAAGCCGCTCTACGTCGCGCCGCTCGTCTTTGCCGGCGCGCCGATTGTCAACGCCATTGTCAGCGTCATTTGGCATCCGCCGGAAGACGCCAGCGGGCCGAAATACACCACCGCCTGGATCATGTTCGGCGGCGGCATCCTGCTGGCAGCGTGCGGCGCGGGCTTGGTGCTCTACTCGAAGGGCGTCGTGGACCAGATCAACCGCGATTCAAAGAAAGCCAAAGCTGCCGCGATGGCGCAACCCTTCGCGAAGGCTGCACCGCCCGCCGCATCACCGGAGACGGGGATCAAGCCGTCGTAATTCGTATTTGCCGCTTGCGGCTTAGCGCTCCGATTGTCCCACTTGAGCGCTAAGCCGCAAGTGGCGAACTCCGATACAGCGTTCTTTTCGCTGTGCGCCCTTTGCATTTCGCCTCCGTTTCCCATCCATTCCGCTATAATAAAAACCCCAGCTGATTGTGGTCGGCTGTGAGCTGACAGCTAATAGCCGACAGCTTTTCCCTCGCCCCTATACCGAAAGGCCAATCCTGTGTCTGTCTCCGTTGCGGTTGTTGGCGCCACCGGCGCCGTTGGCGAAATCATGCGGCAAGTGCTCGCCGAGCGTAACTTTCCGTTCTCCAGCATCAAGTTCCTCGCCTCCGAACGCAGCGTAGGCAAACCGATCGACTTCAAGGGTAAGCGTTACATCATCGAAGCGATTCGGCCCGAAGCCTTCGCCGGCGTGCAGATCGTGCTCTCGAGCACGCCCGCGTCGGTGAGCCGCGAGACGAGTCCGATGGCTGCCAAGGCCGGCGCGATCGTCATCGATAACTCGAGTGCCTGGCGCATGGATCCCGATGTGCCGTTGGTCGTGCCGGAAGTGAATGCCGATGCGTTGAGGAACATTCCGAAGGGCATCGTCGCGAATCCGAATTGCTCGACGATTCAGATGGTCGTCGCGCTGAAACCGCTGCACGATCTGGCGAAGATCAAGCGCGTCGTCGTGGCGACGTATCAGGCGTCGTCGGGCAAAGGCGCGAAAGGCGTGTACGAACTCGACGCCCAGATCACGGCAATCGGCAAAGGCGAGAAGGTTCCGCCCGTGACCGCCCATGCCGCCCAGCTCGCGGGCAACGTATTGCCTCACGATTGGAAGCTTGGCGAGGACGGCTATAGCGAGGAAGAGATCAAGATGGTCATGGAGACCAAGAAGATCATGGGCGACGACAGCATCCAGGTCTCGCCGACGACGGCCCGCGTGCCTGTTCGCACCGGACATAGCGAAGCGATCAACATCGAGTTCGAGCGGCCGATCACCGTCGAGCAAGCGCGCGAGGCGTTGAGCAAGTCGCCGGGCGTCATCGTGCTCGACGACTATGCGAAAGGCGAAGTCCCGCTAGCACTGACGTGCGAAGGCCGCGATGAGACGTTCGTGGGCCGAATCCGCAAGGACCTGACGATCCCGAACGGCCTGAACATTTGGGTCGTCGCCGACAATCTGCGCAAAGGCGCTGCGACCAATGCGGTGCAAATCGCCGAAGTGCTGGTGGCTTGCGGGTGGCTGCGGGGGTAGTGGCGAGGGGCGAGGGGCTAGATGGTGGCAAGGATTCTTACTAGCCACTAACCACTGTATTTTCAGCGAGATTGAATTAGTATGCCGGAACACTACCAAGTTCGTGTCAGCAAGGACTATCTCGTCTTTTGCTCCGGGCACTTTATCAGCTACGAAGGCGATAAATGCGAACGGCTGCACGGGCACAACTATCGCTGCGCGGTCGAGGTCGAGGGCGTACTGGACGAGAATTATTACGTATTCGACTTCATCACGCTCAAGAAACGCACACGGGCCATCACCGATGAGCTCGACCATCGCATGATGCTTCCGACCAAGAACCGCGTCATCCATCTCGATGAATCCGCTAACAGCATTCGCGTGAATTACAAAGACCGCGAGTGGGTATTCCCGCTCGGCGACTGTGTGCTATTGCCCATCGAAAACACCACGGCCGAGCTGCTCGCACGTTACATCGGCGAACGCCTGCGAGACGATCTGCAAACGAAGTTCAAGTATGCGCCGGAAGTGATGCGCGTTGAGGTCGAAGAAAGCTTCGGCCAATCGGCGACATGGATGTGGCAGGCAACGTAAGTGGTTTTCGCTTGCCGTTTAGCGCTCGCGTGAGATGGCCCGAGCGCTAAACGGCAAGCGAGGAAATGCAAACCCGCTATATTCGCCCGATGTCCGGGCGCGTCAGTCGCCCGTCGTGCAGGGCCGAGGCGACGAGCACGTTGTCCACGCCTGCAGTGCGTAGCAACAAGAGATCGTCGAACCCGCGAACACCGCCGCCGACCGTTACCTCGACGTGCGGATATTGGCGTTTGATGCGCGCACACAGGTCGAGCGTCGTTACACCGTGCCCCATTCCCACGCTCGCCAAATCGAGCACGATCAAGCGACGAATTCCCAGGCCGACAATGACATGTTCCGCGATGCGATCAGGCTCGCGGCTCGGCCAGGCGTCGTTCTCGATGAGCGTTCGCCCGGCTTTCATATCGAGGGAGAAAACGGCACGATCCACGCCGACTCGCCGCGCGATCCGTGCCACTTCATCCGGACCGGCGACGCTTTCCAAACCGATGACGATGTTGGCAACATTGGCAACGACGAGCATTTTCGTCGAGATGTCGCGGGCGGTACGAAGGCCGGCATCGATCCAGAGGCGGAAGCCGTCGAATTGAAGAGCGTGATAGGTTGCCATCGCCGGTTGCTCGCCGCCAATCGCACCGAGGTCGGCAAGGTATAGCTCGGTCAGGCCGAGATGTTCGCGAAAGGCCCGTGCGACGGCGCGTGGTTCGGCCGATGCCGCCAGCTGGCTAACGATAGGTCGATATTCATCACGTCGGCCGGCAACACCGTGGACAATTTGGCCGCCCATCAGATCGAGTACTGGCAGAATGGTCATTTCGCAGGTCCAGGGACGACCGATTTGCATTCGCGCTGTTCTTGACCTATGTTTTATGAGCTTCCCGTTCGGATAGCAGTGAGACGATCATGAATACTTCCAATGCATCTACCAACGACAGCGTTTTTCCAGTGATGTTTGTCGTCGTAACCACGTTCATCAGCGTCCTGCTCTGGCTCTGCATCATGCTTGGCAGTTTGCCACAGTATTGATGCCGCCGACAAAAGTCAAATTTCCTTCCGCGGCTGAAGCGTAAGCGAGGCATTCTGGCGGCCTCGCTTACGCTTCAGCCTCGGAAATCGACTTTTGAGGGTGGCGTCAGTATTGACGCCGCCTCGTTTAGCCGCTTGCTTTCGGCGAGCGCAATTGGTGCGTACACCACACGACCGTGCTCGCCGAAAGCGAGCGGCTAAACGAAATCGTGGATGATGCTCATTTTTTTCGCGCAAGTTCGGCCATCCCCAGCGTTCCGTTGGCGAATACAATCCATGTATTGGGCCAACTGGGGAGACTTACCATGTCGAACGAAACATTTGTTCAGCCGAAATTGTCGGACCTGTTCGCCAACCATCTCCAGCGTCAGGCGGAAACGCAGGCGGCGGGGATTGCGACGTTTGACGGCGAAGTCACCCCCTACGAAGTCGGCCCGGTGCAGCCGTTGGATCCGAAGCTGGCGTGGGACGAATCCCTGGCCGTGCTGCCGTTGATCGCGCCGGCATCGACGAATCGCATCAAGGCGCCGCCGCACTGGTCGCATCTCGTCGCGCATCATGAATCGATTGTCGCCGTCGCGTTCTGCGCCGCCAATTTCCCACAGCTGATGCGGAACTTTCAACAAATATTGGCGAAACCGAACCTTGCCGAGATGCGTCCGACGCCGGGCCGACCGACGACAGCGACCGATTTGTCCACCTGGCAGGACGAAGTCGCCAAACGGAAGAGCTTCCCGGATATGTTGCTCGTGGTTGGCGCTTTGCGTTTGGCGAAGCATTTCGACGCGGCGGACATCTTCCTGCGAACGCACGATGCTGCCGTGCCAAGCGATTGGCGGGCGGCGTGGGATAACGAAAAAGCGGCCCTGGCCTGGCATCGCGGCCGACATGATGAAGCGCGCAAGCTATGGGACGCGCAAGCCCCGAGCGTGCCAGTCTTGTTCAATCGCGGCATGGCAGCGCTATTCGCTGGCGACAACGCCGGTGCCAAGCAGCACCTCACCGCCGCCGTCGCCAAGCTGCCCGCGAACGGCGCCTGGCACCACCTCGGCCGCCTGTATTTGACACTCGCGCAGTTGAAACGCTGAGCCGCAAGCGGAAATCACAATCCCTACAATAACCTCTCGGTCGCCGGGAGGTTTTTTTGTTTCATTCGCAACCGAGGGATCCCATCCATGCCGCTCCTGCGTATTCTTGTGTCGTTCGCAAGCCTCCTCCTGCTCCTAGGCTCCACGAGCCACGCCGGCGAGAAAGTCGCCTACGAAATCTACGCCAAGAACTACTTCGTCAAGAACAGCGCGCCGTTGCCGGGCAACCCCGCATTCCTTGTGTTGCACGACAAGAAAAGCTACGACCAAATCTTCGGCATCGGTTTTGTCATAGGCGGCAAACCCAAGCTCGTAACCGAGAGCCTTTTCCAGAAGAACCTAGTCATCACCGCCATCAAGTCGGGCAATGCCCTGTGGAAATATGACGTGGAAAAAGTCACCATCGAAAAGCAGCAACTCATCATCGCCTACAAAGCGACCGGCAAGGAAAGCCCCAGCGCGAAGTTCACCGTCCCGCTCATCGTTTCCGTGCCACGTGGCGACTATACCGACATCGTATTCATCGAAAACGACAAGGAAGTGAGCAGAATGCCCGTGAAGAAGTGACTCGTGTTGTATCGTTAGCGGGACGCGCAAGCGACGGTGAAGCGACCCGTCGCTTGCGCGTCCCGCTAACGAGTCATTCTCGCCCCGTGAGTCCCTTGAAAACCGCGACGATGCCGAGGATGAACAGGACGGGCGGATAAAAGTAGATGAAGCCGTTTGCCAAGCCTAGCCTCGATTTCCACGGTACGACCTTCGCCTAACATTTCGCGTGCGGCGGACTGGGAAATCGCGGCAATTCTTGTTTTTTCCGTTTGCTGATTTTGGTACTGATAACTATATTTTCACTCTGTCACAACTCCATTCGTGTTGGC
>SIAQ01000154.1 GCA_009697105.1 Gemmataceae bacterium | reverse complement strand
ACGATGCGATTATGAGGCATCTCGCGGTGACACAAGTGAGCCATTTATTCCTGGCCCGTCAAACGGAGCGGTTGCGGGGGGAAAAACCCAGAGATCACGCTGTGCCAAGTTCGCACCGCCGTCAACGCGCTGATCGACGCTCTGCCGCTTACGCGGCTAGGCTCGCCGATGTCTCATTTCGGACCGCGTAGAGTATAGGTTTCAAGTGTGCGGCGCTCACCCTTCGGGCGCGACGACCGGAACGCCGTCGTCGATCTTGCAAAGGTATTCCCAGGTCTGCGGGTTGACGCTGTAGGCCACGGAACGCACGACGGCGTCACAGAACACGACATGAAGCGCAGCCCTGTGGATTGAGCCGAATTTGCCTTCGCAAACCGCAGTCGTGTCATTGAAGTAAGCCGGAACACGGGACGGCAAAACGGACCCGAAATTATCACCCTGATACCAAACGACTGTGTCGTTGTCCCAGCCGTTCACATATCCTTGATCTTGGTTACAATCTTGCTGGCTCAACTGCGCTCGCTGCGACATATACTTCTCGCCAACCATGACGGTGTTAGATGTGCCATCAGGAATGCCCGCGATGAACCGTTTCGTTCTGCTCCAATTGGTGGAGGGAACGACCGCTCCGTCAAATGTGTTATTGGTCGCGTTGTAAGTTGGGCTGCCCATGCTGCCCCAACGTCCGCCGTTGGCGGCGTAATCGTTTTGCGCTCGGTTCGGGCAGTTGCCGCCGTAGGTCGTGATGATGCGCGGATTGCCGACCGCGGGGCAGAAATAAAGTCCGACAGGCGAACCCGCGATGATGGCGTCCCCACCGCCCGGGCCTTGGGGTTGATTCCACAGTGGATACTGATCGATGTACGGCAGAATCTGGTAACCCCAGCCCCAATGCTGGCCATTAAAGTCTGCTGGTTGGCCAGGCCCTGAAAAATCGCGGATGTCCGTACCCCAATCGACGCCGCCCGACGGGAATGCTTTGAAGTTGTCGTGGTGCATGTGAAACGCCAGGCCGATGTTTTTTAGATTGTTTCGGCACTGGGTGATCGCGGCCGCTTCGCGCACCTTTTGCACGGCGGGAACGAGCAACGCAATCAGGATCGCGATGATCGCGATTACCACCAGCAGCTCGATTAATGTGAAGCCGCCGCGTTTCACAGATCCTGAACGACGCATACAATTCCTCCCAGAAAATGATGAAAATAAACAAAGGTAAGAACATCATCAATTCGCGTAATCTTTGTATCGCAATTTCCAGGTCTGAACAACAAGAACGCGCTCGCCAAAAGCGAACGTCTAAACCCAACACCGTTCAATCGAAATTCAATACTAACCACAGATAACACCGATGAACACGGATAAAGACAGCAAAAATAGGAGTTTTCAAAAAGCTAGCCGATTCAGCATTTTTCTTATCCGTGTGAATCCGTGTTATCAGTGGTTAAATTGTAACTGATTATACGGAAATGCATTGTGTTGATATTTGAGCAACTCGATTGAACGGTATTGCGGCTAAACCGGAATAACATGTCAATCCGAGTGGCCAGCCTACTTGGCGGGCGCCCTATACCCTGGGGGAAACGGTTTCGTCTTGAGTTCTTCGTCGGTCAAAAACCAGACGATATGCCCCCACAAGACGTATCGTTTCCCGTCCTTGCCGACTTTTTCGTACGCCAGGACATGGGCGGGATTGGCGTGAGCGGCAGCACCCCAGTGTATCACGTAGTTCTCGTTATCTTCGGGAGAGCGGAGCAGCTGATCGGTATCGCCCAGATCCTTCAACTCTTGCGCCATCTGGTCAAGGCTCGCGGGCGGTTGGCCGAGCCGAAGTGTCGCCTCGCGATAGGCCTTCCCGAAGGACATCAGATTTTGTGGTGATTGCTGCATCGACTTGGACATTGCCGTCTTACGACAACCCGTCATGCCGCCAAGCGCGATGGCGAGACCCAAAAGGAAAAATGAAATCACGCGTGTCACGCGGGTGTTCCTTTCAACCTGATTGTTGGCAGATCTCAAGCTCCACGAACATTGCTGGTCGTTTTTCCCTGTGGAATTATACTTCGAGCGGATGAATTTGTCCGGTCAGAGCCTGAGCGCCAGCGAAGGGCCGCTGTGTACCCTTCGCTGGCGCTCAGGCTCTGAAAATGCGCCAATCTCAACCGCCCGAAGTATAGTGTTCAACCATGCAAAACCACAACAAATTCATAGCGTGAAGACTTGAACCGTAGAACACTGCATGGACTCATTCGATGTAATTTATCGCAGTTTTACCTATTGTACACTAAATACGCTTTATGCAATAAGAAACAAAGCCAATTATTATCAAGAAAGTAACCTTTGACGCCGGCGAGAAAAGTCGTTTTACGAGTCGGAGGCGTATGCAATGGCTTGGTGAAATCCGTCGCTTACGGTTTCGGCTCGTACTTTTGTCGGTGGCGTCATTCATTGAGCAAGGCAGAATTCAGAGATGTCAAGCACAGACCCGATTCTCGTATTGGAACGAACTCACCCTTACGCCGCCTTGCGTGCAACGATCGTGATGCCATAACGGTCCGCCAGGGCGACGGTGTCGTCCTGATCGATGAAGATCGTCCGGTCGGCCTCGATCGCCAAGACGCGGGCGCCGGCTGTGCGCATCGATTCGATCGTTGTGACGCCGACGGTCGGTACGTCGAAGCGCATGTCCTGTTGCGGCTTGGCGACTTTGACGACGACGATGCCGCCGCGCGGGCATAACTCGCCGGCGCGAAGGATTGCGCGATCGGTGCCTTCGATCGCTTCGACGGCGAGCACGGCTTTTTCGCGGACGGCGACGCTTTGGCCTACGTCCAGCCGGCCCATTTCCTTGGCCATTTCCCAGCCGAATTCGATATCGGCCTGTTCCGATGATGACACGCCACGTCTGGTGAGTATTCCCGGTTTCACGAGCAACTCCGGACAAAAATCGAGTGCCGAGCGAAACGTTAAACCGTCCCGCGCGAATTCGTCGATGACACTAAGTGTTAGAGCATCGTCGCGGTTGTCTTTCCGCCTGCGGAAGAAATACCAGACGAACGTGCGCCAGTCGGGCAAGAGATTCCAAAGGCGGTACGGCGTATTGAGCCGCACCTTGTGGACTTTGCCTGCCATGACGATTTCGCGCACGCCGTCGCCTTTGAAGCAGCGGATCACGCGACCCATGCGCGAGAAGCCGGCCCAGTGAAAGCGATCACACAGCGCGGCGAGTTCCTCGGAAGCCTCGCCGATGATACCGACGCCGACGACGGGGATTTGCAGTTCGCGTGCCTTGCGAGCGAAGAGAATCGGAAAACGCCCGCTGCCGGCGAGCAATCCGACGGGGGATGATGTCGTGAGATCGGGCATGTCACGCTGCCTTCTCATGGGCGTGGTCTTCGGTCAAACCTAGGTGTTTCAGGATGCGCAAGAGGTCACGCCGCATTTCGGGAAGTTTGCACGTGAGGTTGTAAATACGGCTGGTCGCGCGATCACTCTGGGCAGGGGAGCCGTAAATACGCGCGCCGGCGGCGATCTCGTGCATGACGCCTGATTGGGCGCCGATCACTGCGCCATCGCCGATCGAAATGTGATCCTTGATACCAACCTGGCCTCCCATGACGACGTAGTTCCCTGTGGTAGACGATCCGCCGATGCCGGTTTGGGCCGCCAGAAGGTTGTGCTTGCCGATCTTGCAATTGTGGGCGACCTGCACATGGTTGTCGATTTTCGTGCCGTCGTCGATGATGGTCTGCTCAAAGGCGCCGCCGTCGATGGTCGCGCAGGCGCCGATCTCGACGTCATTGCCGATGCGTACCCCGCCGACTTGCGGGACCTTTACATGCTTGCCCTGATGAAAACGATAACCGAATCCGTCAGCGCCGATGACCGTATTGGCGTGGATGATGCAGCGATCGCCGACCATGATGTTGTTATAGAGGACAACATTCGGGAACAGCACGACGTCGTTTCCGATTCGGCAGTTCTTGCCGATGACAACCCCGGAATGCAATTGGCAGTGATCGCCGATTGTTGTGTTATCGTTGACGACGGCGAACGCGTGAATGGTCGGATCGGCGCCGACTCGCACACCCGCCCCAAGGACGGCCTTCGCGTGGATGCCGCTGGATTTGGTTGCCACTATGCCGCGCATGGTTTGGAGAATGCAGGCAAAGGCCATCAGTGGATCACTACATTCGATCGTTGTCTTGCCGACGAAGTTGGTTCCGATTGGCACGACGGCGACACTCGCCGCGCTTTGTTCGAGCTTGGCAAGGTAGGATGGATTTTCGACAAAGGTAATGTCGCCTGATTTGGCCTCTTGCAGTGTGTGAGCGGCCTGCACTGGCATTGCGCCATCGCCCACGACGTTGCCATGAACCAACTCCGCAAGCTGGTGGACGGTGTAAGGCACGAGCATATCCTTTCTTCCTTGAAAGTCGGCGGCGCGGAGTGTCATCGCGGGTTCCGCCGAATCATACGTAATCGCATTCATAGAAGCAAGCGAAGTTCCCGCCGCCGCGCATGGCAGTGCCCCAGCCTCGCTGGTTTACGCACTTTGCCAACTAAATAGCGACGGGGTAAGCAGTTTCCTTCTCAGGATCGGCACGTTCGACCTGGAAATTCACTGGAATTGGGACATTTCTCGCCCATCTCAACTCCGACATTTAACCACAGAGGCACAGAGACGTTGCGGCGAAGCCGCAACAAATACAGAATCACGAAAGTACGAAAGAACGAAAACACGAAAGGAAGGCATCACCATTCACGAGGAGTCACAAGCCAAAGCAATTCTCTATAAGGAAAGCAGGAAGGCAGGGAAAAAAAATCGGCTGTTTCAATTCTTGCTTTCCTGCCTTCCTTAGCGTCCCTGCATTTTCCGGTAGTGCGGTGTACGGTTGGGCGAATCGCTTGGGTTGGATTTCTATTTCGTGTTTTCGTACTTTCGGACTTTCGTGATTCGCATTCTGAATTTGCGCAAGATGAAATCTCCGCGCCTCGCAAAGAATTTGGAGGTAGGTAACACAGAGAGAATGCGAAGAACTGGGAGTTGGGCACTACTGGTTTTTGTTGACTACCGTCATCCATTCATAGGGAGCAGTATCGCATTTTTCCGATGCTTTTCTCGGTGCCTCTGGTCTCTGTGGTGAAGTTTATGGTGGGGATCAGCGAGAAGTGTCTCAATTGGTTAAACGAAACGCAAGCCCCACCATGATTGCGAGCGATTGGGGGAAATGAACATCCGAGCGATTGTGCACCTTAAACGACGTCGAAATAAAATCCGCTAATAATCTGACGAGTGATCCAGTGGTAAAAAAACCAAATCGCATCCGCACGAAAAAATCAACTCCCAAACCCATCCCTCCGCGACGTGCAATACGTCATGGATGGCTCTGCTTGCGTTAGCTCCGAACGGCATGCCGACGAAATGACAATCCGTAGCGGAGTGGCCCTCGGCGATGTGCGAACACATCGCCGAGGGCCGCTCCGTATTTGTCGTTGAACTTTGTTTTCTCGACGACGACTTCATTTGTGGTTCAATTTTCTTCTACCGAAACGTCACCTTCAGATTGAAGCGTTTTCCTTCGCGCACGATGTTGAGAGTCGCGGTTTCGCCGATGAGGTAGTTTTGGCGGATGTAGCCGAGAAACTGCTCCATCGACAGATGCAACGTACGGTTATCGATGCCGACGATGATGTCGTTTTCGCGCACGCCCATCTTCAAGACTGCGGGATGGATCGGCGTTTCCTGGCGGAAGGCGACGTGTGTTTCCTCGAAGCCCAGGCCCTTTTTCTCCTTGGCGGTCAAGTCGCTGCCGTAGATGGTGATCGAGGGCAGCAAGTCCATGAGCGACGGTCGCCAGGTGATGTTGGTACGCTTCCACTCGGGTTCGAGGACGAGTTTGCCAATTGCCGATTTGCCGTCGCGCTGCCAGGTGATGTCGATGTCGCCCTTGGTCGGCGCTTTGTGCAGGGCAAATTGCGCGTCGGCGAACGAACGCACGGAGAGGCGGTTGAGTGTGTCGAGCAGGTCGCCTGGCTTCAGCCCGATCTTCGCCGCCGGCGAGTTCGGCTTCACATCGCTGACCAGGTTGCCTTTATCGCGATTCAGTGTGATGCCAATGTTCTCCGGCAAGGGATAGGTGTAGACCTTGTCGCGATGCCAGGTACCGGCCTTCATGTCCTCGGTTCGCAGGATTTCCTTAACCTGATGGCAGTGGATGCAGCCGCGGTAGCCGTTGGCGGACGCCACCTTCTCGATAATCAATGGCGGTCGCGGCGGCGTGCTTGGTTTCGCCTCCGGGTCTTTGCGATGCTCGACGAGGGCCGCCTCCATGGCGTAGCGCAGGCCTTCGAGTGAGTTACGCGTATCCGGACCCTTGGCGTCGCGCCCGCCGAAGCGACCGTAAATCTTACCTGACGGATTCATGAAAAACGCGACCCACGTCAGGTCGAAATCGAACTCGAACAGATTGAGATCGGCACCCGATACACGCAAAATTCGCGTGCGGACGAATTGGTCGGCGACGCCTTCCAGCTTTTCCAGACGGACAACCTGCCCGTCAAATTTGTGGCAATCGCTTCAAGGGTCGCAGCGGAAAACGACCATCATCGGCCTGCCGGTCTTTTGGGCAAGAGTCCGAGCCGAGGCGAGGTCGTTGAACCAGCCCTTCTGCGCCCCGATTTTCGTGGCCGGGCTTTGTGCGATCAGCGCATTGCCACAGAAAAGGCCGAGGAAGATAGCAAGAGAATAACGCATGTGCATGGGTGGGATTCCGGGGGGTGGTTCGATGAATGTTTAGCCGCTCGCCTTTGGCGAGCGCGGACGCGACGTACTGCGAATGAGCCGCGCTCGCCAAAGGCGAGCAGCTAAACAGGCAGCTGGCGTGAGGTTTTTGAACTACTTATCCTTGTCCTTCGCGGGCGTTTTGAGCACGGTCACTTTCTCTGCACGGAAGCGTTCCTCGTAGACCCACTCGACTTCGACGCGGCTGCCGATTTTGATGGCGTCAAAGTTCTTCAGCATCTCTTTGTCAAGCCCGCCGCCGGCCGATGGAGCACCGCCTTTCCAATGCGGCAGGAAACGGCGTGACTTCTCGTCGCCCGGCGCTTTGACTTCGATGGAGTTCTTATCCTTGGAGACCAACGTACCGACGTAGGTTCCCTTTTTTCCTTCCAGCGGATTTTTTTCCTTCTTCTTGTCCTTTTCCTGTGCGTTCGCTGCCGACGTTTCTACGGGCGAGAACACGCTAATGCCAAACGCCAGTGCGAGTGATGTGACAGCAATTCCGGTGATGCGATGGATCATTATTGACTCCGTAACGTTAGTGTGGCGATAGAATAAATTGTAGTGTTAGGTGCGGCATCGTTCCAAAAAAAATAACGAAAGGGCCATTGGCATGTTCCAGGGTGAATTGATCGGCATTTTTGTCACGCCACGAAAAAGCATCGATCTGCAAGCGGTTGAGCGGGTCGAAGCCGTTGCCGGGCAGGGGCTGGTCGGCGATCGCTACTTCGCCAAGGAGGGGACGTTCTCGGAGAAGGATGGCCCGGATCGCGAAGTTACGCTCATCGAAATCGAAGCGATCGATGGATTGGTCCACGAATACGAATTGACGCTTACGCCCGCACAATCTCGTCGAAACCTGCTGACACGCGGCGTGCCTCTCAATCATCTCGTAGGCAAGACATTCAAGATCGGCACAGTGACGCTGCGTGGCATCCGTTTGTGCGAACCGTGCGGGCATCTTGAAAGGCTAACGTGCAAAGGCGTCGAAAAAGGCCTCAAACATCGCGGCGGGCTGCGTGCTCAGATCGTCACCGGCGGGACGCTTGCGGTCGGCGCGGCGGTCGTGCCGAATGTGACGGCCCCATCGTAGCTATCACGCTCCCAGGGAGAGAAATCCACCTTTCGAACCATGCCGATGCGGCTGCGGCGTAGCAAGAAATCGTCCGCGTGAATGGCCATTTCCTCTTCCGCTTGCCAAACCCGCTCGCCGAGGAGGTCCGGTTCGTCGGGATGCACGCGTTGCAAGCCAGCGGTTAATTGTGTTGCGCGCTGAACGACAGCGATGGCGTCTGTGCCGTAGCGCTGGATGAGATGGCGAGAGGTGTCGGGCGCGATGGCGAATTCGGTTTCAAACTGCAGCACGGTTCGAGCGAGAAATGTTTGCCAATCGTCGTCGATCGGCGTGCCTGCCAGGCGAAGTTCCGCTGTTTGGCAGCGCCGGCGTTTGCCGAGTGATTTGCCGATGCTGTCGATGATCGTTTCCGCCATGTGCCGATAGGTCGTGTATTTTCCGCCGAGCGAGGTGAACAACCCGGAGGCAGCACGCTGCAGACGAAATTCGCGTGTCAAGTCGGACGGTTCGCCGGATTTTGAGCGGATCAGCGGACGTAGGCCGACGAAAGAGCCGAGGATATCCGTAGTTTCGAGGCCAGGCGAGAAGAATTGGTTGTACGCATCGAGCAGGTAGGCTGTGTCATCTGCCGTAACGGCGAGATTATCGGGTCCGGTGTTAGCGTCGATGTGAGTGTCGGTTGTGCCGATCAGTGTTCGGTTATTCCAGGGAATGACAAAAAAGACCCGATGATCGCGCGGATGCAGGAGCAGATGCGCGAATCGATGTCCGCGGTCGGGAGCGATGAGATGCGTGCCCTTGGTCGGTTGCAGAAGCGGGCCTGCCTGATCGCCGGCGAGTCGAGTGAGTGCGTCGGCCCACGGTCCGGTGGCGCTGAGAAAGGTCCGGGCACGGATCGCCAATGCTTTGGCTTGAAGCTTGTCGTGGGCATGGAGTGTCGTAAGGGTTCCGTTTACCTTGTCGAACCCGATCGCTTCGACGTAGTTGGTGACGACCGCGCCATGCTTGGCCGCTGTCCGAATGACGGCCAGGCAGAGGCGTGCGTCGTCCATGCGAGCGTCGAAGTATTGTACGCCGCCCAGGAGGTCGGTTTGTTGCAACGTGGGCGAGATCGCATGCAAGCGCGATACGGAGAGTGGCCGCGATCGGGCGATGTTCTCCGTGCCGGCGAGCAGGTCGTAGAGCGTCAAACCGAGTCGCCATTTCCACGGCGCGACCCGTTGGCCGACGTAGAACGGCAACAAAAATGGCAACGGCTCGACAAGGTGCGGCGCGTTGCGCAAGAGCCGGCCGCGTTCGAGCAGCGCTTCACGCACCAGCCCGAAGTGGCCGTGCTCGAGATAACGCAAGCCGCCGTGAACGAGTTTGGACGAGACGCTACTTGTGCCCGAGGCGAAGTCGCCCTTATCGATGAGCGCGACGCGCCAACCGCGCGAAGCCGCATCGAGCGCCGCCCCGGCGCCGGTAATGCCGCCGCCGATGATGCACAGGTCGAATGTCTCATCTGTGAGTGCATCGACGTCCCGTTGCATGTTCGATCTCGGAAAAATGGCAGGCTCTGGAATGCGTCGCGATCAGCGTTTCTTCTTAAACGCAGCTCGGCGTTTGGCGATGTCGCTAGTCACGTCAAGCGTGCTGAGCGATGTTTGGAATGCAGTGTGAATCGCATCCTGGTTCGCCGGACGCAGCAGCCGATGCACGGCGACGGCGACTTGCTTGCCGCCGTCGGTGTGGATGTAGACGTCGAACGTCGTATGTTCGCTGGGCCTGGAGCCAAGCTCGTCGCGATACTCGGTCCAGTCGTAGGCGAGGATCGGAGCATCCTTCGGGTAAGCGCTGAATTGGTGGTAGCGAAACGTCTGATACTTTCCGCTGCCTTCATCGAGCAGGCGCGTGCGGTTAATTTTGAAATGGTATTCTGCCAGGGCCGATCGCACATATTGGCGAAAAACCTCGGACGTGTACTTGCCTTCCTCCTGCCCTTTCGGGATGCCGACCAGCGCGGCGGCGACAAAGATGCTCTTCGCGCCTTCCGTGCCGCCGGTGTAGCGAAAACAGGGGAAGTCGAGGAAATAGTTCTTGTCGTCCTTGGGCAGCGCCGAGTAGCCCTTCGGTAGACGCAAGATGAAATCGAAAGGCCAGGCGGGGGTTACTTCTTTGGTCTTCGCCCTGGTCATGGTTGGAATTTCGATTGGGACGTCGAGCAACTTCGCACGCTCGTCGAATTGCGCAACGCGCGTTCGCTGCTCGTCCATGGTGCGTTCGTATTCGCCCAGTCCGCACCCGCTGACGGCGATTAGCCAAATAGCCCGCCATTTATGGCGGGTTCGCGACAAGATCCGCCATAAATGGCGGGCTATTTGGCCAGCAGTTCGTATTGCGTATCTCATCCTCGAACCCTCAAACTCGATTGGGCTTTCGGCTCAGTTCCACTCCGCGTGTGGTGACGCCGTACTTGGCGAGCATGTTCGGTTTTTCCCAGGTCGGCATCGTGTCCTGGCCACGCACATAGCGGAGAAATTGCTTCGTGACCTCGGCGAAGTGGGCCTCGTGCCCGACACGGAATCGGCTCGGGATGCCCAGGCGAAAATGTGTGCCGAGATTGATCGCTTCGAGGCCCGGAAAGCTCGTGGCGAGTGATTGAATCTTGCGATCCAGAGCGCGACGCACGAGCGAATGATCCATCGTCCGCACCGGCACGATGTACAGCTCGGGCTGATACTTCTCCTCGCGGCCCTGGCGGATTTCGACGCGAGACCGGGTGCCTCGAAAGTCGGCGAGGTGCGTATCGCCGCTGCCCGCCGCCGCCTCGTAGTCCCAAATCACGTCGAGTTTGACGTTGACGCCACGGACCGCATAGTGAACGGCGGTGTTGCAAAAGTACGGCAAATCGTCATTGACGACAGCGTCACGTAAGAATGCGGGGTAGTCGCTTTCGCCCGTGATCTGCTGGAAGCCGGTCTTGGACACAATCGTAGCCCAACGGCGGGCGGACATGAGGCAGATGTCTTGCTCCAAACGGATCGCTTGATTCGGATAGAGCATCCAGTTGACGAGATCGACGAGGTGCGTGCCGACGTCGCTGAGTGCTTCGCCCTGTTCGTGCACGTCAAAGAACCACGCAGGCCGACGCAGCGGCGCCCCGGCGACGGTCTTCTTCAGAAAGTGCACGCTCTCCATATACACACCCGGTTCATCCAGTGAGCCAGGGGTGATCGTGCCGAACGTCGGTTCATCTTGCACGAGTTCACGCTGCAGGATCGACGTGACCTCGTAACGTTCGGTCATGATGTCATGCGCGATTAGTCCGCGTGCGTCGGCCAGGTCGAGTGCACGCTGGAGTTTGTCGAGATCGTTCGGCACGATGATCCACGGCTTGTCCGCGAGCACGTTGAGGCCGGCTTCGAGTGCGGCGAGGATGCCGTCGATCTTCCGTGCGTTCCGCCCAGCAAGGACAACGACCGAGCCAGGCTTCTCCCGTGCGAGGCGCTCAAGGTAGTCGGCATCCGCGTGTACTTCGAGCTTCCAGTTCGTTGGATGCTCGCTGCGATTGTTGAATGCCGCGATTCGGCTCAGATGCGCGAGCAACTCCGGCCCTAGCGGTGCGTACACATGGACCGTTGGGGAGACGTGTTCGTACATTTCCTTCTGCACGAGTGCCGCGTGAAAGTGGCCAGGATTGAGCGTGATGAACTGAATTTCCCGCATGATGGATGCTCTCGATTAGTGGCGATGCTTGTGGACATTATAGCTCGCCCGCTCGCTGTGTCATCCGGGATTGATAGGCGGTCCGAGCCTGAGCGCCAGCGAAGGGCACCGCTGTGGCCCTTCGCTGGCGCCTTAAGTTTTACCGCATCGTGACATCCGAATGCGGCGACGATCTAAGTGTCCCTGCTTGTAAGTTTGGTTTGTAACGTTTTCCACACCGTCGTCCTTACCTTATAGACTGCGGC
>SIAQ01000022.1 GCA_009697105.1 Gemmataceae bacterium | reverse complement strand
GATCCAATCGGCCACTTCCGCCTCAATGGCCTGGCTCAACAGTTGCTTGGCACCCTGGCGAATCACCTCGGTGAGGACGTCTCCGCCGGTGGGCAGTGGCACGATCCGCGTTTCGTTCGTAGAAAACTCCATGGTGGCGTACTCCTTTGACCTCGTAGGCCAGTTGGGAAAAAATAGAGATACTTTCTCCCAAAGTACGCCGCCTTTCTCTTTCGTCTATCCACAACTTTTGGCAATATCTCGACTATTTCCTTGGGCTATCTATCGCAAATCGAACTGGGCAAGAACTCGGCATCGATTGAAACACGCTATCAGATCGCTCTCGGTCTGCGTGTGCGCGTCGCCGACCTCTTCCAGTCGGTGCAGGCGTCGTTGTAGACGAGAGACGATCTGTACAATGGCCTTGTTCCCCGTAAGGCATACCTGCGAGGTTGGGCTATGTACAGTGCATTCGGTCTTCTTACCTCACGTAGCGATTTCACCATGGCGGAGGCTTCGCGGCGACTATCCGCGAAGCTGCCGGCATTCAAAGTTGAGCATCAGGGCGACACCATCGTGCTGTCTGTCGCCGATTGGGAAATCCACCTGACGTTGAATGAATCTCCACACGTCATCGATGAATCACGTGAAATGGCCGAGCGAATTGGCGGCGCTGAGGATGCGAAGGATATTGAATCCTGCGATCGTCGCGTTGAACTTTCCAGCGACATCCCCGATCCGGAGATGGAGCACTTCAATGATTACCTGCTCGCGATCGAGGTGCTTCAATCGTTCAACGGGCTGATTGCCGTCGATCCAAGAGAACCATCGCTTCTGTAGGGCATGTCAGAGCCGCGCACGGAGTAAGCCGTTATTCTGACCGCTTGCTGCGTGCGCGGCTCTGAAAGAAGGAATCAACTCACCGCTTCCAGTTCTTCTTGCAGCTGGCACCAGCGGTCCTCCGATTCGGCGAGCGTTTGCGACAATGCCGTCACCTCGTTGTGCAGGCGAAGGGCCTCCTTGGCGTCGGTCGATGTCTGCAACTGAGCGTTGAGCGTGCGTTTCTGTTCGTCGAGCTGTGCGATCGACTGCTCCACCGTCTTGATCTCTTTGCGGACGGTTTTCTCGTTTCGTCCTGCTGGACGCGGCGCGGCTTTGGCGGGTTTGAGTACACTCGCCGGAAGTTTCGCGCGTTCGTTGGCGGCTTCGCGCTCGCCGGCTTCGATTTCCTTGTTGACCTTTTCGACATACGCTTCGTATTTGCCGCTGTAGTTCGTCACCCGGCCATCACGAACTTCGATGATGCATGTGGCGACGCGTTTGGCGAAGTGCCGATCATGGCTCGTGAAGATAACGGTTCCCTCATACGCCACTAACGCCTCCGCCAACGCTTCCACCGTATCGACGTCGAGATGGTTGCCCGGTTCGTCGAGTATCAGAATGTTGTGATTGCTCAACAATAGGCCTGCGAGGCAAAGCCGGGCACGTTCGCCGCCGGACAGGACTGAAATCTTTTTTTGGACGTGCGTTTTGCGAAACAGCAACGCGCCGGCAACTTCGAGGATCTCCTGATCCTTTTTGCCGAACGCGGCTTCCTTTTCAAGGTATCCCAAAACGGTCTGGTTTTCGGGCAAGCTCGTGTAGACGTGTTGGGCATACACGCCGATGTCGCAGCCATAACCCCAGCGGACTTCGCCCTTGAGCGGCGTGAGTGAATCGACGACTGTGCGGAGGAACGTCGTCTTGCCCTGGCCGTTATCGCCGACGACGGCGGCGCGCGAGCCGTGTTCGATCTCAAGCTGGACATCATTGGCGATTTCGCGTTCGGGGTAGCCGATCGCCAAATCGCGACAGCGCAACGCCGGGCCTTTGCGAGGCTCGATGCGCGGCGCCCGAATCCGGGCGTTGGGCTCATCGCTGGCGATCTCGTTGAGCTTCAATCGCTCGAGTTGCTTGGCCTTGGACTGCGCCAAAGTTGCCGTGGCTGCGCGGGCCTTATTGCGAGCGATGAAGTCTTCGAGATGGCGGCGCTTCGCCATGATCGCTTCGTTGGAGCGCTCGTCGTGATTGCGTTTTTCTTGCTGAAACTCGAGGAACGCATCAACTTTGCCGGGAAAGCTCGTCAACTTGCCGCGCGACAGATCGAGCGTGTGCTCGCAGGTTGCGTTGAGGAACGCCCGATCATGCGAGACGATGAGACATGCCGAGCGGTGGTTTATCAAAAAATGCTCGAGGAGTATCTGCGTGCGTAAGTCAAGGAAGTTGGTTGGCTCATCGAGCAACAGGAGGTTCGGCTCGCGCAACAATAGTGCCGCCAGTTTGACGCGCGTCTGCCAACCGCCGGAGAGCTTGCCGACCGGGCCGGTCAGGTAGCTGCCCTTCAGCTCGAAATCGCCGGCGACTTCGCCGCATTTCCATTCGGGTTCGCCGCTGTCGCGCACCAGGAATTGCAGGGCGGTCTCGTCCGGCAGAAACGGATCGTGTTGGCGGAGGTAGCCCAGGCGCAGGCTGGGATGCCGAATGACCTCGCCGCTGTCGAGTTCTTCTTCGCCGAGGATAACGCGCAGCAGCGTGCTTTTACCGGCGCCGTTGCGGCCGATGAACCCGACCTTAACATCATCGCTGATTGTCGCTTCCGCATTGTCGAGTAGTAATTGGTCGCCGTAGCTTTTGCAGGCGCGGGTGATTTGGATAAGACTGGCCATCGCGAATGAGAACCTCGTACCAAAATGTTATTATACGGAAGTTAAGCCCAAGGGTGAGGTACTCCGAACCCCTGGGATACTTGTCAAGCGATCCCAGGGGTTCGGAGTACCTCACCCCTGGGCTTGGACGAAAATCCGATTCACCCGCGTTTGACTTCCAGCTCCTCCCAGCGGGCGTAAAGCCGTTCCACGACATGCTGGGCCTCCTGGAGCGAGTGGCAGGCATCGGTCAAGGCGACATGCCCCGCGGTGGCGGCCTTATCGACAGCGACGGCGCACTCGGCCACGGCTTGCTCGGCGACCAGGATCGCTGCTTCCATGCCGTCCCATTCTTGCTGTTCGCGGAAGCTGAGCTTCTTGGGCTTCGTCGCCTTCTTCGCTGCGGTTGCTTCGGCTTTCGGCTTCTCTTTGCTAGCCGCCTGCTTTCGTTCGGCCTCATCGCGCTCCAGCGCTGTCAACCATTGGTCTACGCTGCCGTATACCGCCGCAGAGCCGCGACCGTCGAGGCCGACGACTTCGGTGCACAGCCGATCGAGCAACGTGCGGTCATGGCTGACGATTACGACGGCGCCCGGAAACTCGGCCAGGTTGTCTTCGAGGACTTCGAGAGCCGGGATGTCGAGGTCGTTGGTTGGTTCGTCAAGCAGCAGCAAGTCCGCAGGTTGTAGCATCAACTGAGCAATGCGGAGTCGGGCCTGCTCGCCGCCGGAAAGTTGGCCAACGAGAACGTCGAGTTGCTCGGCGGAGAAGAGAAACTTCTTGGCCCAGGCGATGACGTGCATCGGGCGCTCGCCGAACATGACGGTTTCGCCGTTCGGGCACAGCGCTTTGCGTAGGGTTGCGGTCGGATCGAGCATCGCTCGGCCCTGCTCGAACATAACGATGCGCAGGCCGTCGGCATAGGCGACGGTACCGGCGTCGGGCGGGATCGCGCCGGCGAGAACGCGGAGCAGCGTGCTCTTGCCGCTACCGTTCGGACCGAGCAAGCCGAGCTTGATGCCGGGTGTGAGCATGAGGTCGATCTGCGAAAACAGCGGACGTTCAGCTATCGATTTGGCGATGCCAACAGCGTTGAGCAGCTTCCGCGTTTGACGCCCGGTTGAAACGAAATCGATGCCCGCCGAGCCTGTGGCTGCGTTACGAAATTGCAACTCCGCTAGTTCTTCACGGCGATCCATGGCGTCGTCGATGCGTGAGGCTGCCTTGCGCGTCCGGGCGGCGGCTTTGCGGCCGAGCCATTCCGTCTCGCGGCGCACCTGATTGGCGACCGATTCCTGCTTCTTCGCCTGCGCCTCCAGAAATGCGTCGCGCTTTTCCGCGAAATCGTCATAGTTCCCGGCCGCTCGAAACGACCCGTCGGGATAGACTCGGCTTACTTCGATCACCTCGTCGGCAACCGCCCGGAGGAACGTGCGATCATGCGTCGCCACGAGATACCCGAACGGAGCCGCTCGCAGTAGCCGTTCCAGCCAAACGATTCCCGGCAAGTCGAGGTGGTTGGTCGGTTCATCGAGCAGCAGAAAGTCCGGCTTGCGAACCAGCTCGCGCGCCAGCGCCAGCCGCTTGCGCCAGCCGCCGGAGAGATGGTCGGCCCGCTGGTCGCTATCCTCGAACCCGACCTGCGTTAGCGTTTTCGCAGCAGCCGTCTCGCGCTCGTAATCCTCCAGGGTGTCGGTACGCTGAGCATCGAGCAGCACTTCGCGTACGCTCTTCCCGGCCGGGAACTGATCGTCCTGGGCGAGATAGCCGATGCACACGCCGCGTTTAAGCATGCGTGTGCCGGCGTCGGGTTCGTCGCGCGCGGCGAGGAGCTTGAGCAGCGTCGATTTGCCCGACCCGTTCGGCCCGATCAGCCCGATGCGTTCGCCGGCGCGAAGATCAAGCGACAGATTGGTGAACAGCGGACGGGGCCCAAATCGCCGGGTGAGGTCCTGAACACTAAGCAGCAAGGTCATACACGTTCGCTCGAAAGGGGCCGAAAGACAAATCAGCGGAGCCTCACGCAAAGGCGCGGAGGCGCTAAGCGGACCATCAGAATAGTCCTAGAAGTGCATTATATGGTCTGGCTTTCTCTCTGCGGTGAAGATTTTGGGGCTACCGCTCAATGACGAGATCGTAACTCCCCAACGCAGGATCGGCGACGACCTCGAAGGCGAGAGTGGTAGTTTCATACTTCGTATACTTTTCTGGCACAATCCAGATCGGTATCCAGGCGGGATTCTCTTCTGGCTCATTTTCAAAGGCGAGCACCATGACCTTGTACCAGCCGGCTTTGGTGCCGGCTTTTTTGAAGGTCTGCACGACGTACCTGCCGTCGCGATCGATCTTGCCGATGCTGAATTGGAGATTCGTATTGCCCTTCTCGGCGTCAGGCGCGAGGACGACTTCGCCCTTCTGCACCGGCTTGCCATCGAAAAGGACCCGCCCCGCCACCGGATGCATCGGTTCCTCGGGCTTGGTGCAGCCGATTGCGATGACGCATAGCAATAGGCAAACGCAAAATCGAACGAAGCTGGTCATGTAATCGATCGCCTTTACCCGGAAAGCTTCACCACAGAGAGCACAGCGATAAAAACGGACGCGCCCGACAAAAGTCAAATTTCCGTCCGAGGCTGAAGAGGCATTCAGGCTGCCTCGCTTACGCTTCAGCCTCGGAAATCCAGTTTTGTGTGACGTTCCGATTGTCACATCGCACAATTCTCCGTGTTCTCTGTGGTGAAATCCGTGGTCATTCAATGCTCACGCTCTGCCCGTCGTCGCGGACGCACAGGTACTTGAGTACATTGAAACTGATGGAGCTGCTGACGAACGTTGCGACGCCGTCGCAGCGCACCATGAACGCGCCGCCGGAATGTGCGGACTGGATCGGCGTGTTCCACCCGTAGCGGGCGATGCCGTCTTGAAAGTTGACGCGGGCCTTGGTGTTGATCGGATACCGCACGGTGACGGCCGACATCCCCTCGCCGTTGCTGCCGGCCCAGACGCCGGCGCGAAACGTTTGGCGGATGTCGTGCGGTTGGCGGACCGTGCCGCTGGGGTCCACGCCAGGATCGGAGCCAAAATCGGACTGCTCGCCGAACATCATGGTGTTGCTTGTTCCATCCGTGATCTGAACGATTGTGATCTTGCTGGCGTGAAAGATGACGCCGTTGGTCGCCATGATGCCGCCGAAGTTGTACTGGATCGACGCCGCCGGCCGTTTGTCGACCACACGCGCGCTGGCCAACCCCGTACCGGGTTCGGTGGCAGAGTTCGGCCCGTCGCACGCGCCCATGATGCCCACGTAGTTGCCTGCGAGGATCAGGCCACCCCACGCGGTAGCGGCTGGCGGCACTCTCAAATCCTCCGGGCAGATCAACGCCGGTAGCGGACTCGACGGGCATACGAAAACCTTCGGCGCGAAATCCTTCAACGTCGCAACATTCGGCAACACCGTGCCGACACTCACGCTATAAAACTGCGCCGCCGTATTGAGCGAGCTAAACATCGGTTCCTGATCCAAGTGGGGCAGGAGAATCACCGCCCAGCTGGCAAAGGAACTGTTATTGATGATCGTGCCAGGCGGAAAAACCTTCTGAGCGCCGTGGTAGCCATGGGCAGCCAGGCCAAGCTGTTTCATGTTGTTTTGGCATTGCGTCCGCGCCGCCGCCTCGCGCACCTTCTGCACCGCCGGCACAAGCAAGCCAATCAAAATGGCAATGATGGCGATGACGACGAGCAACTCAATCAGCGTAAACGCCAGCCGTCGACGTTCAAATGGGATGATTCGCATGATAGGTACTCTGCCGGGAGGGCGCTTGGGAAAAAAGAGTTAGGTATAGAATAGCCGTTGGTGGCTTATTTTGCAAGTCACCCCAAGCCCGGGTGTGCCTTTCGATTTTGGCAGAGCAAATTCAAAGTACGAAGAGCAAAATGAATCGTTGCCGTTTTTTCGCTCTTCGCTCTTTGTTTTCTTTTTGCCAAAATCCAGAGGGACACCCCTCAAGCCCCACCATGAGCGCAGCGATTGGTGGGGGTGAACGAACGCCAATTGAGATCTCCGATATTCCGATATAATCCGCAAAATTATCATTGACAACTACCTCGCCGCGCGGCACAATCGGGAAGATTGGTAATACCCGAACCCCCAGCGGAGGCACCCCATGTTCAGCCCCCCCCCCCATCTTCACACGCTTCTTCCGCCTGTTCGGACTCGGTAAAAGCAAACGCAAACGTCCTGTTCGATACACGCGGCTGCACATCGAACAACTCGAATCGCGCGACTGCCCAACCTCGGCTCCGGGGATTGAGAACCTCGTGCTCAATACTTCCACACCACTGACCAACGACATCATTGGGCCGTCGTTCACCACGACCGATGCCGACGGCGATTCGATCTCCTACGACTACGTCTGGCGCGTCAATGGCAACGTGATACGGACCACGACAACGAACCTTCCCTACGATCCCTATCAACTGTATTACACCGGCTACGGCGACAAGAACGACGTGATTTCATTGAGCGTGACGCCATGGGACGCCAACGATCGCGGCGCAACGGTGACCGTCTCGGCCATCGTCGCGAACAGCGCCCCGCTGATCGATACGGGCTGGCTGTGGGCCGTCGAGTCGTTCAAAGGCGATGCCGTGTCGCTGCAAATTAACGCCACGGATGACGACGGCGACACGCTCACGATCGGCCCGCCGATCGGCCTGCCGCCAGGCTTGAACCTGAGCAGCACCGGCCTAATCACCGGCACCGTTTTGCCAAGCGCCAACACGACGACGCCGTACTCGGTAACGGTAACTGCGACCGACGGCTCGCTCAGCGACACGACGACGTTCATCTGGACCATCACGCTGCCGACTGTTACGCTCGACAACCCCGGCAATCAGACCTACGACCACAACGTGCTTTCCGGCGTTTGGCTCACGGCGAGCAACAACGCCAGTCATCCGCTCACGAATAGCATCGCTAGCGCGACGCCGTTGCCCGACGGCCTGGCCTTCAACGCCACCTACCCGGATTTGATCTCGGGCACGATACCGATCACCGCCGTCTCCGCGACGCCGTACACGGTGACCGTCATCGCCACGGACATTGCCGGCGGCGTCAGCGCGAGCCAAACGTTTACGATCACGGTGGTGAATCAAGCGCCAACGATCGGCAACTTGAACTTCGGCGACCCGAATCCGAAGACCAACGATGTGTTGAACGTGTACGTCAATAGCCCCGCCGACATCAACGGCGATCCGCTTTCGTTCACGTATGTCTGGACCGTCGATGGTTTCGTGGTGCAGACGACGGCGACGACGAGCACGACCGATTCGCTCGACCTGTCGCAACCCGGCTTCGGCGACAAGGGCCAGCTGGTCGAAGTGACGGTGACGCCGAGCGATTCGCTGAACGATGGGGCTGCGCTGATGGTGTCGACGACGGTTGCAGCCTCGCGGCCCGTTATTAATTCCGTCGTGCTCGACAATTATTGGGATAACTATGCTGGGCTTGATGACCTCATCACAGTGGATGACGTGGTTACGGCTCAATTGGATGAATCGAACCCCGACGGCGACCCGATCACCTACCATTACGTCTGGACGGTAGACGGGCTAACCGCGAAGTCTGAAATCACATCGGAAGTCGTCGATACGCTCGACCTCACGCAACTCGGCCTTGCCAGCAACGATTCCACAGTCGGCGTCACCGTGTCAATCTTAATTGGCGGCGTTGACACTGGCCCAGCCTTCGTCAGTGCTCCGGCCTTGAGCGCTCCCGCTGGCCCCGTTTGGGTGTCGCCGCCATTCGTCGGTCCATTCAATAGGCCAGCCAGGCCCGGATTTGTGTTCATCGCGGCGACCAGTTACGCGTTCACAACGTTCCAGGGGGTTCCGACGGGCACACTTGTCGGTACGGTTCAGACGTTCAATACCAGCGAGAATCCCACCGCGTATTCGATCGTCGGCGGCAATGCAAACAACTGGTTGCAAATCGATGCCAACGGTAACATCACGGTCAAGCCCGACGCGGGTCTGCCGCTAACTTCCACCACATTCTTTGTCATTACCGTCGCCGCCGCCGATTCCGCCAACCCAGGATTACCCGCGAATCAGCGACTCACTTCGATTCCGATCACGCTGCGGCCTACCGTCGTAATTACTGGAGACTTCCAGGGCGCTGCAGCACCGATCGGCGGCGGGACTGACAATATCAACCTCAAATTTGTGCGGCTCACTCACGATCTGAGTGCGCAACTCACCGTGCCCTACACCGTCAATTGGAATGGCTTCGACATGGACAACGGACTCGTGGATCCCAGCTTGATCGCCAACACTGGGGGTGGACTGGCGAAGTGACGTTCGGCGTCAATCAGAGCATCGTTGACGTTATTCTTACCCCACAAGCGACATTTTACACGAACGGGCTAGCCCGTTTCTACGTCCAGTTGGATACCCCCGCAGCAGCCGCCGGCTACATCATTCCTGCCCACAATGTGCCGTTTTTCATCCCATCAATGACGATGACGGCCTACGACAACAGCACCGTTGACATTTATGACGGCACCTGCTTGTTCGCATCGACCAACGACATCACTGGCCTGGCCGAGGTGGGTGACTCCGTGAACATTTACGACATCCAGCAGGGAAAGATCGGCGATTGCGCTTTTCTGGCGGCGGTTGGCGCCATGGTTAATCAGAATCCCGCGTTGATCCGCAACCTGATTCAATACAACGGCAACGGGACGGCCACGGTCAATTTCTTTCCGACCGTGGGCGCCGCGGCCGTGCCAATTACGGTCAATCTGACGCTGGACGCCGGTTATTCCCAGGCCAAGCTCGCTGGCGATTACCGGATGTCTGCCGGCGCGAGCCCGCACCGCGAATGGGAGATATGGCCCCAAGTGCTGGAAAAAGCTTACGCATTGTTCCGCGCTCAACAAGGAAGCAACGTCAACAACGTATACGCGAATCTCGGCGACCAATGGGCGTATGAAGTCTGGCAGTATTTGGCCAACCAGGCGGCTCAAGAGGTAACCACGGCTGGGCTTACCGCAGCATCCATCGCAGCCCAGATCAATTTGCACTTCACGAACGGCAGCAAGATCGTCGTTCCAAGCGAAACGGACGCTATCGTTACCGTGGATGACGGCTTGTTTGGCCCGTTGAACTACAAGATCGTTGGCAGTCACGCCTACACCCTGCTGCGGATCGGGCAAGATGTCGACGGCAACGATATCATGGAACTGTTCAACCCGCATGGCGGCGATCCAGCCGAGCCTGACGGCGGCTGGCCGAACCCGATTTCGTCGCCAGTGATCGAGGTGCCGCTTGCGGCATTCAACACCTATTTTCGCCGGTTTCAGTCGCAATGACTCTGGCTGACCGCAAACACACGGAGTCTTGCAATGAATTACCGCTACCGCTTGGTTGTGTTGTTCCTATGCCTTGGCGGACTCGTCGCCGTTTTTCGTTTGAGCGAGGCAAATGGCCAGGGTCGCCCGCCTGGGACTTTTTTGGAGAGCCTGAGTTTTGTAGAACAAAAAGGCTCTATTCCAGTAGGGAAGGACTATAGGTATGCAAACACCATATTGACGACAAACTACGATGGGACGGGCCGTTGCTCCTACAGTGCGTACTTCCTCGGACAGAAATACGGAATGTCATTGGGCGCTGGATGCCATTTTCAAACCGGCGATGTGGTCGGCATGCTCGGCGGCGTTTTTCGCGCCAAGTTCGACTACTGGGGTGCGGTATTGGACCGGATCCCAGATAAGGATTTGCCCAAGGGCGCCAAGCTGCCCGAATGGGACTCGCTTACTGTGCCTCTGCAAGGAGCCGGGGGATTTGGTTTGGGACGTTATGTAGTTTCTCTCAAGGTGCTGGAGATCGGCGTCAAACCCCAAACCGACGTGACGGCCTCGTTAGAAATTACAATCGGTTTTAATCAGAAAAAGTCCGCAACAAAGAAAAATATCGTGCTTTCCGCGAAAGTAAAAGCCGGCGACGTCCTCCTGCTTTGGGACAAGGGCCACCAGGTGCGCGCGATCGTTCCGCCCGACCGGAAAACGCGCGTCGTCGGTTGGGTCGAGCTTTCGCCCGACCCGATCCCCGAGGCCGATCTCATTCGCGACAAGATCGCCTTCGTGCGGCCCGAGCCGAGAAACGAAAAGCCGAAATGACGGAGCCAAGCCAAAGGGGCCACGAGGCGATATGAGGTTCCGGGGCTTCCGGGGTGGTTCCGGGTTCCGGGGACACCATACTTAATTCTTGACGGCTGAGAAAATGTCCTCTACACCACTTCCATGGCTAGAATTGCATGCGTGGTTGTTCCCGCCTTCCGGGGACGCTCTTCTAAATTCCTGAGCCGCGGCCGCTGCCGTTACACAGCCGCCATGGGCAGAGTACTATGCTCACCTACAGCATCGATAGCGCGACGCCGTTGCCTGACGGTCTGAGCCTCGACGCCCCCTATCCGGATATGATCTCGGGCACGATTCCGATCACCGGGGAAGAAAAGGGGTCGGGAGTCGTTGTTTTTGCTGGATTTATTCAAAATACATTCGACCGGGGGCGGAAAAGGGGGCTGGTGTCATTGTTTCTCCGTTGATTAAGCTTCATTTTCTGGATGATCGGTCGGTGTTTGCGAATCAAACCAGAGAAAACAACGACTCCTGACCCCTTTTTTATCCTGAAAGCGTCTGGTGCGTCGGCGCTGGCGCTTGACGCACCCTACGGGCTGCGTTGCTCACCCCCGCAGCGATTCCCTTAGCCGCTGCAGGCCCTCCTCGATCGACACCGTGGGCGTGTAGCCCAGGTCGCGGCGGGCGGCGGTGATGTTGAACCAGTGTGCCGTCGATAGTTCCCTGGCCAAAAAGCGCGTCATCCTCGGCTCGCTCGTCCAGCCCATCAGGCGATAGGTCATCTCCAACATCCCGCCGACGGCATAGGCGAGCGACGCCGGCACCGTGCGCGTCACCGGTGGAAGGTCTGCCGTTTTCAGGATCGCATTCACCAAATCCCACAACGGCCACGGGTCGCCTTGCGAGATGAAGTACGCCTTGCCCGCGACCGCACTGCCCGGCGACAACCGATCCGCGGCCAGCAGGTGCGCGTCGGCGGCGTTGTCGATGTACACGCAATCGACACGATTCTCGCGCCAGCCGACACGACGCAGCATCCCCGCGCGGGCGCGGGCCAATATCCTCGGCACGAGATGATTGTCGCCGGGCCCCCAGATCAAATGTGGCCGAAGTGCAACTGTGGCCAATCGGCTATCGTTTGCTTGCAACACGAATCGCTCGGCCATCGCTTTCGTTTTCGGATAGGCCGCATGGAAGTGCTCGGGGTACGGCGTCGATTCGTCGATGCCTTCTTGATCCTTGCCGTCAAACACGACGCTCGGCGTGCTCGTATAAACCAAACGCGAAATCCCGCAGGCCCGGCACGCAGCGACGACGTTCTCGGTGCCGAGCACGTTGGCGCGATAATATTCCTCGTACGGCCCCCAAATGCCCGGCTTGGCAGCGACGTGGAAGACGATGTCGCATCCCGTGGCGGCACGCTTGACGGCGTCGGCATCGCCGAGATCGCCCTGGATGACGTTGACTCCCAGCGCTCGCAATTCGGGATAATCGCCGCGCGCAAAACTTGCGACGCTATCGCCACGCGCACGCAGGCGCGTGACGATCGCCTTGCCGAGAAACCCACCGCCACCAGTGACGAGCGCGTTCATGCCAGTATTCTCCAGGAGTCAGGAGTCAGGAGTCAGGGGGCAGGAGTCAGGGGGCAGGGAAAATTCTTACTGCTCTTCCTTGCTGATACCTAACCGCTCGTTCCTGACTCCTGACTCCTATCTCTTCGCTGCCCAGACTGCCAGCTTTTCGCGGAAGATTTTAGCGTTGTGCCTGATGTCCACCGGGAACGCGGGATGGATCAGGAACGTGTCGATGCTGCGCGTATGTGGCTGCGACGCGGCGAGCACCTTCAATTCCCGCTGGAGCGTGGCGGGATCGACCTGGCCCGCGTCCTTTTCGAGTTCCACGCAAAGAACCGGTTTTCCGGCGACGCCGACGAGCGCGGTGCGATAGATTTTCGGATGCGTGTTGAACACCGCTTCGCATGGGATCGTGTACAGCGTGGCGGCGGGCGTGATGACACGATGCGACTTACGGCCACAAAACCAGACGCGGCCTTGCTCGTCGAGATAGCCCAAATCGCCCATGCGGTGATAGAACGTGTTGCCATCCGCGATCTTCGCCAGCGCAGTCGATTCGGGGCGATGGTAGTATTCGCGCGTGACCATCGGCCCTTGGACGACGAGCTCGCCGATTTCGCCAGGCGGCAGCAGGAGATCATCGGACCAGGTCGGGATCGGTTTATCGGTGATGCGGATGATGCGTAGTCGAATTTCGCTGACGGGCTTGCCGACGCACACGCCGGCGCCTTGGCGAGTGCGAGCGCGGGTTTGTGTGAGGACTTCGGTGCTACCGATAGAGCAGACGGGTAGCGATTCGGTGGCGCCGTAGGGCGTGTGGATTTCGACGCCGGGCGGGAGCATCTTCGTGAAGCGTTCCATGATCTCGGCCGACACGGGTGCGCCTGCGGAGAGCACGCGTTTGAGCGATGGCAGCTTGATCTTATGCTCGACGCCATAGCGGCCGACGCGGTTGAGAAGGGCAGGGGAGCCGAACAGATTGGTGACGCCGAAGTTCTCGATGGCTTCGATGATCTTGCGGGGATCGACGTCGGCGGGGCGTGTCGCGTCCATGTCGGGAACGATGGTAGTCATGCCGAGCGCGGGAGCGAATAAGCCGAAGAGCGGGAAGGTTTGCAGGTCGATTTCGCCGGGCTGAATGTTGTAGAGTCGCCGGAGAATATCGACCTGGGCCGCGAAGATGGAATGTGTGTAGCAAGCGCCTTTGGGCACGCCGGTGCTGCCGCTGGTGAAGAGGATGGCGGCCGATTCGTCGGGTGTGGTTTGCGCGATTGGGAATCGGCCCGCGTCGGCGCCGAGCTTTTGCACGTCTGAAAGCGTATGACCGCCCCAGAACCAGCGGCGGCCAACGGTCACGCTGGTACGAATCGACGTCCGGCCCCAACCCAGCACGACGCGAGCTGCATGCGCCTTGGGAACGCCGATGAACGCGTGCGGTTCCGCCTCGCTGAGGCATTGGCTGAGGTTGCGAATCCCCATGCCGGGGTCGATGAGGACCGGGACAGCGCCAACTTTGAAGAGCGCGAAAGTCAGTGCGAAAAACTCCAGGCTCGGCGTGACCATGAGCACCGTGCGCACGCCGCGGCTGATGCCGATGCGTTCCAGGCCGTGCGCGATCCGGTCGCTGGCGTCGTTGAGCTGCTGATAGGTAAAATGCGTATAGCTTACGCGCCCCTGGGCATCGCACCCGTGCGGAAAGATCACCGCGAGCGTGTAGGGTTGCTGCGAGGCGATCGTTTCAAGGTGCGCGGCAATGTTGAGGGTGGCGGGGTGGGTCATGGGATGATGTTTTACAAAGGCCTCGTTCGTGAATTCTTTGATCGAAAACACCTCTTCATCACCTGTATCCCTGTTCGTGGCCCCAGGTGATCCAGGCGGTGATTGTCGCATCGAGTGTACTTGCGGACCCATTGGGAACGGGATTGTCGGTAATGATTTCGCTCAAGGCGAGAATCGGAGTCCATCGCGAGGCGTCTTTTCTTTCCAGGCACCCGAGAAGCAACGGCCCAGCCCTCATTCCCATCGCGACGATCTTACGAAAGGCCGGATGCTCCAGCGTTGTCTTCAGCTTCGACGAGTACCGATTGTCATGTCTGCCTTCGAAACCAATGCCGCGAAGCGCTCCGCGAATTCAGTATCAGGCACATAGATCGACTCGACGCACACTCTGACTCGGCCCGGCGCGACGGCGAGCTTTTCGGTCAGATGCAAGGTGCCGTCGGCTTGAATTACGCCGTAGGTTTCAAGGATGGTAACAACCATGATCGTCGTTGCCGTTCATTGCATTCTTTCGGTCTCATTACCTGGCCGATCGCAGACGTTTGATGAAGACGGTGACCTGTCCATACGCGGGGCCAGCCAGGGCATCTAGCGTATTATGCTCGATGTCTTCTTTGCACCCGATTTTGCTGGTCCATTTGCTGTTCCCAAGTTGACGGGCGGCGTGCATGTATTCATCGCCGTCGGCGTAGATAGCGATTTTTTCTATGCCGACCTCGAGCGATCCGTCGGCACAACACACGAATCCAACCGACTCCAGGGCTATTATTAGCGAGGTAACTTTATAGTCGCGCGGTGCATTCTCCGGCCAGTAGTTGTTTTCTTCCGCTTCTTCAGGCTCAGCCGGATCCCACCATTGGTCGTCGATGCCGATGGCCCAGGCGATGCAGTTGTAGCCACGATTTACCGGACTCGTTTCTCGGTGGTTGCCTTCGTTAAGGTTTGGGAATATTTTTTTAACAACATACTACCACCTGTATCCATTCGCGCGGCCCCATGCGACCCACGCCGCAGCCATCTCCTTTATTTTGCCCCGGCTTTCCTCGGGAACAGGACTCGCCCCCGTGATTTCACGCAGAGCGATGAACCAGTGATCGGGCTCCTTCTCCAGGTCCGCAAGCATGAGCGGTACCGCCTGTTCGCCCATCGCGATGATCTCGCGATAGGCAGGATGTTCCGCAGCGCGGCCCATCTTCGACATGTGGCCGGTTTCTCGCCGCCATGTTTCTGCTAAGGTGGCGAATCGCTCGGCGAGTTCCGCATCGGGTTCAGTGATCGACTCGACGCGCACCTTCACCCGACCTGGCGTGACAGCGAGTTTCTCGTCCATCACCAACGTGCCGTCGGTTCGAATGGTTCCGAAGGTTTCAAGGATAGTGTTGGCCATAACCTGTGCTGCTCCGTTCAGATATTTCGCGATCTCAGCCCAATCCATTATATCCGAAGCAGTAAAGTTGCCTCATTCCGTCGCCAGCCATTTCTGAATCAACGGCACGATCTCCTCGCCGGCGTCCTCCAGCACGTAATGGCTGGCGTCGGCGAATTGGTGCACCTCGGCGTCGGGAAAACGCTTCTTCCATTCGGCGAGAAAGTGCTCATCGAACACGAAATCGAGATCGCCCCAGCAGATCAGCATCGGGATGCCGCGAAGCTTTGCCAGGTTGTCTTGCACCGTCGTCACGAGGTCGTAGCTCGGATCGCCACGTCGGAGCGGAATGTCCTGCACGAAACGCAACACCGCGATGCGATGTGCCCAAGAATCATACGGCTCCAAGTAAGCCTTGCGAACCTCCGCCGACAACGGGCGACGTTTCGCGCACATATGAATCGCGGCTCGGCAAAAGGCGTTGAATCCCCGCACCCACACCGGGCCAATCTGCGGATGTCGGCAGAACCAAAGCGACCACGGGAACGGCTTCGTCTGGGGCAGGTGGAATGCACCCGTGTTCAACACCACGAGTCGGCGGATCCGCTCGGGATGCCGCGTCGCATAGGTCATGCCGATCATCCCGCCCCAATCGTGCACGATCAGCGTGATGTCCTTGACGATGCCTAGATGATCGAGCAAAGCTTCGAGATCGTCGGCTCGCTGGGCTAATGTGTACGAATACGTCGTATCATCGGGCTTGTCGGATTTGCCGCAACCGATGTGATCGGGAACGATCGTGCGATAAGACCCACGCAGCGCGATGACGAGGTTGCGATAGTAAAACGACCAAGTCGGATTGCCGTGAACCATGACGACGGGCGAGCCGGCACCTTCGTCGAGGTAATGCATCCGAGTGGCTAGTGGCTGGTGGCTAGTGGCTAGTTGGAAGAAATGCCCAGTAAACGGATATAGCTCATTCATCACTCACCACTCGTCGTTACTCACTAACCATTAACCACTAGCCACTAACCACTATTCCCCTACCACTCAACCCCCAGCATCAGACAATTCAGTCCGCTGCCGATGCCGAGGAAGCCGACGCGGTCGCCGGGTTCGAGGGCGTCGCGTTCCTCGGCCAGGGCAGCGGTCAGAGGCAGCGAGACCGTGCCGATGTTGCCGAGAAACTCGAACGTCGAGAACTCTCGGTCGGCAGGAATCTTGAGCACTTTCATAATCGTATCGCGATGCGGCCCGCCGACCTGATGGCAGATGATTTTATCAACGCTGTCCGTCGTCCAACCGAGCTTGGCCAGAAACGCTTGCCAGGTGCGCGAGCCGAGAGCGACACCATCGCGCAACACAGCGATCGAATCAGTGGACATATATTGTTGCAGGCCGCCCTCGGGCCGTTTCTCGACACCCCAGCGGCATAGGCCGTGGAACTGCGGCGCCGTCTGCGTAACGCCGCCCAGCAATCGCCGGCGTTGGCCGTTGCCAAACGAGCCATCGGTTAAAAGCACCGCGACCGCCCCCGATCCGCCGGTGAGCGTCGCCAGCGAGAGCTTGAAGAATTCCATGTCGCGCGTTTCGTTCAGGCGTTCGATGATGATGTCGTTGATCTCGCGGGCCGACTCGCAGGACACGACCAGGCCGGCGCGAATTTGGCCAAGCTCGATGCGGTTGGCGATATCCAACATGCCGTTGAGCACGCCCAGGCACGCATTGCTGATGTCGTACACCGCCGCCGACGGACTGATGTCCAGCCCCGCTGCCACTCGGCACGCCGTCGCGGGTTCAAATTGCTCGCGGCACACGCCGGCGTAAATAAGAACCTCGATATCGGAGGATGGAACCCTCGCCAACGCCAGAGCTTTCCGCGCCGCCGCCGCCGCACCTTGCGAAATCGCGAACCCCGGTTCCCACCATCGGCGTTCTATGATGCCCGTGAGGTACTCGAGCTGCCCGTGCGGCAACCGCAGCCGGTCATAGGCCGGCTTTAAGCGCGATTCCAATTCGGCGCTCGTCACCACGATCGGCGGCAACTCGTAGCCGATGGCATCAATATGGACGCGTGTGTAAGTCATATTGCATCTCCCGCTTGCGGCTTAGCGCTCGGAACATCCCACGTGAGCGCTAAGCCGCAAGCGGAATACAGGAACATTCAAGATTTCTATTTGACCACGCGCAGTGTGAAATCATTCATCTGATAGATTACAAGCCCATCCACCAAAAGAAATCCATCCGCGACGATTGTTCGCTTATCGTCGTCGATCGCCGTCACAATCGCTTGTACCGTCACGAGCTTGTTCGTCGGGATCACCTGGCCGCGATAAATCCAGCGGTGCGGCGTCTCTGATAGCACTTCAAATTGGCTCTCGCTTTCAGCTCCGCAACGCTCGACCGCGATCACTTTCAAGAGTTGCAGAAACGATTCCAACCCCAACGAACCCGGGCAGACGGGATCGAGATAGAAATGAGCTTTGAAGAACCACTCGGCTGGGTCCACGACCTTCGTGCCCACGATGAAGCCGAGTCCGTGTGGCCCCCCATCCGGCACGTAAAGATCGATGCGGTCGAGCATGCGCGTCGTCTGGTGAATTCGCTGCGGAAACGGCGGATCGCTCGGATAATCGAAGCTTCGGCCACGGGCACGCTCGGCGTCGCTGGGTTGATACAGTTTCGCCTCGCGCACGCCGACTTGCTGGGCTAGCGAGGCTTTGGAGAAGAAGCCGAAGTTCGTCGTGCCGCGGTAGACGGTTTGGCCGTGGTTCTTGACGTCGAACTCGAAGTCTTGGATGATCATGCCGCCCGATTTGGCAGCCTTGGTGATGCGCACTGTCGTAGTCAGGATGCCGATGTTGCGCGGGATGCTCTGGTACTGAATGGCCGACCCGCCGAGGTTGCGGAACGACAGATCGACGGGGCTGGTGAGCGCCGAGCCAACGTAGGCCGCCAACCAGCCGCATGGCTGCAGGGCGACTTCGAGCAAGATGGCGAATGGCATCACGTCCTGTCGATCCGCGTCGAAGTACCAGGCGTCGCTGGGCACATCGTACTGCGATTCGATGACGCCGCCGGCGATCATCTGCCAAGGCTCGGCATTCACCTCAGTAATGCGATCGAGAAACTGGTACGGCGGTCCCGGCAGCCGTGCGATGAAACGCTGCTGATCGAACACGCGATAGCGCTCGCCGAACGCATCGGACGGATTGCCGATGGCGAAAGCGAGAATGCGCTCGTAATCGTAAATCGCGGGTTTGGCGTCGGCGGATGAGTCCGAGCCTGAGCGCCAGCGAGGTGGTACCGCGTCCCTCGCTGGCGCTCGGGCTCGGACGGACTCGCTCGTCGCACCCGTCAGTTGCAACGACATATCGGTGATCTCAACAATCGCCTTCCCATTCGCATACATCAGCGCATCGACCAGGACATACGGCTCAGGCCGATAGCCGATCTCCTTGATCGACACTTCATACGTGACAGTCCGCGTCGTGGCCAACACCTGTCCACGGCACTTGAGCCTGCTGGCGACACCGGCGATTGGCTCGAAGGCATGGCCGTTGTTCTCCGCGACCCAGCCCATGCGCAGCAGGAAGATGCGCAACGTGTGCAGGCAGCATTCAAACATCAGGGTGCCGGGCATCACCTGATCGTCGATGAAATGGCATGTGATAAACCAATCGTCAGGTTGGATGTCGGCTTCCGCGCGAATCAGGCCCAGTCCGAAGCGCCCGCCTTTCGGATCAAGATGCACGACGCGATCGACGAGCTTCATCGCACCGCCCGGGATCGTCAGCGGATTGTTGATCTGGAGATTCGCGAATGCTTGACCAAAGCAGCCGACAAGATCGCCCGAGCGCAGCGCGTCGATTTGCTGCTCGTTGTAAGCCTCGACGGCCATCGGCACGATCGCTTGCCAATCATCGGGTCGGATGCCCGGTCGCGGCTGGCGATCGAACTCCGTTTGCACGATGCCTTTGCCAGCGTTCAGTTCGGCAGCGGTGAAAAAGCCGGCGCAGCCGTCGCGCATCGTCAAGAGCGGTTCGCCGTCCACCGTGCCCTCGAAGCGGAAGCGGAATAACGGCGTCGTTCCCTGGCGGAAGAAGTTATCGATGTGGATCTCGTAATGGATCACCGCGCCGGGTCCAGGCAGACCGCGATGGAACGTCACCACCGCATCGAGCAAGCGATAAACAGCGAGGCCCTTCGTCTCGAAATCGATACCGAGATAGCCTGACAAGAATAGATCCGCTTGCCCTGCTTCGACGGCGATGCACGTCGGAATCCGCTCGGCATCGAGATACCAGGCGCCCAGGTTGATGTCATGTTCCGTCACCACGATGCCCGACGTCATCGAACGCGGCGTGCCCGTGATCGACACGATGCGATCGACCAGCATCAACGGCTCGTCCGGCAACCGCACGCGCGTCGGATACGAATCTGCGTCCGCGAACTCGGGGCCGAGCACGTTGGCGATCGAGCCGATGGCGAACTCCAGACATTGTTCGCGATCGAGTGCGGGGCGCGGCGATTCGGATATTGGCCTGGTGACTATGATTTCCGGATGCGCCGCCGCCAGGCCGATCTGCGTGCTGAGTTGATTGGCGATCGTCCGCGTCAGATTCTCGGAAAAGCGCAGGAAGACTTCGTGGGCTTCCGCTTTCGCCGTCTGCGCAGCGGTGAGTTGTTGCAGCACCGATGCCGATACCGAAGCTGGCTGTTCGACTGGCGACGCGGTCGGCGGCAGTGGGATATCGAACGGCACCCCGCCGACGGCGATCCGAACGACACGTTCCGATGTGCTTGGGCTACGCTTCGCCGCGAGGTTTTGGCCGTAAAGCGTGCGCAAATCGACTGGCACGCGGGCGGCGATCAGGCTGGCGAGTAGGCGCAGGATCGTCATAACTTCGCTCTGTCCGATGACACTGGCGGACTGAGCCAGATGCGTGCGCTGACCGAGAATCTGTCCGATCATCCGCGTGCAGGAACTGCCCGGACCGATCTCGACGAAGACGCGGATGCCGTCTTGATAGGCTTGCTCGATCATCGCCGGGAAGTCGATCGGATGTAGCGCCTGCTCGACAATTGATTCGGCTGCGCTGTCGCGCGTCAGCTCATGGACACGGCCGGTGGCGCCGCTGTAAAAGCGAATGCCGGCCGGCGGCGTCGTGCGCAGGAGATGCAGAGCACGGTAGGCATCCTCGACTTGTCGAGCGATCTCGCAATGCACGGTGCTCACGCCCGTTAGAGGAATGAAAGCCGTGCCGAGATCGCGCACCAATCGCTCCACCGCGAGCCGAGCGCCGCCGATCACCGCCTCGCGCGGTGTGTTGACGATCAGCAGGTAGACGCGATCACGGCCTACCAGTGCCTGGCGAACTTGTTCGGCGGGACATGGCACGATCCCCGCGATCCAATCGACCGATTCCCTAGGGTTCAAGCCCCAGGCCTGGCGAGCGGCCTTGCATTCGCCGGCCAAATCGCTGACAAACAGTGGCGACGCCATCAACCTCTTCAGCATTTCATCGCGCTCAGTCCAGGCTCGCAGCGCAAAGTTCGCCGACGATTCGCCGAGACTGTACCCAATTGACGCATGCGGCTCGACGCCAAGGCTGCGCAACACATCGCTGACGATCGCGCCGAAGGCAACCTGGCCGAGGATCATTGCGCGATTATCGAGGTTTGTCAATGAAGAATGGTTCTTCACCAAGTTTGTGGATTTTTCAGCGAAGCCCAGGGGTGAGGTACTCCGAACCCCTGGGATCCCAAAGGTTCGGAGTACCTCACCCTTGGGCTTCCACATGATTGAGGGAAATCCTGAAGAATCATGCCAGAAGAGACTTGGCAACACCTGATCACGCAGGAATCCGGTCTCCGAATCTTGGTGACGCAGGACTTCCGGAAACGCCGTCGAAAGCTCGCGTCCCCTGTCAGGATAATGGTTGCCCGAACCCGGGAACACAAACGCCACACGAGGCAACGGCGGCAGAGCATGCGGCACAATCGGCGGAAGCGCGTCTAGTTGCCGAACGACGTCGGCAGGGGATTCGGCGACAATAGCGAGGCCGAGCGTCTGGTGCGGATCATTTGGATGGGCCTGCCACCAGCTTCGGGCGAGAGTGTCGATGTCGGCATTCGGGGACGCGGCGGCGTGTTCACGCAGCTTCTGGATTTGTCGTCGCAACCCTGCGGAGTCATCCGCCTCGATGGCGAACAGCGCCGCCGTTCGCGGGCTATGCGGGCGGATCGCGACGGTTGTGCGCGGTTCGGCGGTTTCTTCGAGAACAACGTGAACATGACTGCCCATGGCGTTCGTCGAGCTTACAATCGCCTGGCGGGGGCCATCCGCGCGATTGCGCAGCCAATACTGAGACCGATCCGGCAAGCGTTCGTGGTGAAGACAGAGGCATGCCTTGACAACGTCGGCCAACCCCGTGGCCACACCCGCATCGGCGATGTCCGCACGTCCGAGCCTGAGCGCCAGCGAAGGGCCTACGGCATCCACGCCAACGCCGCGAATGACCCCGTACACGCGATCCCCAGCGCGGATAGCATCGTCAAGCCGTTTCAAAACGACTGCCGCCGCTCCCGCGCCCCTTGCGAGATCAACCGCGCCGACGATGGCCTGGTCCAGCTCGCCCTGTTGCAATCGCCGCACGGCAACCTGAAGTGCATCCAGGCCGGAGCACTCCTCGGACGAAATCGTAAAGCTCGGCCCGCCGATGTGAAATTCGCGAGCGATTCGGCTCGCCACGATCCCGCCCAGTGCGCCCATCGTGCGATTGGCGTTTAATGGCGGATGCACACTATCGCGCAATTCCTGCGTCCAGGCCGACAGCGCTTCGGGCGTAAGGTTTAGGCCAAGTTGCTGATTCCATTCCCGGGCGTCATTGAGCAGCGACCAGCGCAGATTGAAGTTGGTCGTATTCGGATCAAGTTCGATACCGACGAAGACTCCAGTGTGGAGCGAGGCGTCACGATTGAATTTGGCGTCGTCAATGGCCCCGGCGGCGACCTTCAACATCAGAACTTGCTGCGGCAGCATCTCTTCAAGTTCCTTCGGCGGGATGCGAAACTTGTCAGCCGGGATGACGAGTTCGTCGATGGCAAATCCGTCAAGTGTGGCATCGTCGTCTCCCAGCACTCCGTCTCGAAACGCATCCAGGGTTTCCCACGGTCCGAAATGCGCGTCCATCCCGACGATGGCGACAAGCGGAGCGGGATCGGAAACGCTGCCGACAGCGATTGCCGGGGCCGCATTGCTGTCCCATTCCTCCAGCAGCACATGGGCGTTGATGCCGCCGAAACCGAATGCGCTGACGGCTGCGCGACGCGTTTGATCGCTAGCTCGCCGCGCCCAGGGTTGACTCATTGCGAGAACGCGGAATGGACTATCGCCGTAGGCCAGATGAGGCTCCGGTGAGGCAAAGTTCGCGGTCGCCGGCAAAGTCTCGTGCTGGAATGACAGCAGCACTTTCAGCAAACCCGCTGAACCAGCCGCCGTCAACGCATGGCCGATGTTCGATTTCACCGACCCGATAACGCATTGCCCTGCCCTCCACGCGCCGCCTTGCCACAACTCGGCTAGACTGGCAAACTCGACACCATCGCCGACCGGCGTGCCCGTGCCGTGGCATTCGATGAGATCAATATCCTGCGGTGACCAACCTGCTTGGGCGTAGGCGGCGCGCATCGCGCGAAGCTGACCCTCGGTGCTTGGCGCGAGCAGTCGGCCATGCACGTCGTTTGACAGTCCGATGCCGGCGATCGTGGCGTAAATGCGATCGCAATCCCGCAGTGCATCGTCGAGCCGCTTCAGCACGAAGACGCCCGAGCCTTCGCCGACGACGAGGCCATCGGCTTTCGCATCGAATGGCGAGCAGCGACCCGACGGCGACAACGCTCGAAGTTGCGAAAAACCCATCTGCGTGTATAGACAGTTCGGGCGCGATACGCCTCCCGTCAGCATCGCGTCGGCCCGGCCCGCAAGCAACTCATCAACCGCCAATTTCAACGCGTAGAGCGACGACGCACAGGCCGCATCGAGGGCGAACGCCCCGCCGCCAAGCCCTAGCGCCTTCGCCAACAATCCCGCGGGCAGACCGGCAACGCTGCAATTCAGTGGATGCGTCGAATTCGCACTGTGAGGCGCGCCGATACACTCGGCAATCTCGCGGCCTAATTTGTCGCGCGTCCATGCCGATGCCGAATCGGTGGGCAGCGCGATATTACCAAGAATCACTCCGACGCGGCGAGGATCGAGATGATCCGTGACGACGTCCTGCCAGGCCTGCCGACCGGCGTGTAGTGCAAGGTGGCACATTGGGTCAAGCTGGGTCAGAAGTTCGTGATCGAGTGTGAGACCTGCTGGATCGAGCTGGAAACCTTCAATGAAACAGCCACGCCGGGAATAGACGCGATCGGGCGTGCCGGGATGCGGATCGTAGGCGTCGTCGGGTGCAAGGGTCCATCGGCCTGCTGGCACGTGCCGTGCGGTGTCGATGCCATTCTTGACGTTGGCCCAAAACTGTTCGATGGTTGCCGACTGAGGGAATATTCCGCCCATGCCGACAATCGCGACTCGCTGCCGAGGTGCCATGTTGTTCAGACCAGCCCAATTTGCATTTTCCGCTTGCGGCTTAGCGCTCAGAATATCCCACGCGAGCGCTAAGCCGCAAGCGGAATACGGCATCTGTCGCGATTCGAGCCGGCTCAGGCGTTGACGTTCAGTTGATTGAGGCGGAATGCCTGGTTGAGCGAGGCGTCGATTACGCATTCGTAGTCGTTCATGCGGGCGATGAGTTTGCCGGCACGATCGACGAAATCGAGATCGGCGACCGCGCGATGCTCGCTTTGCTTGGTAATTCGGGCGACGATGCGAACGCCATCGCGCGGGAATGTGCGAGCAAATTGGCGATAGCGGCCGGCACTCGATGGCAGCGAGCCGGCGCCGCATAGCTCTTGCGTCCACAGGATCATCATCTGGAAGCCGCAGTCGAGAACAAGCGGATCGGTAAGCCAGGAACCGCGCAACGGCTGCCGAACCCACGCGCTCGGCGACGGGGCGGACGCAACCATCGCCACGATGCCGGCCTCCGAACAGCCTTCGACGGTCTCGATGCCCTGCAGGTCCGGGCCGTGGAACAATCGTTCTGTGTAAATTTCATGTTTGCCGCGTGGATATGCCTGCGTGGCGATTTCCACGACATTTTCATCGGTCGTCAACGGTTTCGATGCCAGAAGGATGATCGCCCGAACGTGCGGCGTCTCTCGTCCCGCGTTTGCTTGGCTGCGGATCTCGACTGGTACGCGGAATAGGTTATTTTTCTTGATTGCTTCGCCCGTCAACACACTCAACTGAAGCGGTTGATCGTCGTGAACAATAATTCCCTTCAGCACGCGCAGATCGTCGAAGCCGTGAAAGGTCAAACCCGGATTGGCGTGCAGCGCGCCATGGGCCAACCATTCGATCGCCAGCGCCATTGGCAACACGGGATGGCCTTTGATGACGTGCGATTTCAACATCGGCATCGCGTCAACGCTGAGATCGCGCTCGAACGCCAATTTATCGGCAGGTGTGGTTGAGACGTGCTTGCTAACGAGTTCGCCAGGCAACGAGCCGATGACAACGACTTCGATTGCGCTGCTGGGTGCCTGGCTGATTTCGCGCACGAAGAACTCGCCGCCGGCTTGCAGCGGGATGACGCCGACGCCTTCGTTGGCGAAGACCTTCTTGAGCGCGGCGTTGACCATGCCTCCGTCCCACGGTCCCCAGTTGAGCGAAACCACTCGGCAGGTCGGACGTGCGATCGCTTCACGCTGGGCCAGTTTGTTCAGCACTTCGTTGGCGACTGCGTAATCGGCTTGACCTGTCCGCCCGAAGCGCGCCGTCGAGGAGGAGAATAACGCGAGAACGCGCAAGTCATCGGCTTTGACGGCGCTGAGCAAGTTCGTCAGACTGGCGACCTTGGTGGCATATACCCTCTCAAATCCTTCGACGGTCTTACCAACGATCAAGTGGTCGTCCAACACACCGGCGCCGTGTACCAACCCGCGGATCGGGCCGAGTTCGCTGCGAATCGCCGAGATCGCAGCGCGAACGGCATCGGCGTTGCGCACATCGACCTGGCGATAGACAGCTTTGGCGCCGGCCGACTCGATCCGCTTCAGCGTCGCCAAGATTTCGCGATTGGCTGACAGCGATTGATAACGCTCGCCGACTTCTTTCGGTGTGGCCTGGCCATTCATTTGCGTCAGGAGCGCGCGTTTGATGTCGCTTTCCTGAGTCAACGAGGCTAGCCAAGTCGGTTCAGCTGTCGGGGCGGCGCTTCGACCTAGTAGCACCAGCGTCGGCGCGAACGCGCGAGCCAGGGCGACGGCCGTTTCCGCTGTGACGCCGCGGGCACCGCCCGTGACGACGACGACATCGCCGCGCTGCAGCGGTGATCGTGTGGCTGGCGTTGCCGCTTCCGGCCTGAGTTGTAGTTGCAACCGACCGCGTGGCGACATGCCGACTTCAACGGGGCCGGCCGAGCTTATTTCCTCGACGATGGCAAACGCGGCATCGTCGAGATCATCCCAGCCGTTGGCCAAATCGATCGCTTTGCAATTGACCTCGGGCCATTCGTGGCTCGCCGTCTTCGCCAGGCCGGCCAATCCGCCGGAGACGGGATCCGCGTCAGCGTCCAAGCCAGATAGGCCGAAGGCGCCGCCGAGCCGGGTCACCGTCGTGAAGATCGAATCGTGCCGCAATCCACCAGCCGAGCGCTGGAGCAAAGCAAACGTGTCGAGGAAGTAACGTTCGCCTATCGCGCCTTCGGGAGCGACGATTACCAGACCGGCCAGGCGATCGGGCTTGGTCATCGTAACGGCATCGTTGACCGCTACGAGACGCGAGCGGTAGCCCAGCAAATCCAGTCGGCGAACGATGCGCTCCGCCAACTCGCCGCCCTCGGCCGTCACCCAAATCTCGGCGTCCGTCGCAAGGTCGATGCTCTCACGTGGCGATGGTTCGTCCCACTCGACGGCGCATGGCACGAGCCGTTGGATTTCGGCGATTTCTTTCGTCAACTGCAAACCAAGTTCAAGCCCAGGGGTGAGGTACTCCGAACCCCTGGAATGGACGAATGCCGTCTTCTCACTCGGCGTTTGAGCAATGAAATCGATGACCTGCCGAATCGTCCGCAGCGTTCCGAGGTGCTCCGCTTTCACGGTCGGCGCCTCCGGCAGCTTTTCCTGCAACAGCGCGAAAATCTCGACGCGCTTGATCGAATCGATACCGAGATCCGTGTCCAGCTCCATGTCGAGTTGCAACATCTCCGGCGGATAACCGGTCTTTTGCGACACGACTTCCATGAATATCGCCGTCGCATGATCGGCGCTCGGACCGGCGGGTAATGATTGATGATTGATGATTGATGATTGATGATTGGCAGCATCAGCCTGCGATTGGCTGGCTTTTTCAATCTGCAATCTGCAATCATCAATCTGTAATGGAGCGCCGCTCTCGGCACCGGCGAGGAAGCTCACGACCTGCCGAAGCGTGCGCAGCGTGCCGAGATGTTCGGCCTTCACCGGCGGTGCATCGGGCAGCTTTTCCTGCAGAATCGCGAAAATCTCGACGCGCTTGATCGAGTCGATGCCGAGGTCCGTATCCAACTCCATATCCAGCTGAAGCATCTCCGACGGATACCCCGTCTTGGCGGAAACCACCTCGAGCAGCGTTGACTCAAGTTTCGCGTTCGACACTTGCACCACGGGCGCGGCTGTAATCACGGGGGCCGGCGCGACCACTTGCGGTTTCAGTTGAGCGATAACCGGTGCTTTGCGTGATACCGAGACCGGAGCCGGAGTCTGAACTCTGGGAGCAACTGCTGGAGCGCGTGGGATGGATCGGACGGCGGCACCAGGTGCTTGCATGAGCTGATTCTGCTGATCCAACAGCGACTGGAACACTTGAAGTGCCCGATCCTGGCCTTCCAGAAATTGCCGATGCAACTGAGCTGTTTGCTCAGCCAATCGTTGCAAGGCGATGAGGTTGTCTTGCGTCATGGCCAAGGCGGATCCGTCAGCCGGCATGGTGGTTGGTGCAACAATGGTGGTTGGTGCAACAGTCGACAGCGGTTCGCTCATAGCTTTTCGGGTCACGGAGGGTGATGGCGGGGTTACTCTCACACTAGGATATTGCGTCGACACCGCAAGGGCTGCCGACTTTGTCGCTGGCTGCGTGATTGGCTTGGCCACGGGCTTCACCGCAGGCCTGGCTTCCTTCGGCTTTACGTAATTGGCCCCGCAGATGGGAACCGTTAGCGTCGGCTTCTGCTCGGATTTCATCTTGCGCTCGGCCTGGCCTTCGTCCCAGCGGACCAGGTCGGCACGGTAGCCGAGAGCCGCCAGATGCGCTAGCACGCGCGCCAAATCAAGGAAGGCAGGCCGTTTGCCGACCGATGCATCAATGGTCAACGTCTCGTGCGGCTGCCCGTCAAGAATGGCAGCGACGAGGCCAGACAACGTGCGTCCGGGGCCGACTTCGACAAAGGTGCGTGCCCCGTCGTGGTACATCGCCTGGATTTGCTCAACGAATTTCACTGGCTCTGCAAGCTGACTCGACAATAATCCCCGTGCCTGATGTGGCTCGCGCGGATACTCCTGAGCCGTGGTGTTTGCATAAACAGCGATGTCGGTGCCGCGGAATTCGATCAACTCGAGCTCATCGCGGAAGGGAACCTTCGCCTCGGCAACGAACGGGCTGTGGAAAGCAGCCGCGACGGCCAGCGGTTTCGCGTCAATCTTGCGACGCTCAAATATCTCGCGTGCCCGGACAATCTCCAGCGTCGAACCCGACAAGACGGCCTGGCTTGGCGCATTGCGATTGGCAAGAACGAGCTCAAGGTTTTCTTCGCGGATGACGGCCTCGACATCCGCCAGAGGTGCGCGGACCGCCAGCATCCCGCCGCGATCACCTGTTCCATGCGCCATCAGTCGGCCACGCAGCTGCGACAAGGTGTGCATCGTAGCCGCATCGATTCGGCCAGCCGCACAAAGCGCTGTCAACTCGCCATAACTATGCCCAGCAACCGCATCGGGCCGAATGTGAAAATGTTCCAGCACTCGCAATGCGCCCACGCTCATCGCACCCAGCGCGGGTTGGGCGACGTCGGTCGCACACAACGCTTCGTCGTCGTGTTTGCGGTCCTCGTCGCGGAACGTCGGCACGGGATAGATGAAATCACTTAGCCGACGTTCGCTTTTGCCGATTCGATTCTTGGCAAACGACGCATTCGCCTCGGCCAGCGATGCCTGCAATTGCGGGCACCGGCAGATCAGATCGCGCATCATGCCGACGTATTGCGAACCTTGCCCTGGGAAAAGTATCGCCAGCTTGCCCGGTGCGTTTCCTCGCCCGAAGTAAATGCCGTCCGGTGTGCTCCATGATTCCTTGTCCGCTGACTTTTCGAGCTGCGTTTTGGCGCAGGCGACGAGTTCGTCCGCCGATTTCTTGTCGCGCTCCACTACGATCGTCAACCGATAGCGATGTTTGCCGAAAAAGCGGGCCCGGGTGCGGGCTGCCTCGATGCGCAGATCGTCCCACGCCAGGCCCGTCGGCCAAGCCGCGAGTCGTTGCCGAAGTTCTTCAGGCGTCTGGGCCGAGAACGCGACGATTTGCACGCGCGGGTCCCAGTCGATCGCGGCTTTCGCGCTCGTGTACTCTTCAAGCACGCAGTGGAAGTTGCTCCCGCCGAAGCCAAACGCGCTGACGGCGGCACGACGTGGATGCCCGGCGCTAGGCGGCAGCCAGGGCCGCTTTTGCGTGTTGACGTAGAACGGCGTCTGCCCTGGCGCGACCTGTTCGATCGGTTGCGTCACTTTGATCGTCGGCGGCAACACCTTGTGATGCAACGCCAACGCGGCCTTGATTAGACCGGCAACCCCGGCGGCGGCTTTCGTGTGTCCAATCTGCGATTTGACCGAGCCCAACGCGCACCACGGCATGCTCGGTTGCTGAGACGACGGCGCGTCCACGCCGTTGCGATAGACCTCGACCAGCGCCGTCAACTCGGCTGCGTCGCCGGCCTTCGTGCCTGTGCCATGCGCTTCGACAAGCTCTATCATTTCGGGTGTAACGTCGGCCAATCGATAGGCCTGTCGCAGAGCCTTGGTCTGCCCCTTCGGACTCGGAGCATAAATCGCCTGGCCCTTGCCGTCGCTCGACGTGCCCACGCTGCGGATGACCGCGAAAATCTTGTCGCCATCGCGCTCGGCGTCGTCGAGGCGTTTGAGCAGCACACAGCCGAGGCCTTCACCGAGAATCGTGCCGTCAGCTGAGGAATCGAACGGCTTCGCATTGCCCGTCGGCGACAACGCCGGCGTTTTGCTGAAGCACATGTACATGAAGATGTCGTTGAACGTATCCATGCCGCCAGCGATCACCATGTCCGCGCGGCCTGCCGACAGTTCGAGCAAACCGAGGTGCAACGCACTGAGCGAGCTAGCGCAGGCGGCATCGACGACGCAGTTCGTGCCGCCGAGATCGAGCCGATTGGCGATGCGCCCAGCGACGACGTTGCCCAATAGGCCTGGAAACGAATCCTCCTGCCAGCCGACGTAGGAATCCGCGATGCGCTGCACGACATCTTGGGCGACAACATCATCGACGCCGGCGTCCTTCAACGCGCGTTTCCAACGTGGATGGCCAAGACGTGCGCCAAGCGGCACGACCAGTTCCAGCGTGCCGGTGACGCCGAGAATGACGCTGACCCTGCTGCGATCGAACTCGCGTCCCGCACCGTAGCCGGCGACATCCAGCGCCTGCTTGGCGACAAGCAGGCCGAGGAGTTGCGTCGTGTCGGTGGCTTCGAGCACGTTGGGAGAAATGCCCATTTCGAGGGCGGGGAAATCGACGGGGGAGAGGAACCCGCCGCGGGCAGCGTAGGTGTGATCGGGCTTCTTGGGGTCTTTGTCGAAATAGTCTTCGGGCCGCCAATGCGTCGCCGGCACGTCGGTGATGGCATCGACGCCGTCTTGCAGGTTGGCCCAATAACTCTCGATGTTGTCAGCGCCGGGAAAGAGACAGCCAATGCCGATAATCGCAACCGGTGCCGGACGATGTTGTGCGTCTTTGCTGATGCTCACGAGTCAAACCTAAAAGAAGAGTCATTGGTCATTAGTCATTAGTCATTAGCAATCATTTAGTAGTTCTCCCTCATTCCTGTGGATTTTCAACCAAGCCCAGGGGTGAGGTACTCCGAACCCTTGGGATGAAGCCGCTAGATCCCAGGGGTTCGGAGTACCTCACCCCTGGGCTTGACTAATGACTGTTGTCGAAGGAAATCCCGCCGGCAGTTTCACTCCTTGAAAGCGTAATGCCGCCGCTCGTACGAGTTTGGCGGCTCCGTTGAGAATGTTCAGCGCCACCGCTTCCACGCGGCGGTTTTCCGGGCGTTCCAGAAACGTTCCACGCGTCCATTCGTTGAACGCGCCCATCGCCGGGCCACACCAGACCTGATAATCGATCTTGCGCGTCGCGTCACCCTTGTTGGCCCAGCGAGACGACTGCCCGAGGTACCAGCGAAACACCAATGCCATCTTATGTTTGGCGTCTTTTTCGGCACGCTCAATCTGAGCGGGATCGCGTTGTTTGAAGAACGCGACTGTCTGATTCCAGATATCGTCGAGCGTCGCGCGGAACACTGTTTTCTCGAGCATCTCGCGGTCGGCGGCTGGAATCTTGTTCAGGTTGTCATACGAACGATAGAGGTCATACAGCTTCGCCGCCCGCATCGCGAACATCGTGCCACGCTTCAGAACCTGGACTTTAACGCCCATTTCAAACATGTCGGCGGCCGGCGCCATTATGGTGTCGGCCTGCTCCGCCTCGGCGAGCATCTGGCGCACGATGTCCGACGACCCTGATTCGACGCAGGCCTGATTCACAGATCCCGTGACGATGTAGGCCGCGCCCATGGTGAACGCCGCCGCCGCCGATGCAGGTGTACTAATGCCTCCCGCCGCCCCGACACGCAGCGGTTCGGGCCAATCATATTGTTCCTGGAAGCGGTTGCGAAGTGCAAGTAGCGTCGGCAGCAGCGTGATTGCCGGACGATTGTCGGTATGTCCGGCAGAATCCGCCTCAGCCGTCACATCCTGCGCCATCGGAATACGCCCTGCAAGTTCCGCCTGCTGGGTGGTGATAGCGTTGGCCTGAACGAGCTGCCGAAGCATCTCGGCAGGCGGCGGAGCGAAGAACTTGGATGCGACTTCCACTCGCGACACCTTCGCCATCACGCGATTCGGCGTAATGATGCGGCCCGTCGAATCCTGATGGATACCATGCACGCGATAGCGAACGATCGGCAACGTCAAACCCAGATACGCCGACGCTTCCACCAGTTTAATCCCACGATGAATGAACAGGTCGGCGACGGCGGCCTCCAGACGCGGCTCGTTCGGGCTGTGAATCAAGTTAAATCCGTAGTTCGCATCCGGCAGCGAGCGTTTCAGCCGATCGATCGCACCTTCCACCGTGTCCGGATCGAGGCCGGCGGCACCGAAGAAACCGAGCAAACCGGCTCGGCTCATGGCCTCGACGAACCCGACCGATGCGATTCCGTTGGCCATCGCTCCGCCGACATAGGGATACCGCAGCCGATGCTCCGCACAGAACGTATGCGAGCCGAGGTCCGCCAGCCGAATCGACGGCGAGAGTACGGTTCCCGATTCGGTAACGGCCAACGTCGCCGGATCGACGCGAAACGCCCGCCCGAGATCGCCAATCGCTATTTCGAGTTGCTTTAACGGCATATTGTTTTCTTTAATATAGCCCGCCATTTATGGCAGGTTTTCAGCGTTTCTCACGTCTCACTCCGCGTGCGGCATATTTTGTCGCATTGTCGGCCGAATTGAATCTTTTCCGAGCCGCGACCGTAAGGGAGCGGCCGACAAGTTGCCGTGCGCTCGCTGTCGGCCGTTCCCTTACGGTCGCGGCTCGGAAAAGCGACAAACCCAGTCGCAGGAGGTATAATATGTCCGAAGATCGCAACACCCACTGGGAGCCAACATGCCAAAGCGTATTCTCGTCCTGTCCGCGTCCGTCGGCGCGGGCCATCTTCGCGCCGCCGAGGCGGTTGAACTTGCCGCTCGACAGATGCTGCCGGACGCCGTCGTGAAAAACGTTGACGTACTCGACATGACCAACAGCCTTTTCCGTCGCATCTACGGAAAGTTCTATCTCGACCTTGTCAACAAAGCTCCACACGCTCTTGGCTACTTTTACGACATGCTCGATCAGCCGACCTCGCCCAAGCACCGCACCGACCGGCTTCGGCTGTACCTCGAAAAACTCAACCTCAAGCCTTTCCTCAAATTCCTTCAGGCGGAACCTTGGGACATCGTTATCAATACGCACTTCTTGCCCGCTGAAATTATTGCCTCGTTGCGAAAAAAGAATGAGACCACGTTGCCTCATGTGACCGTGACGACTGATTTCGAGACCCATCGACTCTGGGTCAATCAGCCCTGCGACCGCTACTTCACCGCTGCGAACGAAGGCGCGTTGTACTTGCAGCATTGGGGCGTGCCCGCAGCGGATACGTTCGTTACCGGCATCCCGATTCATCCCGTTTTCAGCGAGCCGAAAGATCGTAACACGTGCATCACCAAGCACGGCTTGGCCACGGATCGCCCAATCGTTTTGCAGCTGTCCGGCGGGTTCGGCGTCGGGCCGATCGCGAAAATCTTCCACTCGCTTTGCGCCCTCGAACGGCCCATCCAACTGGTGACGATCACCGGTCGCAACGAAGCGTTGAAGGAAGAGCTGGAAAAATTGGCAACGCCCGAACGCCATCGCGTGAAGGTGATGGGATTTACCAAGGAGATCGACGAGTTGATGCAAGCAGCCGATCTCGTCGTGACCAAGCCGGGCGGGCTGACGACATCGGAGGTGTTGGCGCGCGGAGCGATCATGGTGATCGTCAATCCGATCCCGGGCCAAGAGAGCCGAAATAGCGACTATCTGCTCGAAAGCGGCGCCGCGATCAAAGCGAACAATATCGGCACGCTGGGTTACAAGATCGATGCGTTGCTAAAGGATTCGGCACGAATGGAGGCGATCCGCGCCAACGTAAAGCGCATCGCCAAACCGTGTGCGGCATTCGATGTCGTCACGAAGGCGCTGGAGATGTGCGGTCCCGTTTAGCCGCCGGAGCGCGGGTTGGCATGGTTAGTACGACAGCGCTAGATCGAGAATTTGGCCCGCATTGTAGCCGAATTCGTGAGAATTCGGACGACTTGGGCAAACGAGGGAAGGCCTAATTCTCACGAATTCAGCTACAGGATACGATGTAGCGCTGTCGTATTAGAATTTTAACCACAGAGACACAGAGGAAATATGAAGGATGGGAAGCAAGGAAGACACGCCGGATCGTGAAATTGCTCGTTCCCTATTCCTCACATTTTCTCTGTGTCTCAGTGTCTCTGTGGTTAAATTGCGTATTGACCACGGGTTGGACTCCGCGCTCCGCGGTTCGCATGTTGTTCGCAGTCATTGGATTTCCCTAAGTAACGAAAAGGGGCCGAGGCGAGGATGTTGATATACGCTACTTATTCGATTTTTTCCATGTAGGACGGGTACGAGCCGGAAGCGTAGGCGACGGATGGTTATGCCAGACCGTCGCTTACGCTTCCGGCTCGTAAACCAAACATCCTACATTTAATTCGTGACAGAGCGCTGACAAGATCGAGCGAATTCTGATCTAATGCTCCACGTGCCACCGTTGACATGCGATTCAACCAGGCGGTTTCCTTGAAGTATCGCTCGACGGGCCAAATAATTTACAACTCACTCTCGCCAATTGTAGTGCGCCGACCGAATCGTAAGTAAAGGGACGGCAGAAGAAACAAATTCAGCAGCGTTGAGGTAACCAACCCGCCGACGATCACGACTGCTAATGGGTATTCGACTTCATGACCGGGCTTTTGGCCGCTGATAATGAGCGGCAGCAAAGCCAAGCCCGTTGCCAGAGCTGTCATCAGGATGGGCGCGAGGCGTTCTTCGGAGCCGTGCCGTACCAGTTCCGCTCCGAAAGGCATGTTTTCCACGTCCTCGATGTGGCGATAATGGCTGACAAGCATGATGCCATTGCGGGCAGCGATTCCCAGCACGGTTACCAGTCCGACAAGCGACCCGAGCGAGAGTACACCGCCGGTCAGAAACACGCCGATACCTCCCCCAACAAGGGCGAACGGCAGAGTGAACGAGACGATGAGAGTCAACCTCCAAGACCCGAAATCGGAATAGAGGACTAAGACAACGCCAAACAATGCCAACCCAGCGAGCAGATACAATCGCCGGCTCGACTCGCGTCGGGCGGCTTCTTCGCCCAGAAATTCCGGATGGGTTCCTGGCTCGAACTTGAGTGCTCGAACGCTGTTTTCGATCTCCGCGGCTACCGTTCCCAGATCGCGGCCCTGCACGTTGCAAGTAATGTCCAGACGGCGGGACGCGGCCTCGCGTTTGATTTCATTCGGCATGGCCACGACCATCACATCGGCTACGTCCCTCAAGCGAACTTGGACGCCGGCTGGAGTATCGATCGGCAACGATTGCAACGACGCCAAGTCGTCTCGACAGGTCGGCACGCCCCATACCACCACGTCAAATCGCTTCGGTCCCTCATAGACTTCGCCGACTTTTGTTCCCCGCAGCAATGTCGTGGTAGCCCTACGAACATGGCCAGGAGTGAGACCGTATCGCTCCGCCGCATCCGCCCGGAGCCTTACTTCGATCTGAGGCAGCAGCACCTGAGATTCGACTTTGAGATTTGTCACCCCGTCAACTTTTCCCATAACCTTCTCGACTTCCTTCGCCTGACCTCTCAAGACAGCCATGTCGGGGCCAAAAAGGCGAACGACGATGCTCGCACTCGATCCAGAGAGAACCTCTTTGCTTCGCTCCTTGAGGTAGGTTTGCACGTCGCAGAACATACCGGGGTATCCGTCCATTGCAGCCTGAATACGCTTCAGCGTCGCCGGATAGTCCACGCTTGGCTCGATGCTGATCCATAGTTCCGTGAAGTTTGGGCCGTATACTTCGTCAGCGACCTCGGCACGCCCGATGTGCGAACCGAAATTGCGCACCCCTGGGATGGCCAAGAGTTCACGACTCGCGAGGATTGTCATGCGATCCATTTCCTCGACGGACGTTCCGGGTTTGGCTACGAAGTGCATCAGAAAGTCGGTTTCCTGAAACTCGGGCAAAAATTCCGATCCGAACTGCGTAGCAGCGGCACCGCTGAGAAGGAAGGTGCTTAAGATGAATCCCAGAGCTTGGTACGGCTTATCGATGAGAAACGGCAGAATCGCTGCGTAGGCCCGACGTAGCCCGCGTGCGATAGGCGCTTCCTCGCTTCTCCCGTGATGCCCCGTTAACAACATGAAGGACAGCGCTGGAGTAACCGTCAAAGCAACGATAAGCGAGGCGATGATAGCCAGAATGTAAGCCAGCGCGAGTGGGCGAAAAAAAGCGCCGGCGATTCCGTCCAGGAAGAAGATGGGTAGGAATACGATGACAACGACCATCGTCGCGTAGACGACCGCGCTTCGGACTTCCAGTGAGGCGTTCAGGATGATCTTGAAAGGCGTAGCGGGATTGGCTGCAACTCGGTTCAACCGCAATCGTCGGACGATATTCTCCACGTCGATGATGGCGTCATCCACCACTTCTCCGAGCGCAATGACCAATCCCGCGATGACCATCGTGTTGAGCGTCATTCCGAACGCGGTTAACACGACGATGGCGGATATGAGCGACAGCGGAATCGCGATCACGCTGATCAGAGCCGTCCGCCAATCGAACAGGAACATGATGAGAATCACCACCACGAGCCCGCAGCCGACCAAGAGGGCGTGACCGAGGTTTTCAATGGCCCGTTCAATAAAAGTAGCGGGACGAAAGATGGTGGAGTCCAATTGGATGCCCGTCAGGCCCGGCTCGATATCCTTGAGCGCTAACTCCACGCGCCGCGTCACATCCAGGGTGTTTCCTTCGAGTTGTTTTTCGACGATTAGCAACAAGCCGGGCCCGTCGTTGATGATGGCGTCCCCGATCGGCGGCGGCGAACCGAATTGAATGGTGGCAACGTCGCCGAGGCGAATCGGTGCGTTATTCTGAAAGGCGACTACCGTTCGAGCCAAGTCATCGGGGTCTTGAATCATCGCACGGTGACGCACGGCGAGCCGCTGGTTCGGCTTATCGACGTATCCGCCAGATTCGAAAACGGTGGCGTCCCCCGCCGCCTTGAGCACCTGATCCAAGGTGATGCCCTGCGCTCGCAAACGATCCGGATCGACCAGCACCTGATACTGTTTGTCGCGCTGACCCCAAATCGCGACATTGGCCACGCCGGGAACCGACATCAGTTTCGGACGTATGGTCCAAAGGGCAAACTCCGTCATGTCACGCTGCGACAGCGTTTTCGATGAAACGCCGATCATCATGAGCCGACTGAGGGACGAAAGCGGCTGGAGCATCACCGGCGTGCGAGCGACCGTTGGAAGACGCACGGTTTCCACCGCCACTCGTTCCTGAACGAATTGCCGAGCCTTGTGGATGTCCGTGCCGTCTTTAAAGAGAAGCACGACCGACGAAAGCCCCAAGACAGACTTGGACCGGAGAGTCGTGAGTCCCGGCGTACCATTCAATGCGTTTTCTAGGGGAACGCTGATCAGGTTTTCAACTTCGTCTGTCGATAAGCCGGGTGCTTCCGTCTGAATCTCGATCTTCGGCGGCGCGAACTCGGGGAACACGTCCAGCGGAGCCGTGCGGATTGTGCGGAAGCCGTAGACTACGAGGAGTCCGCACAAAGCGATCACGACCACTCTTCCGCGAACCGAAGCCGAGATAAGCCAACTCAGCATGGTGTCCTCACTTGGCGAAGCCCGTTTCCGCGCCAAAAAGTTCTTGAACACCTTCAACAACAACATTTACGCCAACAGTCGGACCTGGGCCAAGGACGGCATCGGGGCCGATCGTGTAGCGAATGGCAACGCGTCGGCGTAGGTAGCGGTGCGGGCCCATTTGCTCGTAGATCCAGGTGCCTCCGTGTGCGTCGAACACAACCGCCGACCACGGAGCAGTAAGCGACTCCTTGTCATCGCTCAGCGGGATCGTGACTCCGAGGCGTTGGCCGGGAATCAATTTGCCGAGCACGTTGGACATCTCGTAATAGACATCGACCGTACCTGTAAGCGGGTTGGCCGAAGGGGGAGCTGCGACAGGCTTCGCCTCGGAGAACGCTTCGCCGCTCGGCAGGGAGAGCATCCCCACGCGAACAGCTTGCGTACGTTCGATGTTGTCCCAATCACCGACGGGAATCGGCACGCGAACCCATACGGTGGAAAGGTCCATGACCTCGAACAGCGCTGTCCCATTCGGCACGTTTTGTCCTGCGCTGGCGAAGACATTTCGAAGGATGCCGCTCTGGGGAGCATCAATGGATATAGAGGCTGCCGTTCCGGATCCGACATCCCCCACTACCTTCGCCAAAATGGTCCTACGGGCCGTGGCGGCATTCATTATGGTAGATGCGAGGTCGAATGCCCCTTGAGCTTCGTCTACCTGCCGTTGACTTCCTGCCCCATCCTTCAGCACGCGTTTGGTCCGCTCCAGTGCGATGCGAGCCAGATCGATTTGGACCTTTGCGCTGTTCACCTGACCGTCCGCGTCTACCAAGGACGCGGAAAGAGTCGCTCTTCCGTCCGGCGTGAGCAGCGGTAACAACTGGAAGAGTTGCTGCCCAGCCTTGATCGACTGGCCGGCGCCCGGCATCCTTCCAGAGGGAGCTTTCAAAAGGCCGCCGAGAGGCGCGGCGACGAGGATCGCTCGTCCAACCGGGATCATTACTTCACCGCCATACACCCGAACACGCCGAACTGCTTTCTTCTCGATCTTTCCAACTTTCAACCCAATTCGTTTCTCGGCCTCCTCGGTTAGCGTAATGACGTTCAGCTCATCTTCCTTCACGATTGTGGGTATTTTCACGGGTGGGTTGTGCTTGTCAGTCTGCGTCGCGGGATTCCTATTCGTAACCAGCCACCACGCGCCCGCTGCGATTGCCGCTGTGAGCGAGTGCGTCAGCAGCACTATCGAAAACCGTCGAAGAATATTTACGGAGCTTTTCATTGGCTTCTGAGGTCTCCCACTACTTCTGGTCACATGCCAATTCGGGGTCAAGTCGCTTGCCTATACTTCGTTCTAACTCGGCCCAGGATCGTCGAAGGTCCGTTTGCAATTGAGCCTCTCGAAGGTAACTGTCCAGCAACTGCCGCGTGCTCTCCAGTACGATAAAAATCGCCACGTTTCCTTCTTGATATCCGGCTTGAGACCGGCGGATCGCTGCCTCGACTTCCGGGCGAACTTTCGTGCGAAGAAATCCGAGTTCGGCGCAGGCTTGGCTGTATTGAAGATGCGCCTGATGTACATCAAGGGTAATTTGATCGGCGACCGTTTGCTGTTTCCGAATCGCCTTCTCCAACTCCGCTTCCGCCCGAGCGATACCGCCTTGATTTCGGTCGAAAATCGGCACGGTAAATCGCAAGCCGGGGCCGAATTCGTGGCCGTTCCTGCCGCTAGTCGCATCCCCGATCCCGAGCAGCCGAACCCAAACGAGTCGCGCAAACCTCAATCGAGCGTCGGCTGCTTCTATCGCTAGGACAGTTGCTAGGGCATCGGGGCGACTTTCCATTGCCTCATGAGCAAGGGCCTCGGCATCGAAGGTTCGGCAACCCGGTGACAGCGGAGGATCAAGTTTCAACGGATCTCTCGCTTTGCCGATTCCCATTACGTTTCGAAGTCGCTCCTCGACCACCGAACGGTCGAAGGCGATTCGTGTGGCGTCTTGCTCGGCTAGAAGCGCATCGATTCGGGCCGTCGCCGCTTCTTGTGAGGAGTTATCCCCTGCCTTCAAACGCTTTTCGGCGAGTTCGGCGATTCGACCGCGCAATTTCACCGCCTCCCCGGCAATCCGAATCCGCTCGCTGGACAACAACACGTCGGCATACGCTTGTCGTACGTCCCGCATCAGGTCCAAGCCCGCCTGGGTGAGGCGCTCCGCGGTTCGGTCGGCCTCATGTGAAGCGTTTCGAATCCGAATCGGACGAAGCCAGATCGCTTCGATTGGCAAGTCGAAAAGATACTTAAAGTGTCGGTTCGGAACCGAAGGGAAGTAGACGAATTCGGGATTGGGCAGCAGCCCTGCTTGGATCAGGTCGCCCCGTGCGATGCCCAGATCCACCAATAATTCTTGGAATGCGGCATTGTTCCACAAAGCAAAGGCGATGGCCTCGTCTTCGGTGATACCGTCGTCCAGAGAAGCTCCGGGCGGCATGGCGATTTGTCCGGGAATGGTGTTCTGCGGAATTGTCTGGCCGACACGATGGGCAAGGTGGGCCCCTATAATTAAGCGGTCAGGAGCGAGCGGAGTCGTCTGGCATCCCGTCCCAACATTTAGCAATATAAAAGCACAAATCGTCGGGACGACGAGGGCCTCCGATCGGCAACAACTCTTACTGTTTCGCATAGCCGTAACATCCGAATCTAGGCCTCAGAAACGACTCGCAGGTTCATGGAGTTTCTTTCACCACTGGGGTTCGCCCAACTTTAGGCGGAACGCATCCTTTTCCCTTTATCGGTTACCGGGTTTGCCGACTTCATGAATTGTGGTGAGTTATCCGGGTTGTGTGAACCTCCCCTGGAATGGTGGGAGATCAGATAACCGTGGGAACTCACCGTCAGGAGGTCTACCATTCCTTTATCTGACATCCGCTATTTTCTCTCTCGCATCTTGGCGATGCTTCCTGTACACTAGCTGGTGTCAGCTACCAACCAAATTAGTGGGATTCCTACCATGACACTCAATTCGAGTTGCGGCTCACCCGAGCATCCTGTTAGTCGTCGCGGTTTTCTTACGTCGCTGGCTGCGATGGCGGGGACGGCAGCAGTCGCCGACATGACCGCGATTCAAGTTCTCGGAGCGCCGGCCGTCGCCAACGAACTACGCCAACAACAAAAACGCGTCATCATGCTGTGGCTCGCCGGCGGGTCCAGTCAGCTGGAAACATTCGATCCGAAGCCCGGCGTGCCGACCGGCGGACCGTTCCAGTCGATCCAAACCTCGACGCCGGGCATCCGCATCTCGGAATTGATGCCGAAAATGGCTCGCCGCATGCGCGACACAACGATCATCCGCTCGCTCAACACGCGCAACGCCGATCATGGCTCCGCTGCCAAGATCATGATGCGTGGCCGCATGAGCGAAGCCGACATCGACTACCCCGATCTCGGCGCGGTGATGTCGCGTGAGATGGGTCTCGAAAGCAGCCAGGTTCCCGATTACGTCTCGTTCTACACCGCGACCGAAGGCCGCAGTATGGCTCCGGGCCATGCCGGTTTCCTTGGCGCTCGTTACGGTTCGATGGACCTGACAACGTCGATGGTTCCCGAGAACATTCGCCGCGTGAACATCAGCGAACTCGATCATCGCGAACGCTCGGAGCTGCGCAATCAGCTGAGCGGGATGTTCGAGCGAGGCCGATCGTCGTCATCGCTCGACAGCCACAACCAGGCGTATCGCCGGGTGTCGGGCATCATGGCGAACGAGCAGCTCTTCGACATCGAGCGCGAACCACAGCGTGTGCGCGATCGTTACGGCCCCACGTTGTTCGGTCGTCAAGCGTTGGCGGCGCGTCGGCTGTGCGAAGCGGGCGTGCCGTTCATCCGCGTCGGCCGAGCGTGGTGGGATACGCATGCTCAGAACTTTGAATCGCACCAGGAAATGGTCCCCGAACTCGATCACGTGATGTCCACGCTGCTCGACGATCTCGACGAACGCGGCTTGCTTCGCAATACGCTCATCGTCACGCTCGCCGAGTTCGGACGTACGCCGAGCATCAACTCCAGCGTCGGTCGCGATCACTTCGCATCGGCGTGGAGCACGACGTTGTCAGGTTGTGGCATCCGTGGCGGCACGGTCTACGGTCGCTCGGATGCTTCGGGTAACCGCGTCGCGGAAGGCGAAATCGGCGCCGCCCGCTTGTTCGCAACGATCTACCGAGCGCTCGGCATCAACCCGCACAAGAACTACTACATCGGCGCTCGGCCGATTCCGTTGACCGATCCGGGCACCGAACCGATCCGCGAAGTGCTGGCGTAATCTGCCATTCGTTTAGCGTTCGCATGGCGCCTTGCGAACGCAATGCCTTCCTGTTTCCGCTTGCTGCTTAGCGATTGGATCATCCCACGCGAGCGCTAAGCCGCAAGCGGAAATCTCGTTATGCTTCCCACCGCCTTACGCCTTGCCGAGGTTCCTACCATGCCGGACGCCAATCCACGTAATCTGCGTAATGTTCGCGAGATCACTCGCCGCGATATGTTGTTCTCGTTGGCGCGGGTGCCGAACACGTCGCGCATTTTGGTCGCGAGTTCCGAGAACAAGGTGCTCGAACTCGATGCCGGGCAGGCGAACCCGACGGCGCGCGAACTTGCTGATCATGGCCGCTATGTGACGTGCGTGCGTCTCGCGGGCAACACCGTCATCTCGGGCGGGTATGACAATCGCCTGATCTGGTGGGACTTGCAAGCCAATCGCCAAATTCGCACCAACGACACGCACACCCGCCAACTTCGGCAACTGGCGGTTTCGCCCGATGGCTCGAAGCTCGCCAGCGTGGCCGACGACATGGTCTGCAAGCTCTGGAACGTCTCCGACGGCACGCTGATCCGCGACCTGCGTGGCCACGAGGAACGCACGCCGACGCACTTCACGTCGATGCTCTATTGTTGTGCGTTTTCCAACGACGGCACAAAACTCGCAACCGGCGATCGCGTCGGGCGCGTCTGCATCTGGAACGTCGCGAACGGCGAACGGCTCTCCACCGTCGAAGTGCCATCGCTGTACACCTGGGACGCGACCCAGCGCATCCGCTCGATCGGCGGCGTCCGATCCCTGGCGTTCTCGCCGGACGGCACGCAGATCGCCGTCGGCGGCGTGGGCCAAATCGGCAACGTCGATGGCCTAAGCGGGCCGTCGCGCGTCGAAGTCCACGACTGGGCTCGCCGAACTCGCGTCCACGAATTTCAAGGCACCCAACAGGGCCTTTTCAACAAACTCGTTTGGCATCCGCAAAACCATTGGCTCTGCGCCATCGGCGGCGGCGGCAACGGCTTCGTCGCCTTCCACAACATGGCAAACCGCACCATGATCCACCAGATGAACCTGCCAATGCACGTCCACGACAGCACCTTCAGCGAAGACTGGACGACGTTGTATCATGCTGGGCACAACAAGATCGTCGTGCAGGAGATGCGTCCCTGAGTCCGCTTGCGAATACCAGTTCCCCCTTCTTGTCAAAGGAGCGTTCGATGAAGTTGAAATGCACCCTCGCGGCGGCCGTTTTGCTCGGCTTGGTCGTGTTCAGCTCGGCCGGCACGGACACGGCCAAGAAACTGGTCGGTGTTTGGGAGTTAACCAAGACCACCGGAAAGCCGGCCAAAGGCAAGTCACTTATCGAATTCACGGCCGACGGGAAGTTCATCAACGATGAAACCTCGGAAAAAAGCAACAAGATCCGGCAAGAGGGAACCTATACGGCCAAGGAAGGCGTGGTGACAATGCTCCTCGATAAGAAAATCAAGATCGTAGATAAGGAGCTAGCGATTACCATAACAATAAAAATCAAGAAACTGACCGAGACGGAATTGCACGTGGAATTAGGCCCCCTTACCGGAAGCAAGGATAGCGTGTTCATGGAGCACAAACGCGTCAAGAAATGATCGTCCGGACCAATGTGCTGATGGGAACGAAACGCCGGCGAGGAATACCGGCGTTTTTTCGCGCCCATCGAGTTGCGCCGCAAGCGGCCATGTCGCCTATAATCTCATCATGAACGATATCGCCATCGAATCCACCACCGATGCCAAGTTCGCCGAATTGGAGCGCCGCGTCCTGACGCTGGAGACGAAGGTCGCGTTGATGCCGAGCGTCGAACAGATCGAGACTCGCATCACGGAGCAGGTGAAGGCGATGCCGCCGCCGCCCGTCGAACCGCCGACGCTGCCGAGTTTCAAAGACATCTCCGTGCCGATCCCCAGCTTGCAAGCGCTGGTCAACACGGCCAAAACCACCTGGACGCTTATCGAGATGTTCAATGAACTGAAAATGCTGTTCTGGACGCTGTTCGATCGCCGCTACCACATGGCCTGGGCGACGCGCGTCATCGTTATCGTTCTCCTCGTGGCGATCTTGTTGTCGAGTTGGTGGCCGTTCGCGTTCGACAACACGATCGGCCGGCTGTTGGAAAAGATCGTCAACCTGCTGCTCGGATTCGTGATGTTCTTCATTCTGCATATCGAGATGCGCCGTTACCAAGAATGGCTGGGTAAACGCACACAATGACTCAAGCCCAAGGGTAAGTGCAGCGAACCCTTGGGATATGTTGTGACTTGTGACTGATCCCAAGGGTTCGCTGCGCTCACCCCTGGGCTTGAGGATGTTCTTATGATTCGTCTCGGCGTAAATATCGATCACGTGGCCACTATCCGCCAGGCTCGGCGAGCGCTGGAACCCGATCCCGTGCACGCGGCCACGCTGGCGATGTTGGGCGGTGCGGATGGCATTACGATCCACCTCCGCGAGGATCGCCGGCATATCAACGATCGCGACGTGCGCATCCTTCGCCAGGTTGTGACGAACCTGCTCAATCTGGAGCTGTCGGTCGCGGACGAGATCGTCGGCATCGCTTGCGAAGTCAGGCCCGACCAGGCAACGCTCGTACCCGAACGCCGCGAGGAGTTGACGACGGAAGGCGGCCTTGATGTCGTGATGCATCAGGCGGCGGTTGCTAAAGCGATGGATCGCTTGAAGAACGCAGGCATTGCCGTGGCGCTGTTTCTCGATCCGGACATTCGTCAAATTGAGATCGCCAAGATACTTGGCGCGAAAGCCGTCGAGATTCAGACCGCGCGTTACTCCGATGCGAGAACGCCCAGCGATCGCACGAAAGAACTGGCATCCTTGTGCGAGGCGACTGAGTTTGCCCGCCAGCAAGGCCTGCACGTTCACATGGGCCATGGCTTGAATTATGAGAACGTCCGCGCCGTCGCCGCCATTCCGGGAGTGGAGGAGTTGAATATCGGCCACAGTATCGTGTCGCGTGCGGTACTCGTCGGCATGGAACGGGCGGTGCGCGAGATGAAGGAAGCCATGCGCGGTTAGCCGTAATGCCATGCGGAGATGGTTGCGCGACACGGCTTGAAATTGGTGATATCCGTGGTTCAAGCCGGTTCTTCTCAGGCTGTGTTGCGTACATGTACGCAGTTCCACTTATACAGATTCGCAGTCTGCAGGAATTAATTGTAATATTTGCAATTCTGGTATTGACTGAGTATTTCGGTTCGGTTACATTTACAACCGTTCGATTCGGCCTCTTCTCTGTTCCGGCCCCACTGATTCACACGTGTGGACAGTGGGGTTTTTCTGTGGCTAATGTTCCCCCTTTTATCCACCTAATCCAGGTTGTGTGATTTTCCATAAGTCACAATTAATATTAGTGTTGCGAATAATAATGTTTTCTGGCATCACTCACTCCAACAAGAAACATTGGTGTGCGTATAATGAGATTGTCGCGTTCAGGTTTATAGCGACCTTCTGTTAGGTTCGACGGAGTCCGATCATGTTGACGGAAGAATGTCTATTGGAATTGAAAACCGCGTGGATTCCGAACGTCACCGATTGTGGATTAGACAGTCTTGTGGATTTGCTTGAACACAATAGTCCCCTCTTGATCCACGGTAGCTTTACGCGAACGATGCCGATGGGTTGCCTGGCACACATATTGCCTGGCATCACCCGAAAACCGAGAACCTCACGCTTGACGCGGGCATCTGCTGGTTGAACCGCGTAGCGGGCCTGAATCCGGCGACTTCGCGCGTCGTCCGCGAATGGGATGATTGTGCCACCTATGACGTTGAGGTTCGCCAAGAACTCTTGCAAGTGTTGCGCGAGGAACGAGAAACTCGCCGTCACCTGGATGAAAAGATCGCCGTCAACCGTATCGCGGAGTTGGTCGGGGTGTGAACCGAGTTTATCGTTTAGCGCTTGCGTGAGATTTTCCGAGCGATAAACGGCAAGCGAAGTACAGGGACCTCACTTTTTGTACACTTCTTTCGGATCAAATACGCGATTGCCGATCACTGTCAACGTCTCACCATCGAGTCGGCGGAAAAAACAGCTCTTGAATCCCTCGTGGCATGCGGCGCCGCCGATCTGGTTGACTTTGAGCAGTACTGCGTCATTGTCGCAATCGACGTAAACTTCCTTTACCTCTTGTACGTTGCCTGACTCTTCGCCCTTGCGCCAGAGTTTATTTCGGCTACGGCTAAAGTAAACCGCCTTGCGCGTGCGTATGGTTTCCTCGAACGCCTCGCGATTCATCCAGGCGATCATCAGCACCTCGCCGGTTTGGTGGTCCTGAGCAATCGCTGAGATCAGACCGCCGGCTTTGTCGAAATTGATTTGCATAGCTATTGTGGTGAGAAATTAGTCAAAGAAAAATCGAAATCAGAACTAACCACAGAGGCACAGAGGACACAGAGGGAACGCGAAGAATAGGGGAGGTGTTGGGGAGTCGAATCGTGAGGTTCCCCATTCTCAATTCCGCGCATTTTCTCTGTGTCCACTGTGCCTCTGTGGTTAGTCTATCTGCGGCTCAATACCGCAGCAAGCTAAAGACATCGTGGGGGCTCAATTTTTCGCGACCGTTGAGGAAGCCGAGTTCGACGATCACGCAGCAGCGGTGGACGATGCCGCCGGCTTGCTCGGTGAGTTTGCACGCCGCCTCGAGCGTGCCGCCGGTGGCGAGCAGATCGTCGACAAGCAGCACCCGGGCGCCGGCGACGATGCCATCAACGTGGACCTGCAATTCCGCCTGGCCGTACTCGAGTTCGTACTTGAGCCTGTGTGTCCGATACGGCAGCTTTCCCGGTTTACGCAAGGGGATCAGCGGTTTCTTCAGCAAATACGCCAGCGGCGCCGCGAACAGGAAGCCACGTGCCTCCGCAGCTGAGATGGCGTCGATCGGGTGCGAGGCGTATTCTTCGGCCAGGCGATCGATCGAGTACCGAAATGCCGTCGGGTCGCTCAGCAGTGGCGTGATATCCTTGAACAGGATTCCTGGCTTTGGAAAGTTCGGAATGTCGCGAATATACTTGGTAAGGTCCACGCCAATACTCCACCGAGAAACGAAAAATACCACCCTCATTGTATAGCTGAAAGCGAGACTTGCTATGCCTCTGATGATTCGACCCGTGTGCGCGGCCGACGCTGACATCGTTGCTGACTTCAACGCCCGCATGGCGCTGGAGACTGAGAACAAACATCTCGAACCGGACACTGTTCGCGCGGGCGTGGCAGCGATGATCGCCGATCCCGCCAAGGGGTTCTATTTCGTCGCCGAGATCGAGGGCGCGATCGTCGGCCAACTCGGCGTGACCCGCGAATGGAGCGACTGGCGCAACGGCGACTTCTGGTGGATTCAGAGCGTCTATGTCACGCCACACGCGCGTCGGCAGGGCGTCTTTGCCTCGCTCTATCGGCACGTCCTCCAGGCGGCGCTCACTCACAGCCACGTCATCGGCGTTCGGCTTTATGTCGAGCACGACAACCATGCCGCCCAGGCGACGTACAAGAAAATGGGAATGGCGATGACGAGCTATCAAGTGATGGAAGCCTGCTGGATCAACGCGTTTGAATAATAGTAATAAGCCCGCAGGCGACGAAGGAGCCTGCGTGGTTTTACCCGCGCAGGCTCCTTCGTCGCCTGCGGGCTTGGCAAACATTGATATTCGATGCTACCGAATTCGTTCGATAATCCCGCACACTTCACGATGAAGCGAGCCGTTGGTGGCGAGCAGCCCGTTCTTTTGCCAGGCGCCCGGCGTGCCATAGACAAGGTCGTGGCCGTTGACATCGGTGACGCTGCCGCCGGCTTCAGTGACGAGGATATGTCCCGCGCAAATGTCCCAATCGTGGAACGCTTCGTAGGTGTTGAGATAAATGTCGGCCTCGCCGCGCGCGACCAGGGCGAGCTTGATGCCGGCGGAGTAGGACTCGACGACTCGGCTCGGGTTGAGCGCCTCGGCCCATTTGCTGCGCTTGCCCGCATCGCGCGATCGACTCTGCGTGAGAGTGGCCAAGTGCAGATCACCTACGGCTGTGACTCGACAGCGTATCGGTGTGGCGTCGATGCCATCGAGCCGCCAGCAGCCTTTGCCTCGCGCTGCATACGTGACTCGGCTAACGGCGGGCTGAGCGACGACGCCGACCTGAAGTACGCCGTCTTCCACGAAGCCGATCATGATGGAGAACTCGCCGTTCTTGCGAGCGAACCCGCGGGTGCCGTCGATCGGATCGACGATCCAGGTCCGCGTGCCGACATGTGTCGCTGTGCCGAGGGTTGCCGTCGATTCCTCGGCGCAGAGGGCGTCGTTGGGAAACGCAGCCTGGATCGCTTTCAGGATGATTTCCTGCGATTGCCGATCGGCCTCAGTGCTGATATCCGCTGGTGCATCGGGGATTACCTGGAATCGCTCATATTCGGCAAGCAGATAATCACTCGCCTTTTGTGCGGCGGCCAAGGCCAACTCAAGTTCTGGAAGAGGCATTGCAACTCCTAAAACGAACATAGGTAATCGCTAACTGTAGGGTGTGTCAAGCGCCAGCGCCGACGCACCAGGCGCTCGCGGGTTCATGGTGCGTCGGCGCTGGCGCTTGACGCACCCTACAATCTTAGTTCCAACTCAATCAATCTTACCGTCTGGCCCCGCACCGACGGTGCCGGAGAACTCGTTGAATTCCATGTATTGTAGGTGCCGATAGATGTCGCTGCTGTTGACCAACTCGTGGTGTTTGCCGGCGGCCTCGAGCTTGCCCTCGTTTAGGATGATGATTTGGTCGCACGATCGGATCGTTGACAAACGGTGTGGCAGGAAGATCACGGTGCGTTCCGGCAGGAAGCGCTGATAGGTGTCGTCGATCATGTGCTTGACGTTATCTTCCAGACGACTCGACGGCTCTTCGATGACGAGGATGGCAGGCTCACGCAGAATCGCCCTGGCGAGGGCGATGCGGAATTGCTCGCCGCTGTTCAAGGCATGTCCTAGTTCGCCGATCGGGGTCTCGTAGCCTTTGGGTAACTTGGTGATGAACTGGTGGGCGTGGGCGATCTTCGCTGCCTCGGTGATGCGCTGTTGGTTGTAGGCCGGATCACCGCACCCGATGTTGTTGACGACGGAATCGTTAAAGACGAGGCTATTCTGGAGGATAATGCCGATCTGCACACGAAGGGAATCGAGCGTGACCCAGCGCAGGTCTTTTCCGTCGAGCTTGATTTCACCTTCGAAGGGATCGAGAAAACGGACGAGGAGGTAGACCAGAGCATGTTTTTCCATGTCGTCGGCGCCGACAATCCCGATGCGCTGCCCTGCCTTAATCGTGAAACTGACGCGGGATAGCAGCTTGCGCCCCGTGCCCGTTTCGCGAACCGATACTTTGTCAAACTGCAGCGACCGCGACAATGCGGAAACCATCTCAGCCTCGACCTCCTGATTGACGCCGCCCTGCCGATCCAGGAACTGAAATACCGCATTCGCCGAATTTCGGATGCCAGGTAGGTCGCGACGCAGTTCGAGAATTGCCTGGGCGGGCCAATACATCGCAATGACGCTTGAAGCAAGCACTAGCGTATTGGTAATGCTCAGATGCCCCGACACGATGACGAGACCGGCGACGAGCATCAGGATCATTGCCGCGAGCAAACCGAGCGCGAAGATCAGCGGTCTCGCCAGTGCCTCCGCGCGATGACGCAATAGTTGTCCCGCGGAATAGCCGGCGAGGTGATCTTCCACGCGCCGCTGGTTGAATCCTTCCATCAGGAAGACTTTGATTAAACGCATCAACGTAAGGCTTTCCTGAATGAGCACGAGTTGACTTGCCGACTCGCCCTCGGCGGCGCACGCTTGGGCGCGGAAATAAGCGGCGACCTGGCTGCCAATCATCCACACGAGAATCGCGGTGAGCATCAAGGCAACGGCAAGCCAAAAGCTAACCAGAAACGTCAGCGCGATGAGCAGTCCGAGTTTGACGGGTTCGCGAAGGGAGACCGTCAACCAGCGATGCAGGCCGACGTGCAGCACCTCTGCGTGCCGAGTCGAGACGCTAACCGCCTCCGCAGCACCGACGGTGCGAAACGCCAGTGGTCCCAGGCGCAACGTATGGTGGTAGATCGCGCGACGCAAACGGGTCAACGCCTCCAGCACCGCAAGTGTAACACCGTAATCGGATAAAAACAGCAGCCCGAATCGAATCGCCACGACGGTAATCGCAAGCAAGAGTAGTCGCACCATGTAACCCACATCGCCGTAGAGCCAAGTCCAGTGACACCACCGTGCGAAGGCTGACAACGGGCAAAGGCGTTACTTGGCATGGCAAGGCACCCGAGGAAGGCCGGTTTTGGATTCCGCTTGCGGCTTAGCGCTCGCGTGAGGGGTTCCGAGCGCAAAGCCGCAAGTGGGAACCAGGAATAAAAAAACCGCTCACCCGCACATCTCGCGCATTTGCCGAGCGTAACGCGGGATGGCGATTTTGGTGTCCTCGGCGGCTTCGTATTCCAACACGACATAGCCGCGATAGTTGACAGTGCGGAGCATCTGGAAGAGGCGCTTCAAGTCAGCCTCCTCCGGCTTTCGTCCTTCACGCGAAATCTCGGTTTTCATCTGCACGACGACGGCATAAGGCGCGAGGCATTCGAGATCGGCATAGGGGTCTTTGGTGCGGAAGTTGCCCGTGTCGAGATTGACGCCGAACCAGTCGCTTTTGACCGCGCGGACGAGTGCGAGCATCTGCTCGGACGTGCCGGTGATGCCGCCGTGATTTTCGAGGGCGAGAAAGACGCCGACCTGCCCGGCGAATTCGCAACATTGCTGCATGGCGTCGATGCACTGCCGACGAGCGCGGTCTTCTTTGTCATCTTTCGCCACGGTCCCGCCGAAGATGCGGATCGTCTTGCCGCCCAGCCGACTGGTGATCTCGATCCAGCGGCGGGTGTGGTCGATCTGCTCCTTGAGGCGGGCGGCGTTGGTGACGCAAAAGTCGGAACGGATGGCCGTCCCGCTGATGTCGAGTCCGAGTCGCGTGCATCGACCTTTGAGTTGCGCGAGATAGCGAGGCGAGGTTTCGGGGAAGTAGTATTCGGTGAGTTCGACAGCATCGAACGGCATCGATGCCGTCAGGTCGATGAAGCCATCGAGGTTCATGGTCGGCGGTTTGCGGCGTAGATCGAGCGCTTGGCGGAAGCTGTACGCCGCCAGGCCGAGCCGCATCAACGGTCGGCCCTGTCGGCGGATCGGTTCGATGGCGCTTGCTGCTCCGACGCTCAGCGCGCCGGCCCCGGTGAGTGAACCGAGCAAGAACTTTCGGCGGTGTGGTTGTGTTGTCATCGTGATGCTCCAAATTGGTGCCGTCCGCTTGAGGCGGCTTGAGCGATGCGATTTATTCTATACTTCGCATGGTAGAAATTGTCGCTATTCCGAAGCGTCAAGAATATTTCCGAGCCGCGACCGTCAGGGAGCGGCCGACAGCGAGCGCACGG
>SIAQ01000153.1 GCA_009697105.1 Gemmataceae bacterium | reverse complement strand
CACGTGGCTCGGAGCGAGAGAAGCAGTCGTCAAATTCGCCGAGATAATCGGCGAGTTGAGGACCAAGCGAAAGTATTTGATCGAGGGTCATCCGTAACTCCTTGCAAACGTCCGTGGTTTAAGGAGTTACAGTGTACCATAACTGACAGATGCAATGCAAGTAGCGCTGTCGTACTAACTGGCTTCCGCTATCAACACGATCATCGAATGCGGCGCGACATGAATCGTCGATTCCGCAAGAACAACCGGGCCTTCGTCCAGGCCGACGATATCCAGCGGCGACAGAAGCGACGTGTCGATAGCACGCCGCCAGCGTTGACCGTTCGGCGAACGCGGGATGCGGAACGCGATCGGCTCAATCCAAGCGTTGCAGGCGACGTAGAAATCACGATCGGGTTCACGGTCGGTCCGCATGCCGTCCAGGCAGAATGCAAGCGTTCGGCTACCGGCGAAAAAGTCCGGTGCAAACGGCTCGACGCCATGCCAAATCACGTCGGGACGCTGCAATCCGTCCGGCCCGGTGCCTTTGAAGAACGTCCGCCGCCGTAATGCCGGATGACGTTTGCGCAGCGAGATCAACATGGTGGTGAAGCGAAGAAAATCGGCATGCGACTCGCGCAAACGCCAATCGATCCAACTAAGCTCGTTGTCCTGACACCAGGCGTTGTTATTGCCTTTTTGGGTGCGCAGAAATTCATCGCCGCCGAGCAACATCGGCACGCCTTGCGAGATCATGAGCGTCGTCAGCAGGTTTCGCGCCTGGCGTCGGCGGAGGCAGAGGATTTCTGGATCGTGCGTCACGCCCTCGGTGCCGCAGTTCCACGAGAAGTTTTCGTCCATGCCGTCGCGATTGCGTTCGCCGTTCGCTTCGTTGTGTTTGTGGTTATACGACACCAAGTCCCAGAGCGTGAAGCCATCGTGGCCGGTAATGAAGTTGAGCGAATGGCTCGGCAGCCGCCCGGAGTGCTGGTAGAGATCGGAGCTGCCGCAGATGCGTGTCGCCAAGGCCCCGCCCATGCCGGGTTCGCCTCGCCAAAATCTGCGGACATCGTCGCGATACCGACCATTCCATTCCGACCAGCGGGCGCCGAACGTCGGGAAACTGCCAACCTGATACAGTCCAGCGGCGTCCCACGGTTCGGCGATCAGTTTCGTGTCGCGCAGCAGGCCGTCCTCCGAGATCATTTCGACGATCGGCGGATCGATGATGACGTTGCCTTTGCGATCGCGTCCGAAGACTGAGGCGAGATCGAAACGCAGGCCATCGACATGCATCTCGCCGACCCAGAAACGCAGGCAGGTGAGGATCAGTTCGCGCACGATCGGATGATTGCAGTTGACGGTGTTGCCACAGCCTGAGAGGTTAAGGTAATTGCCATTCGGGCCGAGAAGGTAGTAGAGTTCATTGTCGAGTCCGCGGAAGGAATAGGTGCGACCCCGGTCATCGCCTTCGCCCGTGTGGTTGAAGACGACATCGAGGATGACTTCGATGCCGGCCTCGTGAAACAAGCGAACCATATCGCGGAATTCGTACACCTGGTCGTGCTGCGCTCCGGTGTGGGCGTAGGCAGCCTTGAGAGCGGCGAAGGCGATGCTGTTGTAGCCCCAGAAGTTTTTCAAGTTCTCGCCGGTCAGCGGATTGACGAAGACGCAATCGTCTTCGTCAAACTCGAACACGGGCAGCAACTCAACCGCTGTCACACCTAGCTGACGCAGATACGGAATTTTCTCTACCAACCCCAGGAACGTACCCGGCTTGGAAACCATGGCAGTTGTACTTGCCGTGAACCCGCGCACGTGAAGTTCGTATATGACCGAGTCTTCGATTGGCGTGACCATCGGTTCGTCCTTGCGCCAATCATAAGGCCGCCGATAGAACAAGCTGCGGCGATGGGTTCCTCGTGCTTGGTTGCCTCCGTTAAAGTAGTTCCCATTGCAGCCCCAGTGGGTGCCATCGGAGATGGCGGTGCAACTCGGATCGAGCAGAATGAGGTTCGGATCGAAACGATGCCCGCCGCCGACCGGACCGTCGACGCGCCAGCCGTAGCGAAAAACTTTCGGCAGGTCGGCGACGTGAATATGCCAAATATCGCCAGTGCGGTTTTTGCGATAGTCTAGCGAGATTTCCGCAAGGATGTGATCGCTGTCGAACGCCTGCAGGACAAGGTGAACCGACGTGCCATGTCGGCACATCAGGACAAAGTTCACACCATCGGCGAGCGGCGTGGCGCCAAGCGGCGCAGACCGCCCCCGGTTCGTGCGAAAGCTGGAATTAGGCTGGGTAACAGTATCCATGATAACGGGGAGACTCGCGGTAATCGGCGTACAGGTCCAGGGGGTTGCGGATAGTATACACCATTGTGTGGACTGGTGTGCCCGATACCCATCAAGCTAGCCGAATCTTTCACCACAGAAACACAGAGGCGCAGAGAAAGCCGATTGGTTGAAAGAGTTGTAGTTAATCCTTGTTTGATCGGATGTGCATATAGTCATTCTACCTGTTCTTTTCTTCTCTGTGCCTCTGGCCTCTGTGCCTCTGTGGTGAAGGACTGAGTATCTTCTGGCTTCTTTTCTGGAAAGATCTCGGCAAACGCGACTTCCCACTGGCCGATTCCCAGGCTTACTATCGCGCTGCTTCGCTTGGTGTCGTTGCGAACGATCTTGCCGTGTTTGTCGTATTTCGGAACCCAAACGATCGCCCCAGGCGTAAGGCTCGAACGCCACTGCAGTATCGCCTCGGCTTCGCGCTGCATGCGTTCGATCTCGGCAACGCGAGCGACATATTCGTCTCGCTGCTTGTGGGCGTCATGCTGGGCTTCGAGCGCTTCGTTTCGGGCCTTCTCCGCTTCCTCGCGTTGCTTCTGAAGTTGCTGCATTTCCGGCGCGTGTCGTTGGCCTTTGTCGAGGTACTCATAAGCACGCTTCAGCAGTTCGTGCGGCAGATTCAACCGCCGAGCGATCTTCAAGGCGTTCGACATACCGAACTGTCCGATGTGCAAGCGATAGGTCGGCCGCAGGGTCTCGATGTTGAACTCGACCGCGGCGTTCTCGGCACGCTCGTTGTGGAATGCATAAGTCTTGAGATCGCCCAAGTGTGTCGTCACCATGGCGCGACAGCTGAGGATATCCAGTTCGTCGAGAATCGCTCGGCCAAGTGCCGCACCCTCGACGGGGTCCGTGCCGGCGCCGACTTCATCGAGCAGGACGAGGCTCTTGGCATCGGCGGTTTTCAGGATGAAGGCGATGCGCGAGATATGCGCGCTAAAGGTGCTGAGCGATTGTTCAAGCGACTGTTCATCGCCGATGTCGGCAAGCACATGGTTGAACACGGGAAGGTTGCTGCCCTGCCCCGCGGGAATGTGCATACCTGCTTGTGCCATGAGCGAGAGCAAGCCGACGGTCTTCAGCGTTACCGTCTTGCCGCCCGTGTTGGGCCCGGTGATGACGAGCATGTTGAACGGTTGCCCAAGCCGCACATCAATCGGAACCACCGATCGAACCTCGCCAGGCTCGTCTCCCGATTCCTGATTCCTGATTCCTGACTCCTGACTCCTGACCCCTGACTCCCACGGCTCGTCGCGAAACAATTTCATGAGCAGCGGATGCTTGGCTTCGCGCAGCCATAGTTGTCCATCGGTGTTCATGCCGGGACAGACGAGATTGAAATCGCGGGCATATTTCGCCTTCGCCGTGACATAGTCGAGTTTCGCTATAGTCTCGATGCCGATGCCCAACGGCCTGGCGACGCGGCCGACTTCCGCTGTCAACGCCCGCAGAATCTTCTTTTCCTCGCGATCCTCCAAGCCTTTCAAGATCACCCGCTCGGCGCCGAGATAGGCGATCTCCGCCGGTTCGATGTAGATCGTCTCGCCCGTGCTGCTGGTGCGATGGACGACACCTGCCAGTTTGTGCCGAAAGTTCACGGAGACCGGCAGCACATAGCGGTCGCCATCGATGGTGGCGTTGGGATAGCGAAGAATCTTGCGAATTTCCGGATCGCGGAGGAGATGTTTGATGCGGTTCTGAACCTTCTCATCAGTCTCGATTATCTTCTGACGGACCTGAGCAAGCTCGGGGCTGGCACTGTCAAGGATATGCCCGCGACTATCGATGCGACCGGCGATCGATTTGGCGACCTGGCCGAGGTCTTCGATCGGCTGCAACAAAGCAATTAATCGCTGATGGCGATCATGCAACCGCATGCGCCAGCGATACATATGCCCCGTGCACGTCAACGCGCCGGCGATGTCGAGTAGTTGCTCGGTGCTCAGCATAGCACCGATGGCGGCGCGGCGGGCCAGCATGCGCACGTCTTTCAACCCTGCGAACGGCGGCGATTGACCGTTGCCCAGTACGTCAACCATCTCGCTCACGAGTTCCAGTTCGGCACGAATGCTCTCCGCATTGACGCTCGGCTCCGCGATTAGCGCGATTTCCTTGCCCAGAGAGCAATACACATAGCCGGCGACTAGCTCGCGTATTTTGTGAAATTCGAGCAATTCGAGAGTATGCGCATCCATCATTTTGTTAGCATTCATGCCAATAAGGGACAATATCCAAAAAGGCGAGGTTCGGCGTTTGATATTCTCTGCTTGACGTTTAGCACTCGCATGCGATGCTCCGATTGCAGAACGGCAAGCGGAAAACGCAAATCTCCATCGTCATCGCCGCGGCAGAAACGTCAGCAGCGCCAGGACGATGCAGACCATCGTCACGGAACCGAACACCAATCCGCTGATGCTGAAGAACCAGCCGGATGCCGTGTTCTCCGCGGGTGCCGCGTCGGCCAGGCTTTTGTCGAGTTCCGCTTCAAAACGCTCGCGAATACCGCTCGTTGCCTCGCGCCAATGCAGCGTTACATGATACATCGCGGGAAACGGCTCGACGACAAGCTCCGCGTGACCATCCTCGGTTCGTGGCAACGACACGCTCGTCTCGCCGTTCATCTTAGCACCATCGGCGATCGATGACGGCGCGGGCTTCAGAATCATTCGGCTGTCGTGCGACTCCACGTCCATGCCCATCGAAGCCGCGGCCTGCTCAAATCGCTTGCCGAACTGGTCCGGATCGACATTGTAGATCGCTGACTTGTCACTTCGCCAGAGAATCGCGACGCCACCGATGACGATCACGGTCACGTAGTATGCGAGGCTAAGCAACCAATACCGAAACCAAATATCCCGAAACGCTTCGCCACCGACATCGGCCAACGCGCGAATGTAATACTGCTGAAACAGCAAAGGCACGGTAACGAAGAGGAATCCTGATGAGGCGAAGAACAACCCGACCATATCCCATGTGCCCCGTACGAGCAACGGCGTCGTTCGACGATTGATTACGGCGAGCAGAAAGCAGTAGGCGCCCACTGGCACCAGGAACGAGAACACGGCGCCAATCACCGATGCGAAATCATCTTCTTTCATGGACACGCTTTCGCAAGACAGGGAAATGGCCTTATTCTAGCGGTTCACGTTACTTGGTCAAACGGAAACACGGGTTGACCCCACGCCAATGATTGACTATAAGGCCGCGCCACGCGCGAAATGCCCCAATGGTATTTCCCCCTGCGGCTCAGCGCTCGCGTGGAATATTTCGAGCGCTAAGCCGCAAGCGGAGAAACGAGGAGCTTCCCATGACGCATCGCATGTACACCTACTTCAAGTACACTCTCGGAATCACCGCCATGCTTTCGTTGGTGCTGGTCGGCTGCAATAAGGACGACGGCCCGGCAAACAAGAACAACAAGGTAAAATCGGGCGTTCAGGTAGGCGATAAAAAAGATAACAACAATAAGACCATCCAGGCTCATCTCGCTTCGTTAACCAAGTTGCCCGACATGCTGCCCTTTGAGAACGCCGTCATCCACGACCCCGCTCCGGAGCGCGAGCTTCGGCCACCGGATAAGACGCATACGGGCAAAAACGTCGTGCGCATCTATGAGGCCATCGCAAACGGGATGTGGGATAAGCTGGCCTTCAAAAACGATGGTGGCCTACCGATCAAATACCAAGCGGTCATTGCCACCGACATGGGCGACGTGCGAATCGACCTCAACCACCGTGCCGCCCCGAACCATGTGCGGAATTTTATCTGTCTCGCCAAAACCGGCTACTTCGACGGCATGAGTTTTTACTACAGCATCAATCGCAAAGTCGAAGATCAGACCGTCGCCTACATCGAAACCGGCTGCCCGCGCGGCACGGGTGAGTTCGGCAGCGGCAGCATCGGCTATTGGCTCAAGCTCGAACTTCACGAAAAAGCCATCCACGAGGAAGGCGTAATCGGCGCCGCCCGTGGCTACGACGACAACTCCGCAGCCTGCCGATTCTACCTCACCGCCGAGGCCATGCCCCAAATGGACGACTCGTTTACCGTGTTCGGCAAGATCACCAAGGGACTGGACATCGTCCGCGCCATAAACAAGAGAGAGACGCAGGACAACGACGCGCTGAAGCAACCGGTGACCATCCGCAGCGTCGCGATCCAGGCTGTCGCGGAATGAACTCATGCCGACCGTGCCGTTGAATTTCGTTGCCAACACGCGTGATATGCTGATCGCGCTGTTCGTGCAATTGGTACTCGTCGGCGGCGTCGGCCTGGCAATCTTGCTGTTCTCCCGACGACGGCATCGTTTGAGCCACACACTTATCGCCCTCGCGCTCGGCATTTCGCTCGGCTGGGTGCTCGGCCTGGTTCAACAGGTCACCAGCGTCCTCCCCGCTGGGTCCCAACTCGACGCCGCCTTTCGCCGATTCTTTGAAGAGCAACTCATCTTTTACGTCCAATTGCACTCAGGCACGATAACCAGCTTCCTCGGCCTCCTCACCGGCTGGCTGCTGCTGGAATTGATCGCGCCGCGCATCGCAGCTGGCGCCGATTCCTCGAATACGTGAAATGCGTGAACGGCGGCCCGGCTTACCCTCGACCGAGGGCAAACCGGATTCGCACATTTTCTGAAATAAGACATCAGTTTCCGCCGCAACCTGTGGGGTTCAGCGGAGTAGAATCAACCGAGCGGGCAATTATACTTCACACGGTTGGATTTGTCGCATTGGTGGCACAGACATTCTTGTCTGTGTAAACCGCAAACACAGACAAGAATGTCTGTGCCACCATTCCATGGATCGGACAAATCTAGCCGTTCAAAGTATAAGCCCCCCCTTTGAACGAAGTCGAGGAACCAATTGCTGATCTTTCATCCGACGTTGTGGCCTGGATGGGCAATTTTCTGCCGCCTCTCGATAAGATAAAGCATGCCGCGCTCATTCCCGAATCCAACGAGACGTGACCCCATGATGAAACCCCACGCGCTCCTGTTGCTGTCCTGCTTCACTGCCATTTTACTCGGCAATCGGGCCGACGCGGGCCAAAAGGACGTGAAGCCGCCCGCCGGCTTCGGCGAGATCGCGAAACCCTTCATCCAGCAGCATTGCATCGCCTGCCACGGCGAGAAGAAGGCCCAGGCGGGGTTTCGCATCGATCTTGTGACGGCGGACTTTTCAGCACCGAAGATGGCCGAGCACTGGAAGGAAATCGTTGACCGCATCAACGTCGGCGAGATGCCGCCCAAGGGCAAGCCGCGGCCTGATGTGAAGGACTCGGCGGCGTTTGTCGATTGGGTCACCAAGCAACTGCGCGATGTCGAGTTGGCCGCCAAGAACGCCGGTGGACGCATTCCGATGCGCCGGCTCAATCGCGATGAGTACGCCAACACCGTGCGCGATCTGCTCAAGCTCGACGAGCTCATCGTGCGGCCACTCATCGAAGAGCTGCCCGCCGACGGCAAAGCGGAAGGCTTTGATCGGCTCGGCGTCGCGCTCTTCTTCGACCAGACGCAGATCGAACGTAGCCTCGCCGTGGCGGAGAAGATCGCGGCACGGGCCATCGTCACCGATTCCCCCAAGACGAAGAAGCACCTCGACAAGTTCGGTTTCCTGCGGTTGCGTCCGCCGCCAGCGATGGTCGAGGTGTTCCCCGGTTTCACGCACACGATTCCGCGCGGGGCGGAGGATCGCTTCGTCAAGCCGGAGTTCATTGAAGTGATTCAGGGCGGCTCCACCTATCGCGCGGACTACGCCGGCTGGGGCGCGATCCATCATTTCGCTATCGCCAGCATCGTTACGCAAGATGGTTACTATCGCATTCGCGTCAAGGCAAAGGTGGACCAGCGTGGCCGAACGGAGAAGAACAAGTTCCGCCTGCAATATGCGTTCAATTCGCCGATCCAGGCCGAAGTCGAGGTCGCCGTCGATCCATCGGGCACGACCGAAGCGGTCATGTTTCTCAACGGCCCCGTCAACGGCGAGGTGAAAGGCCCCCAGGTATTTCGATTGTTGTGGAATCACAACGAGAAGGCGGTCATCAACGAGCCGGAATACAAGAAGCTCTTCTCACGTTGGACGCAGTTGCGTGGCCAAATGGAGCAAGCCGCGGCGAAGCGTATACCCGCTGCGGAGATGGATTTGCTCAAGAAGAAACGCAGCGATCTGGAAAAGGAGATGAACGCCTGGAAGGGAGTCTCGCTAATCTACAATCCCACGATGGACGTCGAGAAGCTGGCGAGGCTGCAGATCGAATCGATCGAAGTCGAAGGGCCGATCCAGAAGGAATGGCCGCCGCCGAGCCACAAGCTAATCTTCGCCGGGGACAAAGGCCAGGAGTTGACCGACGCCCGCGAGGTATTCGCTCGCTTGTTGCCGCGCGCCTATCGCCGGCCGGTGACGAAGGCGGAGATCGACGCGATCGCCACGACCGTGAAGGAGGCTCAGATGACGGGCAAGCAATCGTTTCACGAGGCGATGCGCACGGGCCTGCAACGGGTGCTCTGCTCGCCGAGTTTTCTGTTCCTCGAAGAACCCACCGGCGCACAAACAAAGCCGCGACCGCTCACCGATCATGAACTGGCGACGCGATTGTCGTACTTCCTCTGGAGCACGATGCCCGATGACGAACTGTTCGCACTTGCGGCGACTGGCAAGTTGCGTGAGAAAGGCGTAGTCAGCGGGCAGATCAAGCGCATGCTCGCCGATCCGAAGGCGGATCAGCTCGTGCGCAACTTCGGCGGGCAATGGCTGTCGGTGCGCGATTTCGGCTCCGTGCAACCGGCGGCGGATTACAAGAATTACGACAAGGCCCTGGAGTTGGCCTCGAAGCAGGAACCGTACGAATTCTTCGCGGAGGTGTTGAACAAGAACCTGCCGATCACGGCGTTCCTGGACAGTGATTTCGTCGTCATCAACGAACGCCTCGCGAAACACTATGACATCCCCGGCGTCCAAGGGCCGAACTTCCGGCGGGTGGCGATTCGGCCAGAGCATCATCGCGGCGGCGTGCTGGGCATGGCGGGCCTGATGACGTATTTGGCCGACGGCACGCGCACGTTGCCGATGCGGCGAGGCACGTGGGTGCTGCGCGAGTTGTTCAACGACCCGCCCAACAATCCGCCACCCAACGCCGGCGAAATCCAGCCCAACACGGCCGGCAAGGACCTGACCGTCCGCGAGCGTGTCGAGTTGCACCGCAAGGACGCCATCTGCGCGTCGTGCCACGCCAAGCTCGATCCGTACGGCATCGCGCTCGAGAACTTCGACGCGATCGGCCAATGGCGTGATCGCGCCAACGGCGAAAGCTTCCGCGGCCCGAAGACGCCGTTGCTCGACGTCAGCGGCATGTTTCCGGATGGCCAAAAGTTCGCCACGCTCAACGAATTCAAAGTCGGCCTGCTGACGAAGAAGGACAAATTCGCCCGCGCGTTCTGCACGAAGCTATTGACGTACGCCCTCTGCCGGCCGGTCGGGTATACCGATCGCCAACTCGTCGATGCGTTGACCGATGATCTGCGGCGAAACGACTACCGCATTCAGTCGCTGATTTACGCGATTGTGGCGAGCGAGGCGTTTAATACGAAGTAGGCTTGATGCGTCGGAAGGAGGGGTCGCCAAAAGAAACGAAACTGCGGGCGGCTGAGATTGTCGCATCTTCAGAGCCTGAGCGCCAGCGAAGGGCCGGGTCGTGCCCTTCGCTAGCGCTCAGGCTCTGGACGGACAAATTCATCCGCCACGCCTTCAATTTGAGCGCGAATGCCGCTCAACGTATCGGTCCACGGGATCGCTTCGTGGGTCAAGCCGGTGTTGGCATACCAGGCACTCAAACGCGGGAACGGCCCGAATCGGCCTCGGCGGCGCCGAAAAACTCGGCGTCGTAGTGGACGATGACGCCGTCACGGATGTGAAGAATCTCAACCATCAATCAACAAATCCAATTCGAAGGCACGAAATCCGCAACAAGCTCGAAATCTAAATAAGAAAACATAAAGCCCAGGGGTGAGGTACTCCGAACCCTTGGGATCACGCCAGGATTATCCCAGAGATCCGGAGTACCTTACGTCTGGGTTATTGATATTACCACAATGACCACCAATACGAAAGTCGTCGGCAGGCTCGCGCCATCGCCGACCGGCGCACAACATTTGGGCAACGCACGCACCTACTTGATCGCCTGGTTGTCGGCGCGATCACAGGGCGGCCGCATGGTGCTGCGCATTGAGGACATCGATGCGTCGCGTGTTCGGCCTGGAGCCATCGAATCCGCCATCGACGACCTCCGCTGGCTGGGTCTTCATTGGGACGGCGAGCTGATCGTGCAAACGCAACGGGTAAACGCTCACCGCGACGCCCTTGATCGCCTCAAAGCATTGGAGCTTGTCTATCCGTGCACTTGCACACGAAGCGACATCGAGCGGGCCGCCAGCGCGCCACATGCTGAGAACGAAGGCCCGATTTATCCGGGGCTCTGCGCTCATCGCCGAGCGAGCGATGCCGAGTCGCTGGCACCTCGACCATTCGCCTGGCGGATGCGGACGACGAACGAGGCGATTCCGTTCGACGATGGCCTCCGTGGTCCCGTCGCGCTAAACCTGCATCAGATTGGCGGCGATTTTGTCGTCTGGAAAAACGACGATTCGCCGGCGTACCAACTCGCGGTCGTTGTGGACGATGCCGACGCCGGCGTAACCGAAGTGATTCGCGGCGACGATCTGATTCCGTCAACGCCGCGACAGTTGCTGCTCTATCGAGCGCTGGGCCACGATGCTCCGAAGTTTGTACATGTCCCGCTGGTGATAGACGAGGACGCCCGACGACTCGCCAAACGTCACGGCGATACGCGGTTGAGTTTGCTGCGCGAAGCCGGTGTTGCGCCTGAGGCAGTCCTCGGCCTGCTCGCCTGGTCGTGCGGTTGGATCGATGAGGTTGTGCCGATCCGTTCCGTCGATTTGCTTGGCCGGTATCGGCTTGATGCGATCCCGCGTGAACCGTTCGTGCTGACACGGGAGATACTGACGAAGATTGGGTTTCCGGCTTAATGCGTTTGCGATTGTGTCAGAGCCGCGCACGCAGTAAGCGGTTAGATCGCACCGCTGATCCAATCCGCTTACTGCGTGCGCGGCTCTGACACCCACGGGACGCTTACCACGTACGCGGCTCACTCACTTCGCCATGCGGATAATCAGCGTTTTGTCGTCGAGCTTGCGAAGTTCGTCGGCGGCGATCTCTTCGCTTATCACGATCACCACGCGCGCTTTTTCGTTGAGCAGTTTCGGCAGGTTTTTCGGCTCAATCACCGTGCCGTCTTTGCGTGTGACTCGCACCTTTTTGCCGTCGACTTTGAAGGTCCTAGTCGATACTACGCCTCTCGTATTCACTTCAACGATGCTTTTAGATACTTGCACAACTTTAGACTTGCCACTACCCGATACAATAGTTGTTGCCGTTGCTCCTTCCTTGAATTCCACATTCGGTCCCGATTCGGCATAGGTCTTCCCTTCCTTGTCAACGTAGGCCCCTCGAGCAATTCTTGTGACTGTGTAGCTGACGTTTATCGGCACTGACACGGTAATCATCACATTCCCGTCGTTCTCCCAGGCCATCGCTCTGCATTCGGCCGGTTTTTTGGGGTCAATGAGTAACGGTGGCACGACTGGCTCGGCCTCGGCCAAGCCGAAGAGGCGTCCGAAATTGAAAGCGAGGCCGCCGAAGACGCCGAGGTACGGAGCGAGCAGCAGGTTGTCCGCTTCGTTGATCGAGTAGTGGTTCTCCCAGCGCAGGGCGTTGCCATCGTCGTAGTACGACAGCGCTACATCGTATCCTGTAGCTGAATTCGTGAGAATTCGGCCTTACCTCGTTTGCCCAAGTCGTCCGAATTCTCACGAATTCGGCTACAATGCGGGCCAAATTCTCGATCTAGCGCTGTCGTAGTAGAACACGCCGACATTGGGAAACAGCCATTCGTTGATCGACTGGGCGTTGGGAATCTTCTCCACATCGAACAGCTTTTTGTTTCCGAAGTTGGCGAAGTTGGCATAGATCGGCAGCACGGCCAGGCCCATTTCAATTACCGGGCGCG
>SIAQ01000021.1 GCA_009697105.1 Gemmataceae bacterium | reverse complement strand
AAGTCGGGGCACGCGGTTTCTTGGCAGCAGAATTTCGAGAGGTCGTCCATGGCATGCCATCCGTGGCAGGAACTGGTGAAAGCTACCGTGACAACCTATCTTCTACAAAACGGCCTCCTATTCGTGCAATAGCAGTAGGACACCAGGAATCGTCGCCTGTTCACGTTTATCGTTCGCGGGATCCGTCGATAGTACGGGATCCAGCGAGCGCAAATCGTCAACACACGGAGCATCCCATGGACGATCCCAAAGAACCGAAACGACCGTTCATCCTCGATATGTCGATTCCTGACCGCGAGCCGGCCTCGCCTGTTCCGACGACACCGCCGGATTCCGCAGACCAAGCGGCGGTGCGGCGAAAGCTGGCGTGGGACCAAGCTGCGGGTAAAAATGGTCCCGCGTGGAAAGTCGGTGATCGCGTGCTCGCGCCGTGGGAGCCGATGTTTCTCTACGTCGGCACGATTCAGGAATTGCAGGGATTCCGGGCACTCATCCAGTTTGACGACGGCGATGCCGGCTGGGTCGCACTCGACGACCTTCAAGCGGTAAGCGTCAAGGTCGGCCAGCAGGTGCTCAGCCGTCGCAAGATGGGGCCGCTGTTCTATCCCGCGACGATCACCAAGATCGCCGACGACGAAGTGCTGGTCGAGTTCGAGGACGGTGCACGGACCGAATGGACGAAGATCGCGTCGCTGCGTATTATCGCCGACCGCGAGTACGATGGTGCCGAGCCGACCACCGTCGCCTCGAACAAGGCCTATATCGAGCAGCTGCGAAACGGCGACCGCGTTTGGGCGCATTGGATGAACGGCGCTATGTTTGTTGGCCGGATTCGTGAACTCAATCGTGGCCGGGCGTTGGTTCTATTCGACGATGGCGATGAGGGCTGGGTCTTGGTGGAGCAGTTACTCCCGTACGATCCCGCGTCTGGCATGCGTGTGTTGGCTAATCACAAGAAAGCCGGCACGTATTATCCAGGCGTAATTACGCAAGTGTCAGGCGAGCGTGTTCACATCAACTATGACGATGGCGACCACGAATGGGTCATGCCCAATGCGCTGGTAATCACTTTCGAGAACCCAGGACCGAACGCGACGCCGACCAAAGTCGTTACCGGCGGCGGCGGTGGGTGGGGCTATCTCTGGATCGCCGGTTTGGTGGTCTTTTTCGCGTTCAAAGTGTTTGCCATGAGTAGTTGCCGATAGCGCAGCCCAGGAACGTCCGTCGAGTGTAACGGCGCCGGCAGCTTTTCCGGCTGAACTACCAGATCGCGAAACTCCGGGAAGTTACGCAGCGGATCGAACGGCCCTGCCTTGGTTTGCGCGACGCGCTGCAGCCCCCTGGGACAACGGTAACTACTTACTTCCTTCCCAGCGAGCCGAGCTGCCGCGGGCTCCGGATTGTTCGAGTTCCTCGTCGTCTTGGATGGCCCAGGCAGCGAGTCGGCGGACGATTTCATTCGCATGCCGGCTTTGGGCGGGCGGCAGCGGTTGGCCAAGCCCGATGCCGAGATCGATGCCTAGCCGCCGTTGCACGACATTTGCCGTTCCCAGCGCAATTTCCCTGTTCGGCAGTCGGGCGAGATCTTTTAGTCCGTTCGTGGCGCTGAAACGGAGCAGGGCGTCCTTTTCTTGCGTCAGGATTGTCTCGCAAGCGATAAGGCGGAGCGTGGCCGGCGTGCCTAGATCGAGCATCCGTTCCAGCAAGTCGCGGTCGAGCATCTGGTGAACCTGCAGTATTCGCCCAAGCTCAAGTCGCAGGATTGCCGGGGTATGCGGATCCGCCAGCTGGGAACGCAGCGACGTCACCAGGGCGGGATCGGTCTGTTCGCACATCAGGCGATTGTAATGGGCCGCGAGTGTCTCGGCGGCACGGGCGGAGATCAAGCCTTTTTCCGCACACCAGGCGGTCATATCCTTGACTGTCTCGGCGATCAATAATTGGCCCTCGGGGAGAAGCGGGCCGTCGTCTTTGAACGCGGGATCGGACATCGTTCGCCGAATCGCAAAACGAATCCAGTTCCAGCGGTGTTCGCTATCCCAAAGCAACGCCTCGACGGCGGCCCGACGAACTTCGCGATCGGGGTCGTTGAGAAATTGCGCGAGCGTCTCGATCATGATCCGATCGTCGAGGTTGCCCAAGGCCAGGACGGAAGCAGCGCGAAGAGCTGGCTCTTCCGAACGCTGCCCATAGGTCATGACTAATTCCGCCTGACCGGCTCGCCAGTCCTTGCGAAATTCCAGCGCCGCCAGCGCCGCCACACGCACTTCCAGACGCGGATGATTGAGCATTGCCAGGGCCGGGGCGGCATCAAACGCCAGTGTCGCCCGAAACGCCTTGACTTCCGGCAGCGTTCGGCATTGCAGCAAATCCGTCGGCCAGTCCTGCCGAGTCGCCAGACGATGTGCCAGATTATGCGCCCGACGCAGCACCGGCGCGCCCGATTCGATCAATGTCTGATAGCTGAAAACGAGGATTGGGATGCCGATCAGCAAACCCTGGGAAAGATGCGTGAACCAGTCGTTGATTCCGTCGCTGAACCACAGCCAGGCCACTGCTGTCAGGTAGAGCGTAACAATTGTTGGTCCAAGCGGTTGACTCCACGATCGGGCTGCAAAGAACGTCATCACGCAGATCATCAACTGGAATCCGACGCCGCCCATGAGCATCCACGGTTTCGCATCCCACGTCCGCGCCGCCACGATACCGAGTAGTGTTGCGGGTAGCAACATTATCGTCGCGCGGCCGACGCCTGTGACGAAGAATTCAAGCAGATTTGTCAAGCGTGGTGACATTCGGTCGGCCTGCTCACGGTGCTAGTCGACGGGTTTACGTTTAGCGCTCGCGCGGTGCCGGTACAAGCATAGCATTCCGCGAATTCTGAACGTTAACAATCGGGTACTGTCCAGCATTGGAAGTATGGGACACAGAAAGGCAGAACGCCAATCCGTTAAAAAAGAAAAAGCCTGAGTTTTCGCTATATTGCGCAAACTCAGGCTATCAGGTAAGAGCCGAACCGGCTCTCATTGCGTGCCTACGGTCAGCAGTTTCGGGTAGAAGTCACTCGCGAGTAAGGGGTTGAGGATCGGATTTCGGTGCCCGACGACGGATAGTAGCTCACGCGGCTACTGGAGAGTGTCGTCGTGGTATTCACCACAAGGGAGGGATCGGCGAAGCGGGCCAGCTGGCGGGTAATATCTTTTTCCGAAATCGTGCCTTCGTGGAAGAACGCTTGGGTCTTGCCTTCGCGGTCGCTAAGCACGATGCCTTTGCCGAGGGTGATACCAAGATCAGCGATCAGGCGTATATTTTCGGCCTTCTCGGTGTCCAGGTATACGGGGATAAATTCGTTCGCAAGTATCTTCCTGATGTCGCTGGAAAGGGATCCTTCCTGGATGAGCTGTTGGTAGCCGCTTTTGCCAGCCCCAACGATGACGGCGAGTGGTTTTTTGACCTTCTGCCCGTGACTCCGTGCTTCTTGATAACTCGTTTGCCATGGGATTTCGGGTAGGACGGCGTCCCAAGAAACGCTTGACAAAAAGCTGGCGAAGGCGAGAAAACCGACCGAGGTGTGCATCCAGTATCCTCCTAAAAACAAAACACCTCAAAAAAAAACAGTCCAGGCCAGTCCCGGACTTCCAAAAGTGAAACCCTTATATTCCTCCTCGTTGCAGTTTCTACGCAACGGCAAATCTCCTAATTTTCCCAAAATAAACATTTGTCCCAGAAATAGTATCTTATGAGCATTTTACAAACTGAAATAGAACCGGCCAGTATAAGAAACAAAAAAGGCACAATCGTTACAGTCGGTGTATCTTGTCCATTATTCCGAGTCGCCGTTCGTAATAGAGCTTGCCGTGCCTGCGAAGCAAATCCCATCAAAGCGAGAGTGTCGCCAGGTGAAAGCGTGATTTGCGTGGTACAAATAAGCGAAGGGTTAGGATGACAGGATCGCACAATGCGATTCAGGAATCAAGGAGGCACCGATGAAACGCCAAAGGATTTGCGGGTGTGCAGCTGTCGTGTTGTTTTTGGTGGGTTGGCTGGTCGATGTGGGCGAGGCAAAGGCCCAGTATTACCAGCCCTACAACCAAAACCATCAACTTGGTCGGCTTTATTACTACCCCTACTACTACTTCCCCCATAACTATTGGCCTGCAATGGGCCCGCGATGGCCCGAACCGCCCGGCGCCCCGTACCAGCCGTCGCCCGCCTACATGGCCTACCCCCCGTTCCGCGATCCCGCCTGGCGCTACGAGCTTTGGTCGCCGCAACGCTACCACCGTGGCAACCACTTTTGGCTCGACATCTTTTGACCACTTGGCCAACAGCCGCGGGACAAGTGCTGTGGCACTTTCCCTGTATTTTTTTGCGGTGTTGGCCACGAAGCCCAGGATGAGGGCGGCGACAGAGTGCACGATTTTTGAATTCAAATTGAGAACTGCGCGAAACTGACTTTGCAAAGCCATTTCGCATCGGGTAGGATCGACGAATAGTCTTGCCAGAGCCACGCACGAAGTAAGTGGTTGCAGTGTACCGCGATCGTAAATTCAAACCACTTACTTTGGGCGTGGCTCTGACAACAAACGTCACATGGGGCGTCGTCGGCCATCGATCAAACCGCGCAAGCGGATATCCGCAGTGCCAGTGTCGTCGAATTTGCGGGTGGAATAGGCCAGTTCGCCCGCACCCTCAAAGCGGCCATCGTGATTGAGATCGACATCCACGAAAAAGGTGCGAACCTCGGGCAGCAGCGTCGAGACGGTGATCGGCACCAACGGCCCAGCATTGGTCGCGGCGATTTTCAGATTGACCGCGGCATCGGCGTGATTTTGTCCCAATCACGCAAAGCGTAGAAACGGTGAGATAGCCGAGTAGCGAGATGAATCCGTTTACGTTCAGCGTTCGCGCGATGCCGTCGAAACATCGCGCGATCGCTAAACGTAAACCCAACGCACGAGCTACTTTAGCTCGCGCACCCATTCTACCACCGCGGTGTACGGGGCGGCGTGATCGTAGGGCGGTGGCCCGTTGTACACGCCGTCGGCGATCCAGACGAGCGACAGCATTTGTTTGGTTTTGACGTGATATCGGCCCACTCCGAGGATGTTCACCTTGCCCTGCGTCTGCTTTTTGGCGGCGTTCAAGTGTCCGCCGGCGAGCGAGCCTTGATAGGTGATAATGGCCACGCCGTTCTCGACACGATCGAGTTTCGCAGTCAGGTTGAACGCGGTCACTTCCTTCCGTCGCGGCATCGAGGCCTCGTCGCTGGGTCCGAGCAGGCGGCTGAATTTGCGCGACAACTCCTCGGACAGCTTCCACGCAACACCATGTTCGATGCGCGGCGGAGCGAACTCGCCGAGTTCGCTCGTGGACAGCGTCAGGCTATCGATGGTCGGATTCGGCAGTTCTCGTAACGGTATTTTCTTTCTGGCGTTGCGCAGATAGATCGCCAGGGTGATGCTGCCATCTTCACGTTTGCCCACGCCACGGAAGGGCAGGGGATCCGCTCGGCTCACGTCGCGTGGTTTGATGTCGCCGAACGCCCGCAGACCAGGTTCGAGGTCGGCGATTAATTCGTTCACCCACGTTTTTCCATTCTTGTACTGCTGATGGCTGGCGAGCACCTTGCCATCAGGTGATACGAGGTACAGGCCTTGGTATTGGGCCGGTTTCTATTTCTGCACATTGCGAAAGAACTCGCCCGCCATATCCTTTTGTGAGCGAATTATGTAGAGGTTTTGCGCGACGGGTACAGTGTGACGCGCAATCAGATTGACGACGTCTGGATGACTCAGGGGACCCTCACGGAGCCCAATGGCGTAGCCTCAGCAACGTTCGAGCGGGTCGTTGCCGGGGACCCAGATCTGGATTGGGCGGTTCTCCTTTTTGCCGGCAGCGACGGCGTCGTTGAGGTTGATCAGCCACGGGATTTCCCGCCAGGCGGTTGAGCGAGGGAAGAGCGTCGTATCGTCGTACAACAGTGCCCAATCGCGTGGCAGGAGAGCGACATCGGGATGTCGGCCAAGCGGGATCGTGTCGGCCTGAGCAAATGGGTTCGCCATCGCAACCGTGAGCAATGACAGAAGCAGAAATCGTCGGCGCATCGTTCGTTCTCCGTATGCGGGAAAGTGCCATGAATCCATCATAGTTGGTAACGGCGCGAAAAGCCGAGAATTTGGACACTACTCGCCGATCCCCACCAAGAATAAACCACAGAGACCCAAGAATAAACCACAGAGACACAGAGGCACAGAGAAAAACATCAGGAAAATGCTTGTCTTCTTTCTATGAACGAATGATTGTAGCCAATGATAGGTGGATAATGCCACAACTTCCAAGTCTTTGCATTCTCTCTGTGCCTCTGTGGTGATAAGTGGAGTGGAGATGGGCGAGAGCTGTCAGAATTTGCGAGGATTTGCGTGCGGCTCCTCCATATAGTATCAGGGTGCAAGACAGGACTTGGAAAGAATCCAGCCACGGATAACACCAATGACACGGATAGGCAAAAATGCCCGCGACTTCTTTCCGATCCGCGTAATCTGCATGATCCGTGGTTAGAAGTGGTTTTCTGCAAGTGGTGTCGTACACTCAACGGATCGTCGTCGTTGGTAATCATATTGACCTAAACGCCTAGGAAACTTAGACTGAGTTTTCGGAAGCGCGAAGACAGCGAAACCCTGGAGCCTGATGGGCCTGCGATGCCGTTGTGGTTGTCGTGCTCGCCCTTCAGGCTTTCACAATGGATGCAGGTGGTTTGAAAATGAGCACTGAAGCGAAAATAGACGTAAGTCTCTGGGAACGATTTACCGATGGACTCAGCGCGTTCTCCGAATCGTTCGTCGGCTTTCTCGGGCGATTGTTCGGATCGAACAACGATAAGATCGTGCGTTCCGTGGGCTACGTTCGGCTCCGCGGCAGCGAGACCCATACGGTCACGCCCGGCTCGCTGCTGGACCGCGTGAATTCGCTCGAACCGTTGATGCAAGGACTGCGCGAGGACGAGTTTGAGAAGCTGACAGCGGATTTCCGCACGCGTATCGGCGTCGAGCATGTGCCGTTGGGCAAGAAATTGGCGAATGCCGCACCGGAAGCCGAAGGCGAAGCGACGGAAGCGTACAACACGCTGATCGCGACGATGGACCAGATGCTCGGCGCGACGCCGACGCTCGACGACATCATGCCGTTCGCGTTCGCCGCTTGCCGAGAGATCGCGTTTCGCACGAAGAACATGCGGCACTTCGACACGCAAATCGTCGGCGGAGCGATGCTGCACCAGGGCAAGATCGCGGAGATGGTCACCGGTGAAGGCAAGACACTTGTCGCCACGCTGCCGGCGTATCTGAATGCGCTCACCGGAGCCGGCGTACATGTCATCACCGTCAACGATTACCTTGCTCGCCGTGACTGCGAATGGATGTTGCCGATCTATCACGGTCTCGGCATCTCCTGCGGCTATATCCAAAGCGAAATGGGCGGCGACGCCCGACGCAGCTCGTACGACTGCGACATCACCTACGGAACCAACAGCGAGTACGGCTTCGATTACCTCCGCGATAACATGAAGCCCGCCCGCTGGGGCGATAACAACTATTCGCCTGATGCGCAACAATGCCAACGCGCCCTCAACTTCGCGATTATTGATGAGGTTGACAACATCCTGATTGATGAGGCCCGCACGCCACTCATTATCTCCGGGCCCTCGTTTGGCACGCCGAAGAACTACGAGAAGGCGAACCAGATCGCCATCGAACTGACGCGGCTTGAGAAGAAGGCCCAAGAAAAGCTGCGTGCTTTGGGTCATGGCGTCAACATCCCGCATCATCCGCTGTCGGATGAAAAACCCGATGAGGAAACCGTCATGCAGGACGGCGCCGTCCTGCATGGCCTCAAAAAGCATGAGGCCAAGCTCGAAGAGGAAGCAGAGGAGGCGGCGCATGTCGACGACGAGAAAGTCGAAAGCTACGTCGCCAGCGCCAATGTTGATAAGAAAGAGAAACGCCTCGGCTTCTTCTTCGAGGTAAAGGAAAAAGAGCGGTCCTGCCATCTGACCGACGAAGGCATTCGCAAAGCCGAGGAGATGGCCGGCGTCGAAAGCTTCTACACCGCCGGCAACATGGAATGGCCTCACATGATCGATAATGCGCTCAAGGCGCATCATCTCTATCAGAAAGACCGCCAATACGTCGTCATGCGTCATCCCGAAACCGGCGAGATGAGCGTCATCATCGTCGACGAGTTCACGGGCCGACTCATGGTCGGTCGCCAATGGTCTGACGGTCTGCATCAAGCAGTCGAAGCCAAGCATGTGCGCGACGGCGTCAAGATCAAGGAAGAAACGCAGACGCTGGCTACGGTCACTCTGCAAAACTTCTTCCGCCTCTACAAGAAGCTCGCCGGCATGACCGGCACCGCCATGACCGAGGCGAATGAGTTCTGGAAGATATACAAGCTCGATGTCGTCGCCATCCCGACCAACATGGCTCTTCGCCGTATCAATTACCCCGATCTCGTGTATCTCACTGAAAAAGAGAAATGGGACGCTGTCGTCGGCGATATCGAACGCATCAATAAGTTCGACACCATCCACCTCAAGGATGGCACGACCCAAGTCGGCACGATCAAGACCGAGGACGAAGCCCAACTCGTGATTCAGCTCAAGGAAACGCGCGAAACGCAAACCACCAGCGCCAACCTGATCGACCATATCGAATACAGCGGTAGGCCGATGCTCGTCGGCACGACGAACGTCAATCAATCGGAACGCCTGAGCAAGATGCTGTCACGCCGCGGTGTCAAGCATGAGCTGCTCAACGCCAAGCCCGAATACGCCGCCCGCGAAGCCGAGATCGTCGCTCAGGCAGGCCGAATCGGGTCGGTCACCATCGCCACCAACATGGCCGGTCGCGGTACCGACATCATCCTGGGCGGCAACGCCGAGACGCTCGCCTGGGCCCGCCTCAAGGACCGTTACCCCACGCGGCTCGACGTACCCGAAGACGTTTGGAAGGCAACCGTCGATGGCATCCGCGTTACCGAAAGAATGTCAGAGGAAGGTCGCGAAGTCGCCGCCATGGGTGGGTTGCACATCATCGGCACCGAGCGCCATGAATCACGCCGCATCGACAATCAGCTTCGCGGTCGCGCCGGTCGTCAGGGCGATCCGGGGTCGAGCCGATTCTTCGTCTCGCTGCAGGACGAGCTGATGCGCATCTTTGCCGGCGAATGGGTCGCCAACGTGCTCTCGAAACTCGGCATGGCCGCGGGCGAAGCGATCGAAAGCCCGATGGTTTCTCGCCGCATCGAAGCCGCCCAGAAGAAAGTCGAAGAGCAAAACTTTGACATCCGCAAGAACCTCCTCGAATACGACGAGGTCATGGATTATCAACGCAAACGCGTCTATGGCTACCGCCAAGAGTTGCTCAACGATGCCAACCCGAAGTTGCGCATCGCCTCCATGCTGACCCAGCAGGTTGACCTCGCGCTCGACCGCTATCTCGATCCGACCTACGGCGCTGCCAGTTTCGCTGAGCTGGTCGTGCAACAACTCAGCATTGACGTGTCCGCCGCCGATTTCAAGAATTGCTCGTTCGAGGAGGCCGACCTGGTCGCGCGAGAGAAGGCGCTCAACAACATTCAGACGCAAATTCAGGAAGCGCTCGACGAGAACCTCGACGACGAAACCGAGCAATCCGAGTGGAATTGGCAGGCAATGGCCGACCGCGTCAACAAGCTCTGGGGCCTAAAGACGACCGACCGCCAGCTCAAGAAGATTGGCCGCGACAATATCTCGCAATACCTCTTCGCCGAGGCGGAGAAAGTCGTGCACGTCGCCGACTTGACCAAAGGCCAAATCTACCTGCGTCCGGACTGGGCTTTCCTCTCGCTGGCGAACTGGTTCAAGCTCAAGTTTCATGTCGATATCGACGTGTCGCAATATGACTACGACGTGCCCCGCGCACGCATTCGCCAAGCACTGTTGGCCGAGGTGAAGAAGCTCTACCGTGAGAAGGAAATCGAGTTTCCGGTGTCGATCGGGTTCGCCCGGTTCATGGACGACAAAGGTCACGGCGGCGCGATCGGCCAAAAGTACAACCGCGAAGGCTTGTTCCAATGGTATACGATGAAGTTCGGCAAAAACGCCGGCATGACCGAGGAAGAGTTTCGCACCGAATCGCGGGCGAAGCTGTACACCAAGCTCGTCGCGCTAAGCAATAAGACCTATCCGACGGAGGACCATGACGCGATCGATGCGAAGCTTGCCGAGGCGTTCGTCGGCGCTCGCGTATCGGAAGCGGGCGATGCTCACGAAGTCGCGGAATGGGCCAAGACGCAGCTCAGGCTTGAGGTCGAAGAAGAACGTCTGGTCGGCGTGAGCTACGACCAGGCCCGCGATATTTTGTGGACAGCCTTCGACCTGAAGTATCGCCCCGAAATGCGCCGCATGGAACGCAGCCTGCTCCTCAACCAACTCGATACCGAGTGGAAAAATCACCTCCTCGTGATGGATCACCTCCGCAGCGGCATCGGCTTGGTCGGCTATGCTCAGGTCGATCCGAAGACCGAGTTCAAACGCGTCGGCATGAAGGAATTCGACACGCTCTGGGAAGGCCTGAGCGACAAGGTCTCCGAAATCGTCTTCCGCATGGAGGAAGACGAAGCCTTCGCCGAGACGGTCTGGACCATCGGCCAACTCGTGCATGAATCGGCCCCACGCCTGCAAGCCCCCGAAGGCAGCATCCAGGCCCAGCAGCAAGCCGCGATCAGCAATTCGCAGCAGACCGACAAAAAGCAAGAGCCGATCCGCAACCGCACAGACAAGGTGGGCCGCAACGATAAGTGCCTGTGCGGCAGCGGCAAGAAGTACAAGAACTGCTGCATGTCCACGCCGGGGTGACGTTGGTTGCCAACGAAAAATGAACGAGCCGGAAGCGTTAGCGACGGATATTTTCACTCCGTCCCAAGCGCTTCCGGCTCGTTTGCATTCGCCGGCTATCATTTCCTTATCAAGCCATTCGATTCGCGTAAGATCAAACCGTGTCGCTCACCGTGCGAAAAACAAGCGCAGAAAATCGGCGAAGAATCGACGCAGCAACGTCTTGAATCGTTGATCGTGTTCCATCAAACCGGCTCCGCATGTTCCTTGCTACGCGTCACCGGTCGGATCATTTTTTGCAACGTTTTTTCGACTTCGGAGCAAACAGCCGATAGCTCTCATCTATCCATCGCAACAACCGCTCCATCTCTGCATTGTCTGCTTGAAATGTCACGGTGACCCACCCATGCGCTCCGACTTTGCATCGGCCCGGCTCCTTCGTCGCGAGGTCCGTCGCCTCCGCCACCGATTCGCTGAGCTTGAGCATGGCATCGTTCGCGCCGAGAAACAGGAACGCCTTGTTGCGCACCTTGATGGTCCGCCGCTCGAGTGCCGTCCCCTCGCAAGCGATTCCCTCGGATGTTTCAGGGTACCGTAGGGCGGCGTCGCGCAAGGATTGGGTAGCGTCCGTTGTGGAGCGTGGCTTTTTCATCGCGGTCTCGGAAGTTGTAGGATTCGCCAAGCGCCAGTGCCGACGCACCGTGAACCCGCGAGGGCCCGGTGCGTCGGCGCTGGCGCTTGACGCACCCTACGGTCATTCGCCGCATGCGCTCATTATCCAGCGGCAACCTTGGCGGTCAAGCGAAAACCGGGATATGAGCGTAGTGTCCCTTGAACCCATCGCCTTGAGTCCGACAATAGACCCATATGCTCAATCTCTTCAAAAAGCTCCACTATGGCGCACGCGTATTGCTCTCCAAATTGGGCGGGCAGCCGGAGACTATTGATGTCGCCGGCAAGGCGTCGATCTTGCTGCATGGCGGCGAGGGGGAGCCGTTTGTTTATTTGCATAGCGCTCTCGGTGAATCGCTGATGTGGTTGCCGTTCCACCAGGCGTTTGCGAAGAAGTTCCGCGTCTATTCGCCGATCCATCCGGGGTTCGGGCGATCGGGCGGGTTCGATCTGATCGCGGACATCGAGGACATGGCGTTTCACTACATCGACATGCTCGACGCGCTTGGTCTGGAGCAGGTCTGTCTCGGCGGCGTCAGTCTCGGCGGGTGGATCGCGGCGGAGATTGCCGTGCGTTGGCCGGAACGTGTCAAACGACTGTGGATAGCCGACGCGCCGGGGTTGTGGGTTGAGGGTTCGTCGCTCGGCGATTTGTTCCGCGTGGCACAGAATCGCGAGAAGCTGCGCGAGATGCTGTTTCACGATCCGCACAGTGCAATGGCGAGCGTCGTCATCAAGGACAACGTTGACGAATCGACGATGCTCAACGCCTACCAAGCGATGACCGTGCTCGCCCGCATGGTTTGGCAGCGGCCTTACGATCCAAAGCTCGCGGGCCGATTGCGGCGCATCGCCTGCCCAACGCTGCTGCTGTGGGGCGATAACGATCGGCTCGTGCCTCCCGCGTACGGCGAAGCGTATCATAAGCTGATACCCGGCTCCGAATTGAAGTTGATCCCCAACTGCGGCCATCTGCCGATGTTCGAGAAGGAAGCCGAGTTCGTGGAAGCGATTACGAAGTTTTGCGGCGTTTAGCCGCTCGCCAAAGGCGAGCGGCTAAACAATACCCCCGAGCGTTTCATGCGATATATCATCGGTTTTGTAGGGTTTATCATCACCGCAACTGCATCCGCACAGGATCGTGCATTCGATCAGACGGTGGCGCCGCTGCTCATCGAGCGGTGCATCGATTGCCATTCCGGCGCGAAACCCAAAGGCAAGCTCGACCTCACGCGCAAGGCATCATCGGCCAAAGTGGTGACGCCAAAGAAGCTGGACGATAGCGTGCTTTGGCAGCGCGTCGTTTCGGGCGAGATGCCGCCGAAGAAGCCATTGGCAGAGAAAGAGAAGGCGATTCTGAAGGCGTGGATTGAGAGTGGCGCGGAGTGGGGCAGCGACCCGGTTGATCCATTCCGCGTGACGACGTCGAGCCGAGCGGGTTACGATTGGTGGGCGCTGCAGCCGATCAAGCGCTTGGCCCTGCCTGCGGTGAAGGCGAAAGATTGGCCGACGAACGCGATCGACCACTTCATCCTCGCGAAACTCGAAGCGGAAGGGCTGACGCCGTCGCCTGCCGCTGATGACCGCACGCTCGTTCGACGGCTTCATGTCGATGTGATTGGCCTGCCGCCAACGCCTTCGGAGATTGCAGATTTCAGATTGCAGATTGCAGATTTGAAATCCGATCACGCTGCCGGTAAGGTGCTGGTTGATCGGCTGTTGGACTCTCCGCATTACGGGGAGCGCTGGGCTCGGCACTGGCTGGATGTCGTGAGGTTTGGCGAGAGTCACGGGTTTGAGCATGACGAATTGCGCAAAAACGCCTGGCCATATCGCGATTGGGTGATCGATGCCTTCAACAAGGATATGCCGTTCGACGAATTCGCACGGCTGCAAATCGCCGGCGATCTGCTCAAGCCAGGCGATGGGTCGGCGATCACGGCGACTGGCTTTCTCGTCGCTGGTGGGTTTGATTCGGTCGGACAGGGGCAGCAGAGCGCGGCGATGAAAGCTGTGGTTCGGCAGGATGAGTTGGAAGACATCGTCGGCACGATCGGGCAGACGTTTCTCGGCCTGACGGTGCAGTGTGCGCGTTGCCATGATCACAAATTCGATCCGGTGCGAATCGAAGAGTATTACCGCCTCAGCGCCGCCGTCGCCGGTGTGCGACATGGTGAGCGTGACATCACGCCGACGGCTCCGCGTTTGGCATTCGAGAAAGCGCAGGCTGAACAACAACTACGCCTCGGCCAACTGCGCGCGGAGTTAGCGAAGCTCGAAGCAGCGGTTCGCACGCAGATTCTCGCCGAGCGCAAGAAGTCCGCCAAGGAGCCGAGCGCGTTGCCCAGCAACCCCGTCGCACGCTGGAACTTCACGAAGAGCGCGAAGGACGAAGTCGCCGGCCTCGAAGCCAAACTGCACGGCGATGCGACATTGACGCCAGAGGGGTTGCGTTTGTCGGGCACGGGCTATGCGTCGACGGCACTCATTGGCAAATCGATTTCGCAGAAGACATTGATCGCTACGGTTCGGCTCGCGAACTTCGCGCAACGCGGCGGGGCGGCGATCAGCCTCCAATCGCTTGATGGCAATGCGTTCGACGCCATCGTATTCGGTGAGCGCGAGCCGGGCAAATGGATGGCGGGTAGCGATTCCTTCAAGCGTACGCAAAATTTCCAAGCCCCGGACGAGACCGACACGAAACCGGTGCATATTGCAATCACCTATCAGGCCGATGGCTCGATCATCGGCTATCGCAACGGCGTGCAGTATGGCTCGCGCTACAAAGTCAAGTCGCAGCAATCCTTTGACGCCAACAAGGCGATGCTGCTTTTCGGCCTGCGTCACACGCCGGCGGGCGCGAACAAGCATTTGGCCGGGACCATCGTTCGTGCCGAGTTGTACGATCGTGTACTGCTGCCTGATGAGATCGCGGCAAGTGCGGGCATCGCATCCGATTTTGTCGGCGATGACGAGATCGACAAACGGCTCGATCCCGCGAGTCGTGCAACCCGAGCTGCGCTGCTCAACCAACTGACCGACGCCGTGGCGAAGGCGACGGTTCCCGCGCCGGCGACGCGCGTCTATGCCGTGGCGCCGCGGGCCATCGAGCCGACGTATCTGTTGCAACGCGGCATGCTGTCGCAGCGAGGCCCCGTCGTCACGCCGGGCGCGGTGGCGGCCTTGAAGCTGCCCGCCGACTTTGGCCTGGACGAGAAATCGCCCGACGCCGAGCGCCGACGCAAACTGGCTGAGTGGATCGCCGACAAGAATAACCCCCTATTGGCGCGCGTCATGGTCAATCGCCTTTGGCAGTATCATTTCGGCGTCGGCATCGTCGAGACGTCGAGCGATTTCGGCTTCAACGGCGCTCGGCCCTCGCATCCTGAACTACTCGATTGGCTAGCGGCGGAGTTCATTGCGAACGGCTACAGCGTCAAGCATGTCCATCGGCTCATTCTCAACTCAGCGACGTACCGCCAGACATCGGCCAACCGTGCCGACGCCGCCAAGCGCGACGCCGGCAACCGCTGGCTGTGGCGCAAATCGCCGGCTCGACTCGAAGCGGAAGCGCTGCGTGACAGCATTCTCGCCGTTGCGGGACAGTTGAATCTCAAGGCGGGCGGGCCGGGCTATCAGGACTTCAAAATTACGGTCCGCGGCGCGACGCACTACTACACGCCGATCGAAGACGACAATCCCGCCCTCTATCGCCGCAGCGTTTATCGCACCACAGCACGAAGCGGGCGCAACGGCTTGCTCGACGCCCACGACTGCCCCGATCCCTCGACGACCTCGCCACGCCGAGCGCTGACGACGACGCCGTTGCAGGCGCTATCACTGATGAACAACGCGTTCGTGCTGCGCATGGCCGACCGCTTCGCCGAGCGTGTCAAGAAGGATGCGGGCGACGACATCGGCGCGCAAGTCGCTCGGGTCTATACGCTGGCGTATGGACGAACGCCGTTGCCGAACGAAGTGGCGAGTGTGCGGCCCGTAGTCGAACGGCATGGCCTGGCGGTGTTCTGCCGGGCGGTGTTCAATAGCAACGAATTTGTGTATGTGGATTGATGTTTAGCCGCGACGCGCCAGCGGAGCGCGGGATGTCGATCGCGCTCCGCTGGCGAGTCGCGGCTAAACGATAAAATGGATATTCATGAACGACGCGAATAACACCTGTCCGTATTGCAACGCTGTTTTGCAAGTGCTCACGCCGCAGCCGCCGGATATGATGTTGCCGTGCCCGCGCTGCAACGAGCCGGTGGCGGCGTCGCGCTGGCGAGTCGGTGCGAGCCTGAGCAACGCGAAATCACCGCAGCCCCTACCAGCGCGACCACCCGGCATCCGCAAGACGCTGTTCATCGTGCTCGGCATTATGTTCACGATGGCGATAATCGGTCTGAGCTTCGCGCTGTGGACGACTCAGTTGCGGCAATCGCGGCATCCTTGGCTTCACACGAAGCTCGAACCAATAGCATTCCGCCAGCCGCTCGAATTGCCCGGCCTCGGCTACTTACCGACGAACTGCGCGTTCGTGGCCGGCCTGCATATCGGCGAAATGGTCGAGGACGCGAAGGTTGGCAGGCCGCTGCTAGCTGAGCCGCGACCGGTGGGGTTGGACTGGGCACTCAGGCAAATCCATCGTACGACGGGCATGAAGGCCGAGGATATCGATCATGTTGTCGTCGGCGGGCGGACGCTTTCCGAATTTTCCTTGGTTGTAAAGGCGAGGCGAAAGATATCGCTTGAAAAAGTCGGCGACGCTCGGCCCAAGAAGTCGTATCTCCACCGAGATCGGGCAACGTATGAGTTCACGCTTCAGGCCGGCGCCGAAGCGATCGTGTGGCAGGCAGATGACCAGACGCTCGTTTACCTCGTGCGATTTCCGATTGGCCCCGACATCACCAGCGAGGAATATTTGAAGCAGATGAACGTCAAGGCCCGCCCCATCGAGGAGGTGATCCCAACGGGCTTGCGCGAAATGATTCAGCAGCGACTAGCGAAACACCACTTCGCATGGTTGGCAGGAGACACGGCTGGCGTTGGCATCCTTGGGCCGTTCTTGGCCGTTGTTGGCGAGCAACATGTCGCTGCGCTTGCGGAAACAAAGCGATTGGCGCTCGGTGTCACGCCCATTGATGGCTTGACGATCCTTGGGGACCTGCAGGTGGGCGACACGAAGGCCGCCGGCAAATTGGTGACAATGCTGGAGAAAGCAAAGCTGCCCGAGGGTATCTCGCGAAAGATCGAAGTCACCCCGCCCGAGCAACCACAACACTGGGTCACGCTGCAACTGCGCGGCGATGTCGCGGCGATGCGTGAATGGTTCGGGACAAAGAAATGAAAAGCCAAGGGGTTCGGAGTACCTCACCCCTTGGGCTTGCGATTCAAACAGATCACGCTTTCAGCATCTCGTCGTGTCGCATGCCGCTTGGCGGAAGGTCGGCGGCGCGGCAGTTGGCGAGGGCGGCCTTCGCGCCGGCGTGTTGCTCGGCGTCGTTGTCTTCCCATTCGATGCTCACCGCGCCATCGAAGCCGACGCGGTTCAGCTCGATGAAAATCTCCTCGCAGCTATTGGCGTCACGAGCCGTGCCCGCCGTCACGAAGTTCCAACCGTTGAGCGGATGGCCCATCGGCCGATGTCCGCCGAGAAGGCCCGCGCGGGTATGTTCGCGGATGACCTGCACGCCCTTGATGTGAACGCAGTGGATGAACTTGCCGAACTCGCGGATGAACTGCACCGCCGAGACGCCTTGCCATTCCATGTGGCTGCCGTCGAAGTTGAAGCCGACGACGCCTTCGTAGCCGGCCTTGCACATGTGATTGATGTAATCGCTGGCCGATTCGAGATCGCCCATCGCCCGTTCGCTGGGATGGCATTCGAGATCAAACGTCACGCCGTACTTCTTGCAGGCATCCCACACCGGAGCGAAACGTTCGACAAGCAACTCCAGGCTGACCTGGCGAGCGTCGGCAATCGCATGGCCACCAATGCTGGAAGGCAAAGGCGGGAACAGGAAGAAGTGCGACCAGCAACCCGCCGGCGAACCGACGAAACCAGGCAGGGCGACCTTGCGGTTCTGCAGCTTGCCGAGGAAATGCGCGAGCCGAACGCAACCGACCAGGGCCTTCTCGGATTGCTTCTGAATCTGCTTGGAGACATCGTCAGGCACGAAATACGGATTCGTCCGCGGCGGGTTGTTGCCCTTGGCCCGCCAAGCTTTGTACATCTCGACCGCTTCGCCGCCCGTGAATTGCAACGTCTTCGCGCTTGGCTCATCGCCCAGCGATTGGCCCTGGAGATGCGTGGCGATCGTGAAGATTTCCAGCCCGTGCTTCTGGGCGATGGCATGGCGTTCCTTGGCATAGGCCTCCGCCCCGGCGTCGGTGTCGCATCTGCCGAGATCGAGTTCCCAACTGGCCTCCTCCCAGCCGTCGAAGCCCGCCTCGCCGACGAATTTGATCCAGCCGTCCATCGGCATATTGCCGAACTGCCCGCGCACCAGACCGATCTGGTGGTACGAACCTTTGCCGTAACGATGCTTATCGGTTTGCTTGAAACCCATGATGACGCCCTTCCGAAGCGAAAGAATAAAGCCCAGGCGGGTTGTGTGTAATGCCGGTTGTAAAGGAAAGCCTACAGGCAGCGTGGCTCGACTTCAAGCGCGAAGAGGATTTTTCGTTTAGCCGCTCGCCTTTGGCGAGCGTGACCCGCGTTGTGTGCGGCAGCCGTTCAAGCTCGCCAAAGGCGAGCGGCTAAACGAATACCAACGGCGTCCTCACTTCCAGCGCATCACCGCGCACAGGAATTGCTCCTTGTTCTTGAGCAACCCTTCATACGCCATGCCGAGTTCCTCGGGTTTGATACGATGCGTGATCAAATCGTTGAGACTGATGCGGCCTTTCGCGAGTCCCGCCAGCAGCCATTTCTGTGCTTTGTTGATGTCCCACGCGCCTGCCAAGCGAGTGTGGGCAGCTTCAAAGAGTTGGTTGCCATGCGCGCCGGAGACTTCGATATAGCGGCGATGTAGGTCATCGTAAAAATTTACATCCTTTGCTTTGCCGCGAGGGCTGCCGACGACGACGACTTGACCCGCGTCGCACGCCAACGACATCGCCGTTGGGATGGCGTCGGGCACGCCGGTGGCGTCGGCGACGATCTCGGCGCCTTTCATGCCGAGGAAGTCGTTCATCTCTTGCTTGTAATTCGCGTCATTCGGATCAAGTACGAGATCGGCACCGGCGGCCAGCGCGGCTTCACGACGCATCTTGACGCTGTCGATGCCGATGACCGGATTCGCACCCGCCGCCATCGCGCAACGCAACACCGCTTGGCCGATCATGCCCAGGCCGAGCACGGCAAACGAGCGGCCCAGCGTCAGGCCCGCGCGGATCGACGCACCCATGCCGTAACGTAGAATGCACGCCAGGGCGGCTTTCTCGAAATCGAGACCGTCCGGTAGCTTCCACAGTCGGCCTCGTTCGTGGCCGATCGTGAGAAGCTCGGCGGAAGCGTGATTGCCCGGAAAACTGACGCGATCGCCCGCTTTCCAACCGGTGACGCTTTTACCCACCGCGACGACCGTGCCCGCGGCGCTGTAGCCGGACTTGAACGGAAACTTCCAGTCCGGCAGATTCGGGTCTTGCAGCCACTGGTGCGTGCCGGTGTAGACGGCTAACTCTGTGCCGGGGCTGATTGCGCTGACCTCGGCGGCGATGAGAATCTGATTCTCCGCCGGATCGGGAAGTTCGACCTCACGGACACCGACTTCAAAGGCTTTGGTAATGATGGCTTGTCGTGCTTTCATGAAATACTCTCGTAGGGGTTTTCCGCTTTTCAGAGACACGCACGAGGTAAGTGGTCTACGTGTAAATACAAATCACTTACTTCGTGCGTGGCTCTGAAAAGCGGAAGACAAAATCAAGGAAGGGCGCTCCAGAAACCGTTTCGTTCAATAATCAAATCGTATCTATCCGCGACACCATCGGACACCGGCATGGACGAAACTCCGCAAAACAGGCTGGCGACTTTCCTCGCGATCAACCGCACCGTCGGCATCGTCCTTCTCACCGTGTTACTGTTCGGATTCGGCGAGCAGCTTTGGCATCCGTTCTTGCCCTTGTACCTCAAATCGGAAACGCGCGATATCACACGCGAGATTGCCGAGAGCAACGAACTCACGTCGCGGGCCTTGTGGACGATCGGCATCTACGCCTGTTTGCTCAACCTGTTCGAGGGGTTCTGCTACATCGGCGGCGGGCAGATCACGGCCAGGCTGGGCGATCGTGGCTCGCTGCTTTTCTTCGGCTCGCTGACGATCGCGGGCTATGCGATGTTTCTGCTCGTGCCGTTCGCCGGGGCCACGGTGATTGCGTGCTTGATGATTCTGAGCTGGGACTCGCTGTCAATGCCCGCAACCTTCACGACTGTCGGCGCGACGTTGTCGAAGGAACGTCGCGGCATGGCCTTCGCCATCCAGTCGATTCAGAAACGCTTGCCAAAAATCATCGGGCCGGCCATCGCTGGCTTGGTGCTGGCGTGGTTCATTCATGAGTACGGCGAGGATATTGGCCGTGCTCGCGGGGTGCAGGTTCTCGTCGGTTGCGCGATGGCATTGGGCGTGGCGTCGCTGTTCGTGCAGTATCGCTTCATGCCGCATAGCGAACCGCCGAAGCCCGAAGGCACCACGTGGGAAGTGCTCAAGCGGTTTCCACAGAATGTTCGTCGGCTGTTATTCGCGGAGATTCTGACGCGCTGGTGCGATTGGCTCGTGCGCGGGTTGGTCGTCGTCTATCTCGCCGTCGAGCGCGGGCTTAGCGATGCGCATATCGGCGGGCTGATCGCGCTGCAGCACACTGTCGCGCTGCTCACGTACCTGCCGGTCGGACGCATGACGGCGGTGGTCGGCTTGCAACCATTCGTCGGGTTGACCTTTGTGTTCTTCGCGCTCTTTCCGCTATCGCTGATTCTTGTGCCCAATGGTTGGGAATGGCTGGCGTTTATCGTGTACGGCATGCGCGAGATCGGCGAACCGGCACGCAAGGCTCTGATTACGACCAGCATGCCCGAATCGATCCGCGCTCGCGGCGTCGGCTTATACTGGGGCCTGCGAGCTTTTGCCGTGTGCTGCTCCGCGCTGGTTGGCGCGTGGCTATGGCAACGCGGCGGGCCGGAGGTGCTCTTTCCGACAGCGTGCGGATTCGGTATCCTTGGCACGGTCGCATACTATGGATTTTCGAAATACAATTCACCTGATGAGGCTGTCGAACGCGAAGGGACAACGCAATAATTATTCTTCAAGATTAGCCACAGAGGACCCAGCGCGGCCAAGCCGCAACAAATACAGAATCACGAAAATACGAAAGAACGAAAGGAAGGCATAATCATTCACGACGAGTCACAAGCCAAAGCAGTTCTCGATAAGGAAAGCAGGAACGTAGGAAAAAAAGGGCTGATTTAATTCTTGCTTTCCTGTCTTCCGTATGGTCCCTGAATTTTTCCGGTAGTGCGGTGTACTGTTGGGCAAATCGCTTGGGTTGGGTTTCTATTTCGTGTTTTCGTACTTTCGTTCTTTCGTGATTCGCATTCTGAATTTGCGCAGTATGAAGTCTGCGCGGCTCGCAAAGATTTTGGAGGTAGGTAACACAGAGAACACCGAGTTGGAAATGCTGAAAGAGTAGGGGGGCCTGATACAATCCCTTTCTCTCTGTGTGCTCTGTGATCTCTGTGGCTAAGCCTTTTTTTGACGACTTTCATCTTGCATAGATCGAATGGGACCGAAAATCATGGCACATGCTGAACCCTCACAACCGAAACCGGTCTTCCGTATCGAGCCGATGCATTACTTGCTCTTGGCTCTGCCGATCGCGCTCGGGCTGGAGTGGACGCATCAAGATAAACTCTGGGTGTTTATCACCGCGTGCGTCGCCATCATTCCGCTCGCGGGGTTCATGGGACGTGCGACGGAAAACCTTGCGGAGTCGTTGGGACCGAACGTCGGCGGATTGCTCAATGCGACGTTTGGCAACGCGGCGGAACTCATCATCGCGATCTTCGCCCTGCGTGAAGGGAAAATCGAACTCGTCAAGGCGAGCATCACCGGGTCGATCCTGGGCAACATCCTGCTCGTGTTGGGCGTGTCGATTGTCGCCGGCGGCTGCTTCTATCGCAAGCAAACCTTCAATCGCACATCGGCCAGCCTTGGTGCCACACTGCTGGCGTTGGCGGCGATTGGGTTGATCATTCCGACCATTCATTTTGAGTTGACGAAGGATGCCGTCAGGCAAGGGACCGTTGTCGAGCCTAACTACCTGAGCGAGGAAATCGCCATCGTTCTCGCGCTGATGTATGTGCTGAGCCTGCTGTTCACGCTGCTTACGCACAAGCATCTCTTCGCGGGCAAGGAAACCGAGAAGGACATCCATGCTGAGCCGCCGGAATGGTCGAAGGCCGTCGCCCTAACCGTGCTACTGGTGGCCACGGCAGGTGTGGCGCTGATGAGCGAAATGCTCGTCGGCTCGGTGGAGGCAGCAGGCACAGCACTGGGGATGAATCATGTTTTTGTCGGCGTCATCGTGGTGGCGATCATCGGCAACGCGGCAGAACATTCGACGGCGGTGCTCGTGGCGATGAAGGACCAAATGGACCTCGCCGTCACAATCGCGATTGGCAGCAGCATTCAGATCGCACTGTTCGTCGCGCCCGTGCTTGTATTCGTCGGCATGGCGATGGGCGTGCGGATGGATCTGCATTTCTCGGCAATGGAGGTCATCGCCGTGATTGTCGCCGTCGCCGTGACCGCCATGATCAGCCAGGACGGCGAAACGAACTGGATGGAAGGCGCAATGCTCCTGGCCGTGTACGCGATGCTCGGGCTAGCGTTCTACCATCTGCCGGTGCCGGTGGCGGGGCCGTGAAATCGCATTGGATCTGGTGTACAATGATTAAACCCAGGGGTGAGCAGCAGCGACCCTCGGGATGGTCAGAGTCGTAGCCCCGGAGTTTGCTTCGCTCAATCCCACTTATGGAAGATTTGAAAATGGGTGCCGTACTTGCGAAACCTAAACGGAAGCGGAAGGCTCCGATTAACGTTGGCCCAGATTCCAACGGCATCGTGATGACGCCGGAGGAATTCGATCGCGCCGATTTCAACGAAGGGTATTGCTATGAACTCATTCACGGAGTGTTGATCGTGTCACCAATTCCGTCCGAAGCTGAAGCCGACCCGAATGAAGAGTTGGGGCACTTGCTGCGAACCTATCGGGATTCCCACCCTGAGGGAAAGGCTCTGGATATCACGCTTTTCGAGCGGTTTGTGCACCTGGAGGGCAGCCGGCGCCGGGCCGATCGCGTGATCTGGGCAGGGTTTGGACGAATGCCGAAACCCAGTGAGACGCCATCGATCATCGTCGAATTCGTCTCGAAGAGCAAGCGCGATCGCGAACGAGACTACGAGATCAAGCGTGACGAATATCAAGAAATCGACGTGCAAGAATACTGGATTATTGACCGGTTCGAGAAAACGATGACGGTGCATTTGCGAGTGGACGGCCAGTTCAGGAAAAAGGTGATTCGGGCTAACCAAACCTATCGCACGCCATTGTTGCCCGGTTTCGAGTTGCCGCTCGCGCGATTGTTCGAGGTGGCGAATCGTTGGAAGGATGAGGACGCGTAACACACCCGCGCTCGCCCAAAGCGAGCGGCTAAACAAGAACACACGGTGCACACATGAAAACCAAGATTGGCGTCAACGGTGCTCTCGGGCGCATGGGCAAACGTATCCTGCAGCTCGCTCATGAGGATAAATCGCTGCACATCACGGCGGCGCTCGATACGCCGTCGCACCCACGAATCGGCCACGACGCCGGCGAAGAAGCCGGCATCGGTAGGCTCGGCGTGCCCGTTGTCGGCGTGTTGCCTATCGACGCGCGCGTCGAAGCGATCATCGATTTCTCGATGCCCGAAGGAACGATGCACGTGCTGAAAACCTGTGTCGATCGCCGTATCCCGCTCGTCGTTGCGACTACAGGGCATACGGAGGCCCAGAAACGCGAGATCGAGTCGGCGGCCCATCACACAGCCATACTGTTCGCGCCGAACATGAGCCTCGTCGTCAACGTGCTCTTCAAACTTGTGCGCGACGCCGCCGTTGTGCTGAATGACAAAGGCTTTGACGTGGAGATTGTCGAACGCCATCATCGCTTCAAGAAAGATTCGCCGAGCGGGACGGCTCTGCACTTCGCAAAGGTCATTCAGGAAGCTATGGGCGAAATGCCGGTGCGCCATGGCCGTGAGGGGTTAGTCGGCGAACGGCCTGCCCGCGAGATCGGCATGCACGCGATAAGGTCGGGCGATAACGTCGGTGAGCACACGATCATCTTCAGCACGCTCGGCGAGACGATGGAGCTTGTCCACAAAGGCCACACCCGCGACGCCTACGTGCATGGTGCCCTGGCGGCGGCGAAGTTCCTCGCCACCAAGGGGCCAGGCAGCTATACGATGAACGACGTGCTGGGGCTGTGACCCTCGTGGTTCGTTGTGGGTGTGCTAGAATGTGAGGAAAGGAGCAACCATGAAAATTGCCACCGAAAATATCGTCGATCTCGGACGCGGGCCTCAGAGCGAAGGGCATCGCTTGACGGTCTTGGACGTGTTTTACTATTTGCATCGCGGCTACGATTTTGACTTCATCCAGCGAGCGATGCCAAGTCTCACACGCGAACAATTCGATGCCGTTGTCGAGTATGTGAAGGAACATCAGGAGGAGTTGATCGAATCGGACGCGCGGGTTGAAGAGCAGCACCGCTGCGGCATCGAGGCTCAGCACGCGCGAGGCGGGATTTTCGCGGCCAGCCCTGAAGGTCTCACGATCGAGGAAAGGGTCTGGCTCCTGAAGGAGAAAATCCAGCGATGGCGTGCGGAGGCGAACGGTGCCCACCATCCTGTTTGACGCCAACATCGAAGGGCATGCCGATCAAATTTGGAAGCGGATTCAAAGCCCTGCGGGGCGAGATTTTGCTGCTGAGTTTCAAATTTCATTTGCGCGGTTTCGCGATGTTGGTCTCGATCCTGCCTCAACAGACGTGGTCGTATGGCGATATTGCCAGGCAAGTGGATTTTATCTGTTGACAAGGAATCGGATGAATCGCTGGAAGCCACCATTCTTCGCGAGGGCACAGCTGAGTCGCTTCCGGTCTTCACGTTACCAATTCCTGACCGGGTTTTTCATAGTTCGGCGTTCCTGGAACGGGTCGTCCAGAAGTTGTTCGATCATTTGTTGTATGCCGACAATCTTCGGGGTTCGGGGCGGTTGTTTATTCCATAGTGCACGCATTGTATTAACAGTTTCCAACAGCGTATCGCGGAGGCGGTGCCCATGCTCCCCTGGCTCACTTGCCCAACGCTCGATCTCGATCTCGCGATGCCCATGGCCAAGCCAATCAACCATTCCCGGCTAACGCAGTTGGCTCGTCGCAGCGGCTGCTCGCTTCGATCAAGGCGATGCTTCCGCCGGCACTTCGCATTCTTGCCGACCTCGCTCGCTTGCGCACCTGGAATCGCTTTCACCGCGAGATGGTCGGCGTCGCGAAATTGGCCGGCGCTGGCTGGCGTGACGTGATGCTTGCCAATCTCTCCTACGATCTCGTTATCGCATCGCTCGGCTGTTCGACGATTGCCTTGCCGACGAAGGATGGTCCGGTCCTGGCGCGAAACATGGACTGGTCGCCCGCCGATCTCCTTGCTCAGGCCTCGTACCTGCTTCGGTATCATCACAACGGCGAACCGCGCTTCGTCAGCGCCGGTTGGCCGGGCAGTGTTGGCGTGGTGACGGGCATGTCGCGGCGTGGGTTTGCGTTCGCGCTCAACGCCGTCACTGGGCCGGAGAAGACCGCCAAGACTGGCTATCCCGTCCTGTTACATCTTCGGCGTGTCGTGGCGGATGCCCACAATTTCGACCAAGCACTGGCGATGTTGCGCGATCAGCGCATAACGTCGCCCGCGCTGTTCACGCTGGTCGGGACCGAGAATCATCAGCGTGTCGTGATCGAACGTTCGCCGACGCGGCACGCGCTTCGTTATGCGGCGGACGGCGAGCCGCTGCTTACGACCAACGAATATCGTGTCATGTTTCAGGAAAATAACCGTACACCGAAAGTGCCCGGCACGAGGTTCTACGATACGACATGCTATCGTTACGACGCTTTGTGCCGATTCTTTCAACGATGGACGCCGGACCAAGTCGCTGATGATGCGAAATTGCTCTACATCTTGAGTGATGCCCAGGTGATTCAGGACATCACCGCACAACACGTAATCTTTCGGCCACGAACGCAGGAGGCGGGCTTGTGGGTGCCGCGACTACGAATGTTACCGTAGCCATCACGCTCCGCGTGATGGCTACAGTAACCCTCAGATATCCAGCGAATCGAGCGCGTCGATCAGGCTGTCGAGATCGTCCTTGGGTTTCGCGCCATGGTGCGATTGCCGTTTCGCCAGCCCGACTGCCGTGCCGACGGCGTCTCGGCCGACGGCGACGAGTTCACGATCGCGTTCCAAGACGGCTTGCGATACCGCGTCTTTCTCGCTGCCGCCGAAGAGCTTCGATAGATCGATTTTGAGATTCGCGATGGCCCCGATCGGCGCCCCGGCGATAGCAGCAGTCTTGTAATCGGGGAAAATGATTGCCTGCTCAGGGCAGACGCGACTGCAAGCCGGGCAGCCCTTCTTGCAGTTGTCCTGGTTCTCGACCAGAATGCGTTCCTCGCCGTTGACGCCGTACACGCCGAAGAGACAGAAATCGATGCACTCCATGCAATTGGTGCATCGGCTGTAATCAATGACGGGATACCAGCGACGACCCGCCGGTGCTTGCAACATCTGCTCCGGCTCAAACAAGCGCGTCGGCGCCGGCGGTTCGTCGTGCGTGACCAAACCCAACTGTACCAATGAAGCAGGCACCGCAGGGGTGGTGGCCTTCTGCTTCTTCTCGTTGCGTTCCCGGCATTCCGCCGCGATCCGTCGGACTTCTTCGACGTAAACCTCGTGATTATTGAAATCACGCATATCCAGGGCATAGATATGGCGGTTTGGCACATCCAACGCGCCGATGCCCTTGGGTGGTTCCGGAACCTTGGCCTCGTCGTCCTCCGCGTCGGCGTGAGGCGACTTGAGCTGCGACTCGCCCCAATGGCCCTTGATGCCATCGCGATCGAGAATCCAAAAAGCCGCCCGCGGAAACAGCCAGCTCAGCAAAACCATGTCGCCGCGAACCGATTCGAGGAACATCCGCCCCGTGTGGTCCGGCCCCAAGTCGTAGAGATACGGCACAACGGAGACCTCGACGCCCGGCTCCATCAACAGAGCCGCGACGACCGACTCCTCCAGCGCCCGCTTGGCAGGATGCTTGCCTTGTGCTTGAGAGAGCACCACCGTTATCCTATTTCTGGCCATATCAACCTCATTCAAAAATCCGAAAAACAAAATACGAAATTCGAGGCAAAGACGAACAATTGCAATCGAGCTGTCAGCCATTCAATTCGTTCTGGCTGGTATACTTCGCAAGGCAGAAATTGTCGCTTTTCCGAACCGAGCATAACATTTCCGAGCCGCGACCGTAAGGGAGCGGCCGACATAATCCGCACGATATCCTGTCAGCCGCGGCTCGGAATAGCGTCAAAATCACCTGTCAAAGGTATAGCTGATAGCTCTCCTACATGTGCCCTTTGAGCATATTCTGCGTTTTTTCCCATCCAGCTTCAAGGAAGGCGTGGTAATCGTTCATTGAAATCGTCTCGGCGTCGCTGCCGGCGATTTCGAACAACCAGCCGTTGCCATACATGTCGACGTTGATGGCGGAGGGATCATTCAACAGTTCGGGGTTGAAGCGGACCAGTGTGCCGGTGGTGGGAGCGAAGAGGTCGGACATCGCTTTCGAGGTTTCGATGTGCCCGATCTTTTGCTTGAGCGCGATCGTGTCGCCTTCGTTGATCTCCCAATCGAGGAAGTAAACGTCCTGCATGAGGCGAACCGCGTAGGTCGTGAAACCGAAGCGTAGCACGCCGTCGGTCGTCTGGCACCACATGTGGTTCTTGCAATAGCGACGATTCGCTTGCAACGGAGCGGGGAACTTGCCCATCATGAATGTCAGCGGTTCGGTCATGGGTACTCTATATAGCCCGCCATTTATGGCGGGTTCGCCAAGACCCGCCATAAATGGCGGGCTATATAATCATGTATAGCGTGTCCCGCGATGCTCGGGTTCAAAAAACGCCGGCAGGATGCGATCGACCTGCAACAGACCTTTGCGCGTCAACTCCACGCCGACGTCGCTGACCGTCAAAAATCCGTCGTTTTGCAGATGCCCAAATCCGTCGGCAAACGTGCTCATGATGTCGCGCCCAAATTTCGCGCGGAAATATTCGGGATGCAGGGCTCCCGTCTTGAGCTGCAGCATCATTTCCCGGCGCAGCAGCTGATCCGGCATCGGTTTCAGCGCTCGGCCCAATGGCAGCTCGCCCTTCTGCAGCATTTCGACATATTGCTCCCATTTATCGACGTTTTGCACATGCACCCCGCCGACGTGACCGAACGACGCCACACCCGTGCCGAGCATGTCGGCACCGTGCCAAAGGCTATCGCGGTAGACGAACTTGACCGACGGATCGCGCACCATCGTGTACGCGCTGGAGACGCTGTAGCCGACCTTCGCCAACTCCGCGAACGCATAATCGACCCACGCGCGTTTCGTCGGCCAATCAGCGACATGCGCGGGATCGACGACGTGCTGGTCCGGCTTCTGGAGTTCCTGCGAAAACACGGTGTTGTACGGCAGCTCCATCTGATAGATCGTCACGCTGTCCGCCGCCAGGTCGATCGTCTTCCGCACGCAATCGCGCCAGTTGTCCCACGTTTCGCCGAGCATGCCGGCGATCAGATCGATGTTGATCTGATTGAACTTCAGGTCGCGTGCCCATTGATAGGCGCGGAAGACCTCCGCCGACAGATGCGCCCGTCCGTTCGATTCGAGGATCGCATCGCTAAAGTTTTCGATCCCCAGGCTCAAACGGGTGATGCCGAGTTCCTTTAGCGTTTCCAGCTTGTGTTGCTGAAGGGTGCCAGGTTCGCACTCGAACGTCACTTCGGCGGCGGTGCGCAATGGCAGGATCGCTTGCACACGCTGGAACAAGCCGCGCAATTGTTGAGCGCTCAGATACGAAGGTGTCCCGCCGCCGAAGTAGACGAAATGCAGCGGGCGATCCTTGACATACTTTTGCGCCGCATACAGTTCCAACTCGCGCGTCAGGGCGTCGAGATAGATTTCGACATCGCGGGCATTCTTATCGACATAGACGCGGAAATAGCAAAACTTACAGCGTTTGCGACAGAACGGCACATGCAGATAAAGGCCGAGCGGCGTGTTCGGATTCGGAGCCGAATCGAGCGCAGCGAAAGCGGTAGGCAGGTTTGTTGCGTTCCACGCCGAGAACGGCGGGTAGTTGGCAACGAAGTAGTTGCCCAGTCCGGTTTTCTCTTGATCCGTCATTTTCCGTACCAAAGAAGCGCAGCAGCGTATGCGGGGCCGTCACCTTCATCGTATCGTCGTTTTGGCGCTGGACAAGGCGAATCGCATGATTGCCAAGCCCGCAGGCGACGAAGGAGCCTGCGTGGGTCAAACCCCGCAGGCTCCTTCGTCGCCTGCGGGCTTGGGATTTCGCGATCCCAGAGGTTGGGAGTACCTCACCTCTGGGCTTGCGCGTATAATTCCCTGATACGAAAATATCCCGCCGAGGATCGGTCCATGCGATGTCTGTTTTTCTTCACCATCATCTTCACGAGCGTCTTGCCGACTTCACTCCTCGCCCAGGAGAAAAAACCCCGGCAGAAGTTGCCGAACATCCTTTGGATTACCAGCGAGGACCACGGCCCGCACCTGGGCTGTTACGGCGATAAGTTTGCTCGCACGCCGAACCTCGACAAGCTCGCGAAGAGGAGCATGCTCTATCGCCGAGCCTGGTCGAACGCTCCGGTCTGCGCCCCGGCCCGTACGACGATCATCTCCGGCCTGTATCCGCCATCGACCGGGTCGGAGCATATGCGCAGCATGACCCGGCTGCCCGCGAATATGCACATGTTTCCGCATTACCTTCGACTGCTTGGCTACTACTGCACGAACAAAGTGAAGGAAGACTACAACCTCGAAAAGACCGGCAAGGTCTGGGACATGTCGTCGATGAAGGCGCATTATAAGAACCGCGCCACGGGGCAGCCGTTCTTCGCTGTCTTCAATTCGACGCGAAGTCACGAGAGCCAAATCCGCAACCTGAAAGTGAAACTCGTCGGCGACCCCACGAAGGTGCGCATCCCGGCTTACCATCCCGATACGCCGGAGGTGCGCGAAGACTGGACGCGCTACTACGACACGATCACGCTCGCCGATGCCGACGCCGGCGAGGTGCTGCGCGAGTTGGAGGCGCTGGGCCTGTTGGAAGACACGATCATCATCTTTTTCGCGGACCATGGGTCGGGCATGCCGCGCAACAAACGCATGCCGTTGAACTCTGGGTTGCATGTGCCGATGATCGTGCATTTTCCTGATGCCTGGAAGCACCTCGCGCCGCCGGACTATCAAGCGGGCGGGCAGTCGGATCGTTTGGTGAGCTTCGTCGATCTGGCGCCGACGATGCTGTCGCTCGCCGGCATGCAACCTCCCGACTGGATGCAGGGCCGAGCTTTCGCGGGCAAACACATCGGCAAGGCGAACGAATATCTGCACGGCTTTCGTGGCCGAATGGATGAACGCTACGATCTTCAGCGCAGCCTGACCGATGGGCGCTACGTCTACCTGCGCAACTATATGCCCACGCTCCCGGCGGGGCAGCATTTGGAGTACCAGTTTCAGACGAAGACGACGCAGGTGTGGAAGAAGCTGTTTGACGCGGGCAAACTGAACGAGGCCCAGAGCCAATTCTGGAAGTCGCCGCGCGCAGCCGAGGAGTTGTATGATCTGCAGAACGATCCCGACGAGGTGCAGAGTTTGGTCCTGGACCCGTTCTACAAGGGGAAGCTCCAGACCTATCGCACAGCACTGCACGACCACACGTTGGCGATCCGCGATGTCGGCTTCCTGCCAGAGGACGAGATTCATCGCCGGTCGGTCGATTCGACACCATATCAACATGGGCATGACGAGAAGAAGTATCCGCTCGAACGTATCCTTCACGCTGTCCATACCGCGACGTTTCCGCTGGCACAGGACCGCGTCGTGCTGCGCGACTATCTCAAGGATAACGACCCAGCCGTCCGGTACTGGGCAGCGATGGGCCTTCTGAACCGCGGTGAGTCTTCCCTGGAAGTCGCCAAGAAACAACTCCAGACGGCGATGCAGGATGAATCCGCGTCGGTCCGTGTCGTCGCCGCCGAAGTCCTGGCAACCTACGGCGACAAGGAGGATGCTGCCGCATCGCTCAAGGTGCTGCTGGCGCACGCCGATGCGAAGAAGAACTCGCTCTACGTCAGCATGGCAGCGCTCAACGTGCTCGATCTGCTTAGCGCCAAGCTCCGCCCGTTCGCCGTGGAGATTCGAGCCTTGCCCACCGAGGCCAACGACGCAACCCATCGCGGCGCCATGGGTGTCGGCAGGCTGCTGACGAGCATCAAGGCGAAGCTGGCGACGTGAATCCGTTTCCTCCGCTTGCGGCTTAGCGCTCGCAAGGCGTTCTCCGAGCGATAAGCCGCAGACGGTTTCCCGATTCTGTTCGTGGGAAATTCATTCATGAGCACACTCTATCTCGCTTCCGATCCGGTCACGCTGGTCGATCGGCTTGCGGATGATCTCGACGCCTTGGCCAAGGTGGGTGATTTCTTTGCGCCGAGGCGGATTATCGTGCCGAATCGACATCTCAAGAAATGGCTGCGATTGCAACTGGCGCGTCGGCTCGATGTCGCGATCAACATTGAGTTTCACCTGCTCGAAGACGCCCTGTGGTTGCTACTGCGCGAGACCGATCCGATTGCTGACAAGTCGCCGCCGGAACCGATCGACGACAATACCTATCGCTTGATGGTGCTCGCGATCCTGCTCGAAACCGACGACCCGCATCTCGCGCCGTTACGCAGCTACGGGCATCTCGACGATGCATCGCTTTCCCGGCTCGCATGCCGACGGGCCTGGTTTCTTGCCGACAAGCTCGGCGTGCTGATTCGCGATTACGAGTACGATCGGCAAGACACGCTCATTCAGCCGTGGCTCGCTCAGCGTGCTGCGCTATCCGGCACCAAGGATTTCGCTCAGGCGATGGAGGCGGCCCAGCGCACGCTTTTTCACCACATCACCCGCGAACCCGATGGTCGCCGCGCTCTGCTCAACCGCTTCGGCGAACGTAACGCCAAGACGTTTCCGCAGTACGCCATGGAACGCATGACCGCGCCGCCAACACCCTCGACCGACCGCGGCGTCGTCCATTTCTTCGGCCTGACTCAGATCGGCGACCTGCACCTGCGCACCATTGCCTGGCTCGGGCGGAGTTTCGACATTCGCTATCACACGATTGGCGCGTTGGCGTCGCGCATCGACAAGGCACTCCCATTAGCTGACGCTGTCGCCGAGCTGCGCGAACGCATCCAGCAATCGACGCGGACCGATCCCGCTCGCTCGCTGCTCAGCCAGTGGAGCCGGGCCGAGGCCGAATCGCTGATACTGCTCGCACCGCAGTTCACCCGTGCGGGTTTTCAGGTTGAACATCTGCGTGAGCCAGCGACGGGCAAACGAAGCAAAAGTGCCGACTGCGTGCTGCGACGCTTGCGCGATCAACTCCTCATCGGCATGCCGGCGCGCGGCACGTTGACGCAGGATACATCGCTGCAAATCCTCGGCTGTCCCGGCGTGATGCGTGAAGTCGAGACGGTCTACGAGAGCATCGTCGCCAATCTCCGTGCCGATACTTCGCTTCGGCAAACTGACATCGCGGTGCTGGTGACCGACATGTCGCGCTATCGCCCGGCGTTGAGCGCGGTCTTCGAGCGTCCGCCGCGATTGATCCAGTACAACCTTTGCGACTTCAATGCCGCCGAGGTCAGCACATTCGGCCAGGCGGTGCTCGGCATGCTCGAGCTCGCGCTGGAATCATTCACGCGTTCTCGAGTGTTTGAAGTGTTGCTCAATCCCTGCTTCCTCGCTCGGCTCGGCGTCGATCGCGCGCAGGCGAATGTCTGGCTGGAATGGGCGGAGCAACTTGGCATCTATCAGGGTTGGGATGAAGAGGAGAAGCGCCGCCTGGGCTATCCCGCGTCGCCGTTCTATGCCTGGAAGCTGGGCCTGCAACGATTGCGGCTTGGGCGTTACATGGATGTCGCGCCGGAGGAAAGCGCCGACCCCGCACCGCGATTTGGGCATATTGTGCCCTACGCGGATATTTACAGCACCGAGCGCGAGATGCTCGACCTATTCTGCCGAGCCGTGGAAGGTCTACTGCCAACGCTGGCGCGATTGCGGACGCTCAAAGCGGGCGGCACACAATGGGCGATCGCGCTTACGAGTTTGATCCGCGATTTTCTCGACGTGCCTGTCGATCGCTCTGAGGAATCGCAGGTGCGCTCGAACCTGCTGCCCGCGATCGCCTCTCTCGAACAATGGGATGCGCTGAACGGCGAATCCGCAGCGCGGACCGATATTCCGCTCGCGCTTGTCCGCGAATTCGTGCAAGCGCAACTCGCCTCCATCGAGGGTAGCCGCGGCGAATTCCTGACCGGCGGTGTGACCATCGCCTCATTGCAGCCGATGCGGCCCATCCCCGCGGCCATCGTCTATGTGCTGGGGTTAAACGAGGAAATCTTCCCCGGAACCAACAACCTCTCTGTCTTCGATCTCCGCGGTGCCGAGCGCCTGCCCGGCGACGTGCGGCCGGCCGAGCAGCGCTTGCAAGATTTTCTCACCGCGATTCTATCGGCGCGAACGAAGCTGTACCTGTCATACAACCGCTACGATGGCCAACGGGATCAACCGCTGCAGCCGGCGGTGCCGTTGATCCAGTTGCAACAATACATCGCTGAGAACATCATTGACGAAGCGTTTCAGGTTGTGAGCGTCCCCAGCGCGATTGACGATGTGCGTCAACTCGATCGACCATCGCATCCGGCGAATCAGGATGTACTGGGTTTGACGGGCGACGCCGAGCGCTGTGCCGTCCTCGCGATGGCCGAGGCCGAGCAACGTTTGGCGCTGAACGAGGTTCAGGCCCGGGAACTCGCGGACAAACGGCGTACATTCGAGCGCACGTTCGTTGTTCCGCCGGTGGAGCAAGTTGCATCAACGATTGGGCCGATTGGCGTATCGCTGACCGAGCTGAAGCGATTCTTGAAGTTGCCTGCGCAAGAATCGCTTCGCCGTCATCTGCGTATCGGCGATGAAACCGATCGCGAAATAGACGAATCCGAACCGCTCGTATCGGGCGATCGGACCGCGCGAATGATGATTCGGTCTACGCTTCAATTCGTCGTCGAATCCGCCGCGACTGGACCGATCGAGGATGCATTGAAGGCCTGGCCCGCTCGTCTGAACCAATCCCACGCCGAGGCTCACCTGCGCTGTCAGGCACCGGAGCAAGCGTTTGGCGACATTGACCGCACCGCCCTGATGAGTGAGCTGCGCGAGCGCATTCATGGCCAGGGGCAACTCGAAAAGTTTCTCCGCGAACGCATGCCAGGTTCGTTCTGCGGCCCCGTGTTGCTCGGCGAAAGCCTCACGCCGGTCGGGGCACGCTTGCGCTTTCCCGCGCTCTCGTTACGTTTTTCTGACGACAATCGGCTCGCACGCCTCGTCGGCACCAGCGCGCTGGCCTGGCAGACGCCGTCGCGATTTGAGGTGCTCGTGCTTACGACATCAAAAAAGATCGATGGCCGCAAGATCACCGAAACGATGATCGAACCAACGTTGCTGTACTTGGCGTTGCTCGCGAACACGGAGTTGATGAGCGAGGGCAAGCCGACAAACGCCTGGATGCATCGCCGTGATTTCTTCGTGCACGTCGCGCATGGCGATGGCGTGCAAACCTGGCAGCACGCCGCCGGCAGCATCACGCCCGCCGAGGCGACGCAATATCTCACCGAGTTGACGCGCGACTTGCTCGATCCTTCTCAATTCGACCTGCTGCCGTTGTCGCTACTTCTCGGCAGCCCCGAACTTGAACGCGCGTTCGACGCCGGCAGTGATCTGAAAATCGATGCGCACGAATATCGGCAACTGCTGATCGACAAAGTCGAATACGCCCGCGAAAACACCTTTGGCCGCGAGCCGATCCCGGCAATCGTCGAGATGATCGGTGCGGCTGTCCCCGTCGATGCGCTGGCCAAAGTACAACGCCGATTGCGCATGCTGGATCGCGGCCCGGCGGGCGTACGACGTAATCCCAAGCCGGCGACGCCCGGGAAACGGACGGTCAATCCATGAACGAAACACGGTTATCCGTTGCGGACTTTGACCTCTCACGCCATGCCGTCATCGAAGCGTCGGCGGGTACGGGAAAAACCTACACCATCGAACGACTCGTCTTTCGACTCATCACCGAACAGGCGGTGCCACTCGAGAAAATCCTCATCGTCACTTTTACGGAAAAGGCGACTGGCGAACTGCGCAATCGCTTGCGTGAGATGCTGCAGCGTGCGTTGCGCGAGCCGGACTGCGATGCGAGTCTTCTCAACCCCGCGCTCGATCGCTTCGATCAGGCGCCGATCTTTACAATTCACGCCTTCTGCCAGCGCGTGCTGAAGGATTACGCGCTCGAGCAGGGACTCGACATGAACGTGGAACTGGTCAACGATCCCGATCTGCTGCGCGACCTGCTCGCCAATGTCCAACGCCGTGATTGGCCTGCGACGTTTGGCAACAAGCTGCGCGATGTGCTGGAGCGTGCCAACTACCAACGATTGAGCGCGGCCGGTTGGAACAAGAAAGTGCTCGAACTGGCCACGCGATATAAGCCGGGCGCGGGCCATCAGCTTCGCCCGGCCTACAATCCGGAATGGTGGAAACGACTCGGTGCGGCGGACTCGCACCCGGCGGCCCAGCTCGAAATCCATACCGTACTGCGACTGCATCAGCTCTTGCACGAGCACAAACGGCAGCGCGGGTTGCAAAGCTTCGATGACATGATCGCCACGGTTGATGGCCTGCTCGACCCGCAGCGCAGTCCCGCCGCCGAGCTGTTTCGGAACACGCTGCGCGAGCGCTTTCGCTATGGCATCGTTGATGAGTTTCAGGACACCGATCGGTTGCAATGGCGCATCTTTCGGGCCATCTTCCTCGAAGGCGGCACATCGCGGCTGTTGGTCGTCGGCGATCCCAAGCAGGCGATCTTCGCTTTCCGTGGCGCCGATCTGCCGACCTATCACGCGGCTGCCGAGCAGATGGTCGGCGAATTCGATGCCTCTCGCAACGATTTGCGCGTCAACTGGCGATCCGAGCCTGACCTGCTCGAAGGTCTGAATTGCCTGTTCATTGACGGCGAATGGTTTCCGCGTGCCAGCAAGATTCGCTGTCTGCCCGTGCATTGGCCCGACGACGATGAACGCTTGACACGCATCGGCGACGATCGCTCGAAGCGTGCTGCGCTATCACTGGTTGACATGTCGCATGTCGCGAAAGTGAAGGACGCGCAGAGGCATTTTACCCGATTTGTTGTTGGCGAGATTCAACGTCTCCTGCACGGCGATGCTGGCAATCCGGTCATCACGTTCATCAAGAAAGGCAAGCCCGCCAGGCCGATCGATGCGGGCGACATCTGCATCCTCGTCGACAAACGTTCCGATGCGAAACTGGTAGTGCCCTTGCTTGAACAGGCGGGCATCCCGTACAACTTTTACAAACGCACCGGGCTTTGGCAATCCGATGAGGCTACGCAACTGGAAGCGGTCCTGCTCGCCCTCGCCAAGCCGGACGATCGCGTGTCGTTTCGCCGGGCGCTGCTGACATGCTTCTTCCGTGTTCGGCCCGAGGACCTTGCGCGCAATGCCGATCTCCCCGCGGAGCATCCCGCCAGCCAGCTTTGGCGAACGTGGCTGACGTGCGTCGAGCGCCGCCAGTGGTCCGCGTTGTGCCGATCGCTCATCGAAGACACCGGCTTACTCCTGGATCGCCTGGGTGATCCCGCAGCCGAAGCTCGTCTGGCGAATTTTCAGATGTTACTAACGGCTGTCGAGCAGTTGGTCCATGCCGGCAATCTCGATCTCTTCGCCGTGTTGGAATGGATACGCGAACGCAAGACACAGCGCGACACCAGCGAGACCGAGGCTCCGACCGCCGACACCGGGCGGGCTCGCGTCAAGATCATGACGATTCACGCAAGCAAAGGGCTGGAGTTTCCGATTGTGTTCCTCGCGGGCGGATTCACGAAGGGATCAGCGTCCGCCAACGATCTGGTGATTTATCGCGATGACGAGCTGCGCATCGTCTTCGATCTGCTGCCGGAAGGCGACGCGAAGGAAAAGGTCGCTGCTGAGGCGCTGGCGGAACAACGGCGGTTGTACTACGTCGCGCTAACGAGGGCCGTGCTTAAGTTGTATGTCGCGAAAATCAAGATTCCAACGGGGCCGGGCGGTTACCTTGGGCCGCTCGGCACGATCGTGTTGCCCGCGATTGAAACCGGGTGTCCTGACAAGTTTGGCCCGCTGGTCGCCGATATCGTCAAGCTAGCGATCGGCCCGATCCTCGTCGCCGAGGATGTCGAGGTGGCGCCGAGGCCGACGGAGCAAGCGATTCACATCGAAGGCCCGCTGTTTGCGCCGCCTGACGCGGGATTGGCGAAACGACGGATTGTCGTGCGGTCGTTTTCCAGCATGGCGAAGCAACATCTGGAGCAGCTTGGCGACGGCGCGACGTTTGGCGTCCACAAGCATCACGCCGACGACGAGATTGTTGCCGCCGTGGAAAGCGATGATGCGTTGCGCGGTCCGGTGTTTGGCGACATGGTGCACACTGTGCTGGAGACGATCGACTTTGCCGAGGTTGCGCGGGCTTCGGAGCCAGGCGCATTGTGCAAGCCCGGCGCCCGTGCTCGCCGAATTCTGGATCAGGTGACGCGGGCCAATGTATCGCTGCTGCGTACTCGCGTGCCGGCGAACGTGTTGGAAGAGGCCTGCCGGCTACAGATCGCCGAGCTGGTTTGGCGTGCGCTCAAAACGCCTTTGGACGCCGTCGGCTGCGCGTTATGTGAAATTGGCGTGGCAGATCGTCGGCATGAAGTTGATTTCCTGTTCCCCGAACGCTTAGGCGCAGCCGTATCTGCTGACAAACGCTGGGAGGACGGCTTCGTAACTGGTTTCATGGACTTGGTGTTTCGCCGCGGAGATAGGTGTTTTCTCTTAGACTGGAAAACGAACCTGTTGCCCGGCTATTCGCCCGATCAACTCGCGCTCAGCATGGCGGAATCCGATTACCATCGCCAATATCGGCTCTATCTCCACGCTCTCGCCCGCTGGCTTCGCCGATTGCACGGCCCACGCTTTGAACCGCTCGAGGCGTTGGGCGGCGTCTACTACCTCTATGTGCGAGGCTTGAACGGCAGCGACGACTCCGCCGGTGTGTTCTTTCACCGCCCGACCGAAAGCGATCTTGATCTCGACGCTGCAATGCGCATGAAAAACTAACCACAGAGGACACAGAGAATACGAAATAGGTAAAATAACCATGTTCAATTTTGCAACCCAACCGGGCGCAACATTCTATATTCTTGTTGAATTTCTCTGTGTCCTCTGTGGTTAGCTCTTTTTATTCGTCGCCTTCCTCGTCTTCACGGCGATCGTCCATCACCGTTTCGATTTCCGATGTCTTGACGATGTCGTGCGAGGAGCGGGCGCGGTCGATGGTCAAGATGCCGTTGAGATGATCGTACTCGTGTTGCACAACGCGGGCGGCGAAATCTTCGAGTTCGAGCGTGCGGCGTTGGCCGGCGGCGTTGGTGTATTCCACGCGCACTGCCACCGGGCGGGCGACGAGCACGAGCAACTCCGCGAAGCTCAGGCACCCCTCCCACGCTTCGTCGGTCTCGTGCGTCAACGGCGTCACCTGCGGATTAATGAACGTCTCCAACTCCGGATCGCCGTGCTTGTGTGTCGGCGGCAGCGCGGCGGCGAGAAACATCCGCTCGCTGTGAAACACTTGCGGCGCCGCCAGGCCCGCGCCTTCGGTCTCCTTGAGCGTTTCGTGCATCGCGCTTAGTAACGCCTGAAACTCACGGCTGGCGATGCGTGCATCACTCACCTCGCTGGCAATCGCACGCAGCACCGGCTGGCCTAGTTGCGCTATTGGGAGTGTCATCTTGGGTCCGTTTCGGAATGGTTTCGGTCTCGGCTCGATTGTTTCATGCTATGGAAAAACTTCGGGCGAGAACGGGCTATGCCGGGCTGATCGTCCGGTGCGGATGTTCGTGAATTGACATACAATATCGGCTCTGGCGAGAGTTGTGGATTTTGACGCAAGCTCAGAGGTGAGGTAATCCGAACCTCTGGAATATACCGAGGCGATCCCAAGGGTTCGGAGTACCTCACCCTTGGGCTTGCATTTTCGTTATCAGGCGAATCGATGGCGCAATTGATCCCATGCCCTGATTGCAAGAAACAACTGCAGGTTCCCGATGAATTGTTGGGCAAGCTGGTCCAGTGTCCCGAGTGTAGGCAGACCTTCACGGCTCGCTTGCCGGAGGATGTCATTCCGTCAACAGGCACGACTACTTCGCCCTCGCCGCCGCCCGCACCTTGGCAGAGCGACGATAGCAAGCCGCCCCCAAAGAAGCGTCGGCGCGATGACGACGATAAGGAGGACGATGATCGTGATCGTGAGCGCGGCAGGCACCCGATCAAGCGGAATTTCATGCCGCACAAGGGCGAGATGATCTTGATCTTCGGGCTGATGTCGTTGATTCTGCCGGCTTTCTCCGTCATCTTCGGGCTGATGGCATGGATCATGGGTGGTTCCGATTTGCGTGAAATGCGCGAAGGCCGCATGGACCCGAACGGCGAGGGCATGACGCAGGCCGGCCGCATCATGGGCATGGTCAGTGTCGGTTTGCATCTGTTTTGGTATCCTCGCTTGCTGCGGCTTCTATGGCTTTATTTTCGTGATCACAATTGCCGGCGCGGGCGCGGCACGGTGAAATCAGCGGCAGCAGCTTCCGTGAAATGTTGGGACATGCCAACGTGAAAACCGATGTGCGGATTCGCTTGTTTGACGCCGCCGATATTCCGTTCGGCCTTCGCCTCTGCGCTCAGAACCACTGGAACCAACTCGTATCTGATTGGCAACGTCAACTCGCGCTGCAGCCGGACGGTTGCTTCGTCGCGGAATCGCTCGGCGAACCCGTCGGAACGGCGTGTGCGTGCATCTTTGAACGCGATGCCTGGATCAACCTCGTGCTTGTCGAAAGCGCCCAGCGTAGTCGGGGCATAGGGTCGATGCTACTGCGACACGTCATCGCTTGGCTGGATACACGCGGCGTCCGCTCGATCTGGCTCGATGCGACGCCGATGGGTCAACCGGTGTACGCCAAGCTCGGTTTCGTCGGCGTGTTCGGTATGGCTCGGTGGCAGGGCGTGGTGCCTGACGGAGGCGGTTCTGCCGTTGGCGTCGAGCCATTGCTTGCGAACGACATTCCCGATGTGTGCGCGATCGACGAACGTGCGACAGGATTTCGCCGGGCATCGTTGTTGCATCGACTCTTCGCCGCGGACCCAGGTCGAATGCGGAAGGTCGTCACGAATGGCGCCATTGCGGGATACTGCATGTGCCGGCCGGGTGCGAACGCCTGGCAGATCGGGTCGATGCAGGGCTCGCCGCAAGCATGTGCAATGTTGTTGGCCGATGCGGTCCAGCGTTTCGCTGGTGAGCGGGTGTACCTGGATGTGCCGGACGATAACAGCTTGGCGATTGCGTCGTTGCAAGCCAAGGGCTTTACGGTGCAGCGCCCGTTCCTTCGTATGGTGCGAGGTGAGGTGAGAACGTTTGATCTAACACTCCACTGGTCGAGCTTCGGGCCGGAGAAGGGGTAATGCCCGGTAGAAGCCCCGGGAATCGCTGCGATCATCCTGGGGCTTGCGCGCCCGCAGCGCAAATTCCTGACTCGCGCTTGATGCGGCGGCTGATCGCGAATCGTAATGCTTCCGTTGTCGAACAGATCACAGCCAGCGACTTGGCGCGAGTTATCGCAGTGTAGACCAATTCCTTCGTCAAAAGCCGACGGCCACCGGTGGGCGGCATGACGACCATCACGTTTGCATATTCCGATCCCTGGCTTTTGTGCACGGTCAGGGCGAAGCCAAGTTCGTGTGTAGGCAGCGTCTCGGCGGCGAAGGCGATGCACCCCTCACGGCGGGGAAACAGCACGCTCAATCGGCCGCGCGCGTCGCGCACAGCCATGCCCACGTCGCCATTAAACAACCCAAGGCTGGGATCGTTGCGCGTAATGAGCACGGGAGCGCCGGCGAACAGGGCGCCGCGGGCACCAGGGTCGAGTCGATGGCGGAGGATCACGTCGGCGTCGGCGTTGATCTCGTCGCATCCCCAGGCGCCGTCGCGCAGCAGCGTCAAGAGGCGCCAGCGATCCATCAGGGCGAACAGCTTTGGCGTGTCGGCGTGCTGTTCGGGAGCGTCTGTCTTGGCGACGTCCGAGATCACCGCCGCCAGCGTTGTGCCGGCTTCGTCCGTACTGAAGTAGGCGAGATCGATCCAGCTTCGCACCTGAGCGCGAAGCTCCATAGGCGTGGCGTGCGTCTGTTCCAATAGCCAGCACCCGGTGCGAGATAACGCATCGTCGTCGGCTAGGTTCAGACGCGGAAGCGTGTCCACGATCGTGGCCTCCTGGCGATTGATCGCTTCGGCGACGGCGCGAATCTCGGCTTGCGAGCGATGGTTGGTTCGCAACAGCACGATGCGCTCGGTGATGCGATCCACCGAATCCTGGCGTTCGACCGTCGCTGCCCCCAGAATCTGTTCGATGTGCGCGGCCGTTGCTGGCGTGAATCGAGCGGCGTGGTCGTCCGCCACGAGATTCGCGAGAACGGCGCCGGCTTCGACCGACGGTAGCTGGTTCTTGTCGCCGAGCAGGATTAACTTTGCGTTCGGCGAGACGGCGTCGAAGAGTTGCGCCATCAGCACCAGGCCGACCATCGAGACTTCGTCCACGATGACCACGTCAGCGGGTATCGGGTTCTCGCGGTGGCGTGTGAAGATATTGCGATTCGGCCGATATGCCAGCATCTGATGCAGCGTCGTCGCGCTGAGGTCGTTCAGCCTTGTATCGGCATCGGTCGGTGTCGGGAGACGTACCAGGCCCGCGCGAAGTGAGTCGGTCAGGCGTTGGGCAGCGCGGCCTGTCGGGGCGGCGAGGGTGATGCGATCGGCGCCGATGCCGCCGCGACTCAGGCATCGCAACAGCGTCAACACGATCGATGTCTTGCCCGTTCCCGGACCGCCGGAGATGATCGTTAGCCGCTGTGCAAGCGCCGACGCCAATGCGATGCGTTGATCGGGATCGAGTTGCACCGCCTGGCTGGCGAAGACTTCGCGCACGATCGCCGGCCAGTCGGTCCCGCTCGGCGCTTCGACGTTCTCGACGCGAGTTTGCAGCGATAGAAAAAACGCCGACTCGGCTCGCAGGAAACGCTGAAAATAGACGAATCGCCGATCGCCGACGGTGTGCAGAATCATCGGTCGATGTTCGCCGGGCAGCGTACCGATCAGGGCGGGCAGGGTGCTTTCATCCAAATCGCGTACGACGGCGGCGATCCATTGTCTCGCTTCGTCGGCTGACACGAAGTCATTCAGGCGACGGCCAAGCGAATCCTCGGAAATCTCGACACACAGGCTGCCCTCCTCGAGAGCCGCCAGCAGCAAAAGGGCGAGTACGCAGGCCGAGTCGTGATCACGATAATCGGCAATCTCTAGCCAATCTCGCACGGCGAAGTAATCGTTTCGCAGTATTCCCGTGTTCTCGGCAACGCCCTGTAATAAGCGTACCAGCGCTGGCCCGGCTTTGGGAAAGAGTTCACGCAGAAAATGTGGCGTCGCTGTAGCAGTCATCGAAGCATATTTCCCATGTGTGCACTATGACACAGTGGAATTGTATGCCGCCGACGCTCAGTTCCGCGCGAGTTTTCGGAAAAGCAGGAGGGCGGCGAAGACCATAACCACATCCGCGAGCGGGATGCCCATCCATGGCGGGACTTTGCCCGATCGGCAGATGTTGATCGCGCACAGCATCACCGGATAGTAGAACATGACGATTGGCAGAAAGCATGTTATGAACGCGCTAAGATAATCATTCTTGCTGAACCAAATCCCGACCGGGCAGGCAACCATCGCGAAACATAAACAGCCCAGGGCGAACGCAGGCCGAATGTAGAATTCACTCTCCACCATTAACAGCAATGTGTCGCGCTCCTTGCGCTGGTTGACGAGATTCTTGATATGCTCCTGAAAACTCGGCTGCCCTTGGCCCAGATTGATCAACGTCTGGTGCATGTCGATCTCGCGGCTGAGCTTCTCTTTTTCGTCGAGAAACTTTCGCCTGTATTGGAACAATTCGCTCCAGGTCATGTCGTTAGCCCGGTTCTTCGTGGGTTGAGCCACAAAGTCCGGCGGCAGCTCGACAGGCCAAATCTGCGCCTCACTGATCCCGCCCGCCTGCCCGCTCAGGATCGTCGCATTGCGCATCTGCACCAATATCTGTTTATGGGCCAGATCCGCACGTAGTTCGGCTTCCTTGGCGTGCACAATCGTATCGAACCCTTTGCCGTCCGTCGAGCGACGCTTGAAGATTACATTATGCAGTTTGCGGCCCGTGACGCGATTGACGTGAATCTCGACGTTCAGCTTCTGATGCGTAATGCGTCCATCTTTACGCAGCATCGTATAAAGCAACTCCTCGACATCGGCAATGACTTTGTTTTTCATGGTGAAATGCGTGCTGGGAATGATGTCGATGTAAAGCCACATCGTCAGTGCGCTGGTGAGAATGCCAAGCACGAGCGCCGGCCAAACGATCAGCCCGATGTGCACGCCGGCTGACTTCAACGCCAAAATCTCGTTATCCGCCGCCAACCGCCCGTAAACAATGCAGACCGCGAACAGCGTGGTCGGCGGAATGGTGTACGGCAGCAGGCTCGGCAGCATCAACGGCACGATGCCCGCGATCTGCATCGGCCCCAGCCCGCTCTTCATCGCTTCCGCAATGACGCCCGCCATCATGATCATCCCCGTCAGCGCAAACAGCGATAAGACGAAGACCTTCACGAGGTCGATCAAAATCATCCGATGGATCGTACCCCAAATCACACACGACTCCTTCGGTCAACAACGGAATCAGCGCAGTTCAGTTCATGCCCGCTACTACCAACAGGTTGCTATCGGCTCCCTATACGTGATTCTTGAACTTTTCTCAACGGGGGTTTTGCGGGGGACGTAGCGGCTTTCCCAGTTTACGTAGTTCGCCAAAGCCTGGGATCGATGTTTAGCCGCGACGCGCAGCGGAGCGAGGACTATACTCCGCACGGCTGAAAGACGTCATTTTTTTCGGACGAATCGAACCTTTTCTGAGCCGCGACCGTTAGGGAGCGGCCGACTAGTGCTCTGTCAACGCATAATCTTCGGGTTGTCCGAGCCTGAGTGCCAGTTTTGAAGTCGCGCATTTTTTGCACCGAAGGTACTGCAACAAATCAGCCCAGGGCAACGCCCTGGGAAAACAGACCGCCACGAGATTTAGCCCTGATAAGGGCGTAACAAACGAGCGCTGGCGTCGGTGTGGTGCCCTTTCAGGGCTAATTTTCTTGGTGCGGATTCAACCCCAGGGCGTTGCCCTGGGCTGATTTGTTGCAGTACCTTCGGTGCAAAAGCAAAATGCGCAACTTCAAAAAGCGCCAGCCAGGGGCACCGGATTGGCCCTTCGCTGGCGCTAAGGCTCGGAAATTGACTATCCGAAAATTAAGCGTTGATAAAGCACTAGGTGTCGTGCGCATTTTGTCGGCCGCTCCCTGACGGTCGCGGCTCGGAAAAGTGTGAATTCCATCCATCCAATGAAGAGATATCACGCGGGTCGCCTACGCCCGAATACGACTGCCGCCGGCATGAGCACGGCTAGCGACAGCAGCGCCCGACCGACGACGCCAAGCCCGCTATCGGCCTCGGCTGCTTGCATGCGTTGCTGATGCGTGACGTTGAACACGCGGAAGTTGCCGTGCGAATCGCGATGCGGGCTTTTGAGGAACGGCTGGCGAAGATGCCTGCCGAAGCCGAAGGTGCCTTCGCCGCCGTTGGCCAGGCCTTTGCTGCCGGGGTAGTTGCCCTCGCCAATGCCGCCGCCTGGGATTGGGATAGGTGGGGGCGGTGGCGGGGCGCCCGGCGTAAATCGGAGGCCAGTTACAAGATTAAACCCGATTGGACCGATGAGTGTCCCTACCGCAGTGACTGGATCGATTTTGTAGAATGACGACGGACCGCCAAGGTCTACCGTGGCGTAAAGGTTTCCAGCCGCGTCGAAGGCCAAGCCGCCAGTACCAGCGCCTGCTCCGGCGATTCCTGTTTTGCCCACCAGCGTGGCTGTCCAGGTGGTCTGGTCGATCGTGTAAAGGTCGCTGCCAGTTTCAGTCAGCATGTAGAGCACGTCCGCGCTGTTGAAGGCCAATCCATCAATGCGCAAGGGACCGACATTACCGACAAGTTTTGAACTCGGGACCGAGATGTCGAACTCAATCAACGCTCCACCGCTGCTGCCGACATAGCCGATGCCATCGCTGCGAATTGCCATATCCCCTTCGCCGCCGGGGAAGGCGCCGATGTTATGAGTTGTGATCGTGCTTCCCGTGGCCGGATCCAACTCGGCAATTCTTTGGCCAAAAAGATCGCAGCAATAGAGCTTGCCGAATCGAAAATCAATAGCGGTTGGCCCCATACCTGGCGCGAAGGGACCAACTGCTGTGCCAACCCCGGTAATCGGATTGATGGTGAGAAGCTGACCACTACCCGGTCCAGATGCGTAGAGAATTTGCTGTCCTACGGCCATGTTGGTTGAGATGGTGAGCATAACCGTAACCACGGCTATTTAGGTACAATTGGATTTCAATCGGTCCTCAATTCAGCAAATATGTGCGTTACCACCGGTGATGGGGCGGTGGTAATATTGAAGCGTCGCTACGGAAAAGAAGTCGCGATAATCGTTGAGTTTCTGTTTGGCTGGAAAGAAATATTGTACCTTACGCGCGGATGAAGTGCAAGCGCATATTCCCCAGTTTTACATTGACCCGCCCGCTGCGGGATTCGTTGATGGCCGCAGAGATTCACGTACGTTCGACCTGCCGCTCGGCCCAACGCAGCACGGCTGTCGCAATGCGGACGGCACGGCGATATTCGCGCGGCGTGACGGGGTCGGCCATGCCGGGATAGCGAGTCTTCGCGGCGTATTGCGAAAGCTCCTCCGCCTCCCAAATGTACTTGGGAATCTTCAGACCATTCTCCTCAAGTATGCCGAGCAATTTCTCCAGGTCGTGGATGAATGGAAAGGTTTCGCCGCGTCCGATGAAGATAGCTTTGATGGCCTTCTCGGCGCACTGTTGGGCGTCAAAGCAAAGGTCCTCAAAATCCACGCTGGGAATGGTATTGCCGGCCAGCGCCAGGTTGCTCTTGGCCCGATTCAGCCACTCTCTCGGATCATCAGGCGGAAAACGCTTGCGAATCATAGACGACCTTTCCTTCACGTAGGGCTGGGCAAATCACCAGGCAATGCGCATCGCGATAGCGCTCTACCTCTGCCGGCGTGACGACCACAATATCGACTGGCGCTCCCTTACCGCGCAGTGCGCGGGTGATCGCTACAGTTGTCCGATGGCGGCTAAACTTCCCGCCCTTGATGACCAAAAGGTCAAGGTCGCTATCAGGCCCCATCGTGCCGCGCGCTCCCGAGCCGAACAGGACGATTTTCTGCGGCTTGGCAGTCTCCACGATCCGCCGGATTACGTCCGCGAGGACGGCGGGATCAGGCGTGCCTTTGGTTTTGCTTGTTTTAGTCTTCATGACCATGAGCCGGTTCTTATTGTGATGCGTGTGTCGGTGGATGGCATGGCTTTATTATACTCCACGTGGCCAAGAATAGGACGAATCAGGTTCTTCCCCGTTGTTGTGGGAAGGGCTCACGCAAAGGCGCAGAGCCGTAGAGGAAGATTAATCAATAATTCCCCGCCCCGATTCTTCTGGTTTTCTTTGCGCCTCTGCGTGAGGTGATTTTTCCCGCGGCATTGGTGGAACGCCACAATATTTCGCTCACCGCTACTCAAACATCCGAAACCACCGGATGCGTTCCGGAACTCTTGGCGGCGTCTGTACCGGCAAACTCGTGGGCGTGGCGTTCGGTTGGCCAAAAATACGGTCGCGCACCAGGAGCAGCGGGTCCACGATTAACGGCACAGGCTTCATCTGGAATCGCAAGTCCTTCGGGTTCGATGTCATTTTGCCGCGGATTTCTACCGTGAACAGGTTTTTGCTCACCGTCGTTGGCAGCGGACGGATGACGGGCGGGAGTAACTGCTCGACGCGGCCCCACATCGGGTAGACGTCCATTTCGACTTTCTTCGTATCGAGATGATAGTCGCCTTTGCCGGCGAGGCTGATCGTGCTGCCGAACAGGTCGAAGCGTTGCGTCGAGACGCGCGGCCCCTGGATGGCGAAGTCGGCGTGGAACTCCTCGAAAGCGGTGCGGTCGTCGTTTTTGTTGCCGAGGTACTTGAGCAAATCGAGCAGGACGGGCAGGTTGTAGAGATGAGCGCGGGCGATGTCGAGCGAGCCGTTGCCTTCGAGCGAATCCATGCCCGTGCCGAGGCCGGTGAGGAAGAGGCGTCCGCCGGCGATGCCGGAGATTTGCGATCTTGGGCCGAAGTTCAGGCGACCGAACTCGGCGACGTTGATTTGCGAGGCGGTGAGGTTGAGTTCGTAGCGCATGGACGAGCCGAAATCGACGCGCAGTTGCCCGGTGAGGTCGCCGCTGAAGATCGGCGCCCGCAGACTGACGAGGAGCACGTCAGGGCTGGTCTCGCGCATCTGGAATTGGGCGTGCATGTTCTTGAGCGGCTGATCGAAGACGAGGGCGTTGTCGAGCTTGACGTTACCGGTCAGGCCGACGATCTGCCGGCCGTTATAGCGTCCGGTGCAGGCGAGTTCGCCCGTGACGTTGGCGAACTCGAGGCCGGTCGTGAATTTCGCGTCAAACATCTGCACGACGCCGTCCCAGTACACATCGGGCGGTTTGCCGATCTCAGCCGGCTGAGAGACGACGATGCGCGATTTAGCGCGGATCGGGCCTTGCCAGTTCAGGTTCTTGAGCACGTCCTGAATCATTCGGGGCGTGGCGTTGACGAAGTCGTTATCGAGCTTTAGGCCCTGCACCTCGAAGTTGGCCAAATCGGCGTAGTAGCCGCCGCGTTGGTTGAGATCGACGTAGCCCTTGTCGAGCTTGATGATCGCGTGGTGATGTTTCGCGCGGAGCATGGCGAGGTCGAGGCGATTGTCGTGAAAGTGGAATTTGCCACGCAGGTCTTGAATGTCGAATGGAAAGAACGCCGGCTTGATATTGCAGCCGTGCGCATCGACGTGGACTTCGAGGTCCTTGATGTCGGGCGTGGGCCGATTGACGTTGGCGGTGAAATAGAGGCGTCCAGTGGGGCCGAAAGTCTCCCAGGCTTTTTGCATTCCGGGCATCTTGCTGAGGGCGGCCTGCAAAGCATTGTCGAGGGGGATATCGCGTCCGGTGATTTCCATGGAGATGCCGAAGGTTTTTTCGCCATTCTTTTCGATCTTCGGGATCGACTTGCCATGCAACATGACATGGCCTTCTTTGTGAATGCCCTGGAATTCGTGGAACTCCCAGTGTTCAGGATAGATGTCGAGATTGCCACTGACCTTGGTCAATGCGTACGGGAACTCGGCCCAGCAGATGGCGGCGTCGTGGAAATGGATGTGGTACTCGTTGCGATATTCCTTGCCGACCTCGTGGCGGATATGGGCGCGCACGTCGAGTTTTCCGGTCGCGTGGAACGATTCCGCGAATTTCTGCAGACCGAGCGGGAGAGCACGAATGAGCGTGTCGTCGATGTCGAGGCCATGGCCGTGAAAGTTGAATTCGACATCAGCCTGATTGCCGACATCGCCGGTCCAATGGCCGCTGAGGAATACGGGCCGTTTGCCTGCGAAAGCCGTGAGGCGGACATCGATATGTTTGTTGAGCAGGTTGTAATCAACCTTCCCAGTTGCATCGCGAAGTGGATAGGCGAAATTCTTGAAGACGATCGCGACTTTCTCGGGTTCAAGCGATACGGTCGATGGTTTGCCCGAACTCAGGGTGACCCATTGCCCGTCGTGGCGGGCGCAGGCGATGCGGATCGTCGTCGGGCCTTCAGGTTGAAATCGGCGGTGCAGTTCGCGAATCTTTTCAGGCAGGCGAATCGCTAGCTCTTCGCCGAGCGGAACGTGTTTCATGTCCACGTGCATCTCGAATTCTTGGTCGAGTGCGGGAAGCTGGCCGGCGCCGTGAGCCGATATTTCCATCGAACCCGAGACGGCGCTGAGCTGATGCACCTGCAACGCACCGTTCGAGCAATGTAGTTTGACGCCGATTTTTTCGAGAGGCAACGGCAGCTTCGGGTGCTGCACCTTGCCATGCTCGATCTCGCAGTTGACATCATAAAAGAGCGGTTGGGCTTGCTTGGGATGATACGACACTCGGCCTTCGACATGCGCGGTCGCGCTGAGTTGCAAACCGACCTGCACCTCCGGCGGGATCGGGAGAGGCAGCCGGGCGAGCAGCGCTTGCGACAAAACGATCGACTTCGCCTTGAACGCGAGGATCGCTTCGTTCGTCATTCGATCAAGCGTACCCTGCCAATTCAGCTTGCCCAGCAGGCCCGACTCGGCGGCGCCGCGAATCGTGACGCGCGGCAATGGATCGTTGACGATCGTCATGCCGATGTCGTTGATTTCGAGCGACGTCGCCTTGCCCTGGTCGGCGCGGTCCTCCAGGATCAGCGTGCCATTGTGAATCACGATCGTCGGCATGATCGTCTTCGGCGCGTCGGTCGGGGGTCGCGTCAGGCCTTGCAGGTTGAACGTGCCGTCGCGCTCTCGGCGAACGCGCATACGCGGGCGGACGAGTTCGATCTTGCGGAGCGTAAGTTGGCCTTCAAGGATTTTCTCTTTGTCGTGATAAAAGATAGCTGAGGGGATATGGAGAAACTCGCTCTTCTCCGGGTCGTCGGCACGGGTGAGACGCACGCCGTTGAGTTGAATGCCGCCTAGAATGCGCAAACGCGCGGAATCGACACTGATGTTGGCACCAGGAAACGCTTTGGCGATCTCGGCAATGACTTGCTCGCGAACGGCGCCGGGATTCGTCAGGCGTTGATAGATCAGCGCACCGGTGACGGCAGCACCGACGATGCCGTATACGATCCCGCGGACTACCCATTTTCGCCAGTCCATGTTCGTTTCCCAGATTTCCGGCGAAAACGAGTTCCCGTTCGCCTCAAGCGCACTTTCCGCGCGGCCAGGACGATAGGCTATCCGTGCGAATACGTCAACGGTGATTTTTGTTCACGAGTTGCCATTGTTTAGCCGCTCGCCTTCGGCGAGCGCGGGCGCTAGAATTTGCCAGTCCTTGAGATGTAGGCAAAACACCAGGCTCGCACTCGCCACAGGCGAGCGGCTAAACAAATGCGCGGTTTCGTGTGCGCGCCGTATAACGTCACACATGACAAACGAGCCCAACAATCCCACGCCGTCATCCGTCGTGCATGGGCGTTGGTGCATTCTGATCGCGGCGGTGCTGTGGAGCCTGTCGGGCGCGTTCACGAAAGCGCTGACGACGCCGACGGTTCTCGGCGTCAACGAACCGACGCTGGAGCCGTTCGTGCTCGCGGGCAAAGACGTGCCGATGCAGATCGCATTCTACCGCGCGTTCTTCGCCGGCCTCGTGCTTGTGCCCACGCTTAGGCGAGGCGACCTGCAAATTCGCCCACTCATGTTCGTGATGGTGCTTTGCTTCGGCTTGATGAATGCCACTTTTATTTCGGCACAATCGCTTGGCACGTCGGCCAACGCGATCTTGCTGCAAAACTCGGCACCGATGTGGATGTACCTCGTCTCGATCTATTGGCTGGGCGAAAAAGCCGATCGCCGCAGTACGATCTGTTTGTTTCTCGGCATGCTCGGCATCGGCCTGATCATCGCCGGCGGCTGGACCGATGGCGAGCTGCTCGTCGTAGGGATTGGCCTGTTCAGTGGTTTTACCTACGCCGGCGTTATCCTCGGATTGCGCATCCTGCGTGACATGTCGTCTAGTTGGCTGACGGTCTGGAACCATCTGCTCGGAAGTTTGATTCTATTGCCGTTCGTGCTGATGCTGCATCCGCCGACTTGGCAGCAGTTCATCGTGCTGTTCCTGTTCGGCGCGATCCAGCTCGGCTTGCCCTATTGGCTGATGGCCCGCGGCTTGCGGTCGGTAAGCGCTACCGAAGCCGGCGCGATCACGCTGCTCGAACCGATCCTCACGCCGATCTGGGCCTGGCTAATCTCCGGCGAAACGATTGGCCCCTGGACTTTCGCCGGCGGCGCTGTTATCCTCGGAGCGTTGGCGTACCGCTATTGGCCACGGAACGAGAATTAACCACAGAGGCACAGAGACACAGAGGAAATCAAGACAGGTAAAATTGACGCCACCGACAAAAGTCGCTTTACGAGCCGGAAGCGTAAGCGACGGACTGGAGAAATCCGTCACTTACGCTTCCGGCTCGTATTTTTGTCGGCGGCGTCAAAATTCACGAGTATCACGAATTCCTATTGCAATTTCTCTGTGTCTCTGTGGTTAGTTCTCTTTTTATTTGAGGGAATCGATTCCATGGAAATCCTCTTGTTCCTCGAAGCCTTGCTGCCGATGTTCGAGGGCTGCATGTGCTTCCTCGAATTCGCCACGCTGTTCTCGAACGGCTTGGCTGCGTATTCGGGCTACAAGACGTTTAAGCCTCGCAAGGGCGAGGTGGAATTGAAAAAGCAATCGATTTGGCCGTTCGTGGTCATCATGACGCTTGCCGTCGGGTTCACGGTGTTGTTGGTCGTGAAGTACATGCGGGTGCGGTGACGGTAGTCTCGATTGTTTTTTTCGCATGCGGCTTAGCGCTCGGAGTCTCCCATGCGAGCGCAATGCCGCAAACGGCAGATTGGTTTTTCAAGGAGCTTGCAATGCGTTTGATATTTTCAGTTGGACTGCTCGCGATTGTCACGCCCCTCATCGCTCAGGACAAAGCCGTCCCGAAGCCCGGCGATGTCATGATCGAGAAATACCTCGCCGCCGAGACCGACAAGCTGGCTGCGAAATATCTCGACGGGGCCAAGAGCATCGCTGAATGGAAAGCGAAACGCCCGCGCCTGTACCAAGAGTACATGGACATGCTCGGCCTTTGGCCCATCCCCGAGAAGACGCCGCTCAAGGCGACGACGACCGGCGAGATCGAGGCGCACGGCGTCATCGTCGAGAAGCTGCACTTTCAATCGAAGCCGGGGCTTTATGTAACCGCCAACGTATATCGGGCGCTAAACAAGGAGAAGAAAAAACTTCCCGCCATCGTCTACGTCTGTGGCCATTCCGGGCGTGGCCGGGATGGTTGCAAGACCGCGTTTCAGGATCACGGCTTCTGGTTCGCGAACAACGGCTACGTCTGCATCATTCTCGACACGCTCCAGCTTGGCGAAATCCCAGGCGTGCATCATGGCACGTATGGCAGGCCGTGGGGGCATCTCTCGGCGTGGGGTGAAAAAGATGCCGAGAAGATGAAGAACCACAACCGCTTCTGGTGGCATAGCATCGGCTACAGCCCGGCGGCGGTCGAGTGCTGGAACGGCATCCGCGCCATCGATTATCTCTGCACGCGCTCCGATGTCGATCCCGACAAGATCGGCGTCACCGGCATCTCCGGCGGCGGAGCGGCGACGTTCTGGATCGCCGCCGCCGACGACCGCGTCAAAGTCGCCGTCCCCGTCAGCGGCATGGCCGACCTCGAATACTACGTCAAGCAGAAAGGCGTCAACAGCCATTGCGACTGCATGTTCCTGCACAACACCTACCAGTGGGACTGGACGACCATCGCCGCACTCGTCGCCCCGAGGCCGATGCTGTTCGCCAACAGCAACAAGGACCCGATCTTCCCGATGGACGCCAATCGCCGGATCATCAACAAGTTGTACAAGGTTTACGACCTGTACGGCCGAGACGATCTCATCGATGAATACGTCAGCGCCGGCGGTCACGACTATCGGCCCGATCTGCGCATCGCGAT
>SIAQ01000152.1 GCA_009697105.1 Gemmataceae bacterium | reverse complement strand
GTTGGCAAGGGCGAGACTACCCAAAAAAGCCCATGGCGCCCAGCCACGAATCACCCCTGGCGAAAAGGGTTCAAGAAGAAAGCATAGAGAAATGTATGCGGACATTTCTAATGCAACGAAAATGGGGACATTTCTATTGCGGTGCGACAATTCGCAGCAAGCTGCCTTGTGAGTTGATGGCGTTGAGCGTAAGATGACACGAATGATTTTGAGACCATGAAAGATTGATCGAAGCCTGGCGTCTACGTCGGGTGGCGTGAAATGTTTCTTTGGGTCGCCCGTCAGAGATGCCACCCCAATACGCAAGCGATGAGAATGAACTTGTTGTAATGGTATTAGAGCCGCGCACGCAGTAAGTATTTTGAATTTGCAGTTGCGGTACGCTCGGACCACTTACTGCGTGCGTGGCTCCAATACCATTGCTCGTTTCCTCCGGAGTTCTCCATGTCTGGACCCGCCGTCATTATCAAAGAGCTGCATCGGCTCCGTTTGCACGTTGTCGATCTCTCGGAAAAGATCGCCTTTGCGCCGAAGCAGAAGGCCGTGCAAGAAAAGAAACTCGGCCAGGCAGAAGAAACGCTAACCAAGGCGAAGGAATCCATCGCACGGCTTACTCTTGATATGCGCGACAAAGAGAACTCGGTAAGGGCCACGCAGCAGCAGATCAAGAAATACGAAAAACAACTCGACGAATCCGCTAACAAAAAAGAATATGAAACGCTCAAGTCGGAGCTCGCGACATCGAAGGGACATGTCGCCAAATTGGAAGACGAAATCCTCGCCGACATGGGAACATCGGAAGAAAAGACGGCCCAGCTGCCGAGCGTCGAACAGGCGACGAAGAAGGCACGCGACGATTTCGCGCAATGGCAGATCGACTTTCAGGAACGCCTCGCGCGTTTCGCTGCTGAGAAGACCCGTGCCCAGGACGAATTGAAAGCCGTCGAGGCGACCTTGCCTGTCGAGGTGCGCCAGCAGTACGACCGCTTCATCGCCGCCAAGGGCAACGATTGCCTCGCCGGCGTGAAGGGAAAAATCTGCGCGGAATGTTACACCGAAGTGACCACGCAGATGATCGCCGACCTCAGGCGCGAGGCGTTCGTTATCTGCAAAAACTGTGGCCGGATGTTGTACATCGCGACGTAAGAAATGCGGCCCGTCAGAGCTGCGCACGAAGTAAGCGGTTTGAATTTGCAGTTGAGATGTGCTCAAACCGCTTACTGCGTGCGCGGCTCTGACGCGTCCATCACCCCTGACCACGCACTTTGCACAGCGTCACGAAGTTGCCGAGGTCGTTGAATTGCACCCAACTCATATAGTGCCGCATGAGGAACACGCCGCGGCCGCCGGGGCGTTCGAGATTGTCCGACGCCAGCGGATCGGGGACGGCTTCGGGGTCGAAGCCCTTGCCCTCATCGCGGATTTCGATCATGAATTGGCTGGCGTTGGCCTGAAAGCGAATATGCACGGTCTTCGCGGCATCTTGACGGTTGCCATGCTTGACAGCATTGACGATCGCTTCCTCGACCGATAGGCGGATGCCGAACGTTTCCTTCTCCGTGAAGCCGTGCGAGCGCAACTCGACGATCAAGAAGCGTAGCAGGTCGGACACTTCGGTAAGCGTATTCAGGTTGGCGTGCTGCCACGAGGAGAGGGGTGGATTGCCTGTCATGAAAACAAACCCGCAGAGTAAGCTAGTCAGGGTGGCCACATTGGGTATCGATCGACACTTCCTGGTGTCCTACTATTGACGCGCCCCTCAAAAATCGATTTTCCGTCGAAGGCTGAAGCGTAAGCGAGGCATTCAGGCCGCCTCGCTTACGCTTCAGCCTTCGAAATCGACTTTTGAGGGTGGCGTCATGGTTGTGCCTCGAATAATTCTTCGGGTGAACAAATCGTGTTCGGATTGTGCCCGGCTGCGATGCAAACCTTTTCAATCTTCAAACGCATGACCGCGTTGGCGATGTGCTTGAAATTCCACCTTACCAAGTATTCTATGTCGTTCACAACCGTGAGGGCAATATGAAGCACATCTTCCGGCTCGCCAATCGGAACCGCGCCGTGCGCCATAAGGGCATTCGCGAGGTCTTCCGCTTCTTTCGATACGGTTAGCATCGAAAGAGCCTGAAGCACGACCAGACGATCTTGCACGGCCTGTGGATCGCCGGCACTCGATTCGCTGACAACGCATTCTGACGCAATCAACTCATAACAGCCCTTGGGGGTCCATGCGGAGTCGAGGAATACCCGTGGACTCGCTACCTACCCATGTTATAATAGCAAGTAATATCGATTTTTTAGAGAGTTCCCGATGCACCAATACACCGCTGTTATTGAACGCTGTCCCGACACCTCACTCTACGTCGGCTATGTCCCTGGCTTTCCGTGTGCTCATTCGCAGGGCAAGACGCTTGAGGAACTCAACGCCAATCTCGCTGAGGTTGTGGCGATGCTTATCGAGGATGGCGAACCCGATTTAGATACTGAGTTCGTCGGCACCCAAGCCGTACTGGTACCGTAAACATGTTGTCCAAACTACCCGTCCTGAAGCCCCAACAGGCCGTCGCTCGTTTGAAGAAATTGGGCTTCGTGGAGGTGCGTCAGCGTGGCGCACACAAACAGTTTCGTCATGCCGACGGGCGAGGCACCACGGTCCCATTTCACAAGGGCCAGGACATTGCGCCAGTGCTTCTGAAGAAGATCGAACGCGATATCGGATTGACCGCCGAGGAACTCGTCAACGCTATTTGACCACTCACTTCCGCTTCTTGTCGTACTTCCCGATCTCCGGCGGTTGTACCACCTCCAGCAGCTTCTCGATCACGTCCTCGCTGGTCTTGCCCTCGGCTTGGGCCTGGAAGTTGGTGCTAACGCGGTGACGCAGCACCGGGATCGCGACCTTTTTCACGTCGTCGATCGCCACGCTGAATCGGCCATCCATCGCCGCCATCGCGCGGGCGCCTTGCACGAGAAAGATGCCCGCACGCGGGCCGGCTCCCCAGTCCACCATGCGCTTGACGAACTCCGGGGCCGACGGGTCTTTGGGCCTCGTGGCACGTACTAGCTTCGTCACGTAGTCCTTGACGAAGTCGCCGACGGGGACCGAACGCACCAGCTTTTGCATGTTCACAATCGCTCGGCTGCTCAACACTTTTGTGATCTCGGCGGCTTCGTCCTTCGTGGCGAGGTCGATGATTTTGCGTTCCTCGTCATAGGTCGGATAGTCAACCTTGATGTTGAACATGAAGCGATCGAGCTGGGCTTCGGGCAAGGGATACGTGCCTTCTTGCTCGATCGGGTTTTGCGTGGCGATGACGAAGAACGGCTCGGGCAGGTTGTAGGTCTCCTGGCCGACCGTCACCTGGCGTTCTTGCATCGCTTGTAACAGCGACGATTGCGTCTTGGGCGGGGTACGGTTGATTTCGTCGGCGAGAACGATGTTGGCAAAGATCGGGCCTTTGACAAAGCGGAACTCGCGCTTGCCTGAGCTTTCGTCGAGAATCGTCGTGCCGGTGATGTCGGAGGGCATCAGGTCGGGTGTAAACTGGATGCGCTTGAACTGCACATCGAGAATCTGCGCGATCGAGCTGACCATGAGCGTCTTCGCCAAGCCAGGCACGCCGACAAGCAGGCAGTGTCCGCGCGTGAAGACGGCGGCGAGGATCTGCTCGATCACATCCGATTGCCCGACGATGGTGCGGCGGAGCTGCTCGATGATCTGATTCCGCGCCTGGCTAAACTGAGCCAGGTACTCGCTGATTTTATCGTTGGACACGCAGGGCCTTTCGGTAGGGCACCTTCCGCTTGCCGTTTAGCGCTCGCGCGGCGCCATGCGAGCGCTAAACGACAAGCAGGGTAGTTATTTCACACCGCTTTTTTCTCGAGCCGCGCGGAATTCGTCGCCGGGGTTCCAGGTCGGCAACGTCTTGGCGTTGGCGGATTCGATCGCGATGTCGAATGCGAAACCCATCAGCACCGGGTAGCCCGCGAAATCCCACTCGGACCGGAAGACGTCGTTCGGCGTGTGGTACACCTTGGCGATGAAATCGTCCATCTGCTTCCTGGCGAAGTCGGCGGGCTTGCCCTGGAACTTTTCGCCTGGATAAACCGAGAACGCCGGTACGCCGCCTCGCGCCAAGGCGAAGTGGTCGGAGCGGTAAAAGAACCCAAGGTGGGCGTTCTTGTCCGGCTCGATGTCGAGCATATGCTGTTTGGCGATTTTCTGCACCAGAGGGAACGCGGTCGTGCGCTCCGCGCCACTGACGACGACCGATTCCGGCACGCCAACGGGGATGACGGTATCGAAGTTGAGGTTGATCGCCGTCTTGCCCAGCGGGATGCTCGGCTTGCTGGCGTAATAGTACGCACCGAGCAGGCCATTCTCCTCGGCCGTGGTGGCGAGGAAGATGGCGGAGCGTTTCGGCTTCGTCTTCTGCCCGGTCCAGGCGCGAGCCATTTCCAGCAGGATGCCGCAGCCTGATGCGTTGTCGAGCGCGCCGTTGAACGTGCTCTGCGTGCCAATCGACGACTGGCCCATGCCGAGATGGTCCCAGTGGGCAGTGAACAGGACCGCTTCGGACTTCAGTACGGGATCGCTGCCCTCGGCAATGGCGATGACGTTGCGGGTGACGATCTTTTTCGCGGTGGTCGGAATGTGGCCCTGAATATGAACGCCGAGCGGAATCGCTTTGAAGCCGCGGGTGTCGGCCTTCTTCAGTGCTTCGTCCACGGTCAGGCCTACATTCGCTAACAGTTTCCCACCGGCGCTTGCCGAAAGCCAGCCGGCAAAGGCCATGGCCGGCGCATCGGCCGCCCGTTGCAGCTGGACGTTCTGCAATTTCTTGACGACGGAATAGGGATAGCCCGCCGTCTCCGTCGTATGAATGATGAGCACCGCCTTGGCACCGCGACGCGTGGCCTCCTCGTACTTGTAGCTCCAGCGGCCATAATAGGTCAGCGCCTTGCCACCGAAGAATTTGGGATCGCCCGACGGCGGCTCGTTGGTGAAGACGACGACGACTTTGCCTTTGATATCCACGTCTTTGTAGTCGTCCCAGCCGAACTCCGGCGCGGTGATGCCATGCCCGCAGAAGATCGCCTCGGCATCGAAATCCTCGGTGACCTGCGTTCGACTGACGCCGACGAATTCGTCCTCGAGCCGGAGCGAGGTAAGCGTGTCGCCTTTTCTGATGGTAAGCGAGGCTTTCGGCCCGGTCTGCACAGCCATCAACGGGACCGATTGATAGAACGTGCCACGCTCGCCTGCGGGTTTCAGGCCGGCTTTCTCGAATGCGGTGGCGATGTAATCGACCGCCAAATCCTCGCCGCGCGTGCCGACGCCCCGTCCTTGCAGCGGATCGGAGGAGAGGTACTTTACGTCAGCTTTAATGCGGTCGATGCTGAATGCAGGCGGATCACCCGCTTGGCACAACGAAGTCGTCGCGCTCAAAAAAAAGACGCAGGCAATGGCATGGCGCAGCTGCATTCGCGAATCTCCGTTGATGTTGCTGATGGAGCAGTGCAGTGATTATACGTAAACGATCCGCATTTTCCGCTTGCGGCTTAGCGCTCAAAATATCTCGCGCAAACACCTGAGCCCGAAGCGGAATAAAGGATTCGTGATACTCGTCTTATTCCGAACATGGATACTTATCTGATGTGAAGCATTTCCGAAATGCGCATAAAAAATGTCCTGACCTCCAGCACCGGCGTCGCCCAGTCACCAGCACCTTCAGTCAGGACAATTACATCGTAGACCGGATTCGATAAAACAGCAAGAGGAATAACACAAAAACAGATTGTTTTTTTCGATTCTCCCGCATTCGTCGAGAAAGAACTTTCGCATAGGTGCGGACTCGCAATTAAAGGATCGACGAACTGTTTTTTCACCCGGCTCTTAATATGTGTTTTTTTGCGACCCCGCGCCTTGCGTGAGTGTCTTCGTTAACATTCATGAGAGAGCCTTATTTTCCGACCACGCATTTCGTGATTGCATTCGGTTCCATCCTTCTGGAAGTGCCATGGCCAAGCATAAAAACATTTACAGCGTCCATCCGATGGTCCCAATGGTTCAGCAGTGGATCGCCGAGTTGCAGGACAAGACAGGCCGATCTCTCAACGAATGGCTCAAACATATCATGAAGGAAGGCCCGACCGAAAAAAGCGAACGCCGCGATTGGCTGAAGCGCGTGCACAAACTCAGCACGCGATCGGCGATGTGGCTGGCCGAGCGTTCCCTCGGCAAAGGCGACGCCGAAGACACGCCCGAAACCTATCTCAAGCAAGCGGAGATCTATGTCGTCGAGATGCTCGCGGGCAAGAAGGCGGCGCTCAAGCCGATCTACGCTGAGTTGTTGCAACTTGGCTTGAGCGTCGGCAGGGACGTCAAGGCCTGCCCGTGCAAGACGATTGTGCCGCTCTTTAGCAACCATGTCTTCGCCCAGATCAAGCCGGCTACACTGAAAGGCATCGATTTCGGTTTCGCGCTGAAGGACACGAAGGCAACAGGACGTCTGATCGACACCGGAGGATTCGCGAAGAAAGACCGCATCACCCATCGCGTCCCGATCACTGCCATCGCCGACATCGACGACGAAGTCAGGCATTGGCTAACAGTCGCCTATGACATGGATACTTGATCGCGGCCACTGCGCCAATTCAAAATGCGAATCACGAAAGCATGAAAACACGAAAAGAGTTCTAATACGACAGCGCTAGATCGAGAATTTGGCCCGCATTGTAGCCGAATTCGTGAGAATTCGGACGACTTGGGCAAACGAGGGAAGGCCGAATTCTCACGAATTCAGCTACAGGATACGATGTAGCGCTGTCGTACTAACAGTTCTCACCCATCTCCACTCCAGCATTAACCACAAAGACACAGAGACACAGAGACACAGAGACACAGAGACACAGAGAATGAGATGAATTGGGAATTGAGGTATTAGCTGGTTATTGTTGATTACAATCGACCATTCATAGCGAGCTGTTACGCGTTTTTCTGATACTTTTCTCTGTGCCTCTGTGGTGAATTTTCTGGTGGTGATCAGCGAGTAGTGTCAGAGTCCTTCGTACTTTCGGACTTTCGTGATTCTGTTTTTTTGTAGCTTGCCTCACGCCATGAGTTTTTCGGGCTAGATCTCGGCGAATTTTGCTGTGAAATGTCTCAGCGTCGGCGGCTCCTCGATAATGCGTAGGCCGTGCAGCGAGTCGCGCTGTTGATACAATTCGGTGATCGCTTCGATCACGTAATCGATATGGCTCTGCGTATAGACGCGTCGTGGAAGGGCGAGGCGCACGAGTTCCATCGGCGGCGCGCCGCCGGCGCCGAACATCACGCTGCCGATCTCGACCGCCCGAATCCCCGCGTGCCGATACAGCGCGCACACCAACGCCTGCCCTGGAAACGCCGACGGCGGGATGTGCGGACAGAACGCCGACGCGTCGATGTAGATCGCATGCCCGCCCGGCGGCTCGACGATCTGCACGCCCGCTTTCATCAGCCCTTCGCCGAGATACGCAGTACTTCGTATACGATATTCCAAGTAGTGCTCGTCCAGCACTTCAACAAATCCCTGAGCCATCGCCTCCAGATCTCGGCCCGCCAAGCCGCCGTACGTGACGAAACCTTCGGTCAAAATGAGCAGGTTGTTCGCCCGTGCCGCCAGGGCGTCGTCGCACATGAGCAACACGCCGCCGATGTTGACCAGGCCGTCCTTCTTGGCGCTGATGGTCGCACCGTCGGCGAGAGCAAACATTTCCTGGGCGATTTCGCGGGCGCTGCGATTCGCCTGGCCATGCTCGCGTTGTTTAATGAGGTAGGCGTTCTCGGCAAATCGGCAGGCGTCGAGGAAGAACGGGATGCCATGCCGATGACACAGATCGCGCGTCGCACGGATGTTCTCGAGGCTCGCCGGTTGCCCGCCGCCGGAGTTGTTGGTCACGGTCAGCATGCAGACGGGAATCCGCTCGGGGCCGACTTCCGTGATGAGCCGAGCCAGCTTGGCCAAATCGATGTTGCCCTTGAACGGATGGTGCGAGCGTGGCTGTTTGCCTTCGTCAATGACGAGATCGACGGCCTTGGCGCCGGAATGCTCGATGTTGGCACGCGTCGTGTCGAAGTGATTGTTGCTCGGGATCACCTTGCCTGCACCGCCGATCAACTCGAACAAGATGCGTTCGCTCGCTCGGCCCTGATGCGTCGGCAGAATGTGCGGCATGCCGGTCAGATCGCGCATCACGCTCTCGAAGCGGAACCAACTCCGCGCGCCGGCGTACGATTCGTCGCTGCGGATCATGCCGGCCCATTGTTCGCTGGACATGGCAGCGGTCCCGCTGTCGGTGAGGAGATCGATGATGACGTCATCCGCCGGTATCTGAAAGACGTTGAAATGGACGGCACGCAGTTTGACCTCGCGCTCGGCCTGCGTGGTCAGCTTGATCGGCTCGACCATCTTGATGCGAAACGGTTCGATGATGGTTTTCATGGTTTCCCCAAATTCGCTTAGCCGCGACGCGCAGCGGAGTGCGCTGAAAAGCCCGCGCTCCGCGGCGCGTCGCGGCTAAACACTTCTTATTTTATGTAAATTGCAAATTTTCCGATTCCGCCCCGTTTACCAGGGATGCCGATTATCAGGACTTTAACGCATATTCCCTGAAGTCCGCTGATTCCTTGGACCGATGATACCTCCATCAACCCGTGGATTTCCCGAACGAATATTGTCGTGAGGCTTGCCTGGCTTCGCGCTCTGATATCGTGCGTTCGGGTTGGCGGTTTCGCGAGCGTTTGTTAGAGTGCTCTCGAACAACGGAGGAAGGAGCCGGCATGTTTTATCGCTTGGGGCGTTTCGCCGCCAAATACTCCTGGCTCATTTGTATTGCCTGGATCGCGCTCGGCGCGGGCCTGTCCGCCATTGCGCCGCGCTGGGACACGCAAACGCAAGACGACGACGTTCGCTTCGTCCCCGAGCGTTTCACGAGCGTTCGCGCGTATCACCTGCTTAAGCAGGCCTTTCCGAAAGATGTCTTCGCGTGCCGGGCGATCTTCGCCATCGAACGCGATAGCGAAACTCTCTCGCAGCAAGATTTTCTGCTGGTCGATGCGCTTGTCGCCGACCTGGACAAATTGCGTGAAGCCGAGCCTGCCCTTAAAATGGGCAAGGTCGAATCGTATCAAAGCGGTTTGATCGGCTGGCGTATGACGAGCAACGATCAACGCTGCACGCTCATCCAGGTCTCGCTGGAAACGCCTTATTTAGCAGCTGCAACTCAACAAGCCGTCGAACGCATGGATGCGAAAATCCGCGAACGGCTCGGCGACAAGACTCCCGAGGGTTTGACGATCCATACCACCGGCGCCGCAGGAATAGGCCGCGACTTGACCAAAGCCAGCGCCGACAGCCTGGAGGACACGACGTTGGCGACGATCATCCTCGTCATCGTGGTGCTGTTGGCGGTCTACCGCGCGCCGCTCTTGGCCCTCGTGCCGTTGTTGACGATTGCCGGCTCGGTATTCGTCGCGCTCAAGCTGCTCGCATTGATGACGCTGGTTCCTGGCGTGCATCTGGTCAACATCAGCAAGATATTCGCCATCGTGATCCTCTACGGCGCTGGTACGGATTATTGCTTATTCCTCGTGAGCCGATATCGCGAGGAGCTGGAATCGGGCGGCAGTATCGACGAGGCGATCGCCCGGGCTGTCGGCGGCGTCGGTGAAGCGCTGGCGGCGAGTGCGGGTACCGTCATGGTCGGGTTGGGATTGATGGCCCTGGCCGAGTTCGCGAAGGTGCGCTATGCCGGGCCGGCGATCGCGCTGAGTCTCGGCGTCGCGCTGCTGGCATCGCTCACCCTCACGCCGGCGATCTTGTGCATCCTTGGCCGGGTCGTTTTCTGGCCTGGCAAAGCACCCGCCGCGATTGTCCGGTCACGCTTGCTCGCCATCGACGCGCCGGAGAAACTCGGTATTTGGGACGCGATCAGTCGCTGGGTCGTGCGGAGGCCGATCGCCGTCTGGGTCACCGCCGCCGCCGTGCTTGCCCCGCTCGTCATCCTTGGCTTGCGTGTGCAGCCCAACTACCGGGCGACGGGCGAGTTGAATCCGCAATGCGCGAGCCTCAAGGGTCTCAGCGCCATTCAGAAGCATTTCACCGCTGGCGAGATCGGCCCCGTCACCGTGCTTGTGACCTCATCGAAAGATTGGACAAGCCGACTCGGCCAGCGCGAACTGGAGCGAATCAGCCAGGGATTCACAATGGTTGATGGCGTGGCCGAGGTGCGCTCGCTCGTGCAGCCGTTGGGCTTCCCATGGATTGAGATCAGCCCCGATCCGCAAGGCACGGGCATCCTGCATCAACTCATGACGCTGCTCCAGCCGATCGCGCAGAGTTGGCACGACGATGCCGTCAGTGAAGCGCGACAGCATTTCATGTCGAAGGTGGAACTCGAGGAATCGCCCGGCGTGAAACGCACGATGTATGTCGCCAAGATCGACGTCATCCTCAAGACCGATCCGTTCGAGCCAGAGAGTGGCAAGACACTCAAGCTGCTGCAAACCTGGCTGCGCATCAACCTGCCCGACCATAACCTTCTAGGCGAGAACCTGCGCACCGAATGCTACGGCATCACCGCCATCGGGCAGGACCTGGCCGAGGTGACGGAGAGCGATCGCTTCCGTGTCAACAGCTTCGTGCTGGCGGCGATTCTCCTGATTCTCCTCGTGCTCGTGCGGCGCGTTTGGCTGGCGCTCTACCTGTTGATGACGGTGCTCGGCAGCTACTACGCTGCCCTCGGTGCGACCGCGCTGATGGGTCTGTATTGGCAGGGCCAAATTCTGACGCATGTCGATTGGCGCGTGCCGTTCTTCCTGTTCACGATTCTGGTCGCCGTCGGCGAGGATTACAACATCTTGTTGATCGCCCGCGCACTGGAAGAACGCAAACGCCATGGTGCCGTCGAGGGATTGCGCCGCGCCCTCGCCAAGACCGGCGGAGCGATCACGTCGTGCGGCTTGATCATGGCCGGCACGTTCGCGACGTTGATGCTCGCGGGTCTGAATACGCTAACGCAGATCGGCTTCGCCCTGGCCTTCGGCGTACTGGTGGACACGTTCATCGTGCGGCCATTCCTCGTGCCCGCGTGTGCCGTGCTGTTGTGGCGCGATGGGCCGGAGAAGGCTGCGGACGACGATGTGTTGGCGCTGGCGCGACGCAAGACGGCCGCGTGACGCAACAATCCCAGAGGCGAAGTACTCCGAACCTCTGAGATGAAGTGATCCCAAGGGTTCGGAGTACCTCACCCATGGGCTTCCCTTGTTACCGGCACGCCTTCAGAAACGCGATCAGGTCGGCCAATTGTTGTAGCGTCAATTGTTGATCCAATCCCGCGGGCATGATCGACACGCGGCTCGGGCGGATTTCTTCGATCTCCGTACGCGACACGCGCAGGTCCTGATTGACGCCAATCGCCAGGTGCAGTTCATCGGCGGAGTCTTTGCGGACCAGGCCGTTGTGCGTCAGGCCGTTCTTGGTGGTGATGACGATCGGTTCGTAGCCGCGGACAAAGCTGGCGCTTGGAAAAATTATCGATTCGAGCAGATCGCGTTCCGTGCGGATACTGCCGATGCGTGTGAGGTCCGGCCCCGTTTTGCCGCCGACGTAGCCAATGGCATGACACGCCATGCACGCCGACTTCGCGTGATTGAACACCGTCATGCCGCGGCGCACATCGCCCACGGGTAGCTTCGTCAACAGGTCTTCGAGGCGGGCTTGTTGCTTGCCCACGTCGGCGTTGAGCGTTTTCAGCAATGGCTCGGCGTCTTTGCGAATCTTCGCGCTGAACTTCGCGAGCCTGAGCTTGACGGCATCCTCGCGCAACACCGTTCGCAGTTCCGGTGCTTGCAGCGATTTGACGAGCATCGCGCCAAGCTTGTCGTCGATCGTTTGCGCGAACGCATCGAGCAGGCGGTCCACCTCCATCGGCCCAATCTTTGGCAGGTTCGTCGCCAGCGCGGCAAGCTGGACGCCGTCGAGCTTGGCCTTGCTGAGCACCTCGGCGGCGAGGCTGCGCTGGAGTACCGGTTGGTCGCCATGGACTTCTTTCAGCAGGAAGCCGAACAATGTGGAACTGGGCGACACCGTTCCCGCCGGCAGCACGGCAAGCGCGGTCAAGCGCGTGGCGGCATCGGCTTTCGCGTCGTCGCCAATTGCACGCAGTTCCGCAAGCAATTCGGCCGGGATAGTTTTCGGTAGGCGCATTGCTCGCAGCGTTCGAGCTGCTTCAAGCCGCAGCATCGGCTGATCGCCACGAAGCTGAACGCGCATCGCATCGAGCCATGTGGACGGCGCTTCTTTGAGCGGCGATTGGGCCATCGCATGCAGCACGGCAATTCGGCTCTCGACCGTGGCGGCATTGTCGCCCAGCACATCGACAAGCAATGCTTGCGTTGCCTTCGCCTTCGACAGTTTCGCTAGCTGTTCGATAAGCTCGCGGCGTTCGTCGGTCGGCAGCTTTGCCGCGAGGCGTTGACGAAGCGCTTTGCCAAGCGACGCGCTCCACTCGGGATGTCGGCTCGCGATCCACCAGGCGGTCTCGCGCAATTTCGGATCACTCGCGGACAACTCCTTGACGACTGTGCTCGCTTCGAGTTTGCCGGCGTCCAACTGATCGAGCACAACGAGCGCGGCACGACGCACAGCGGGGCGATCATCCTTCAACCCGAACGCAACGGCTTCGCAGTCGTTCATCTCGATGAGCGCAAACGTCAACGAATGCTCCAGCACGCGGTCGTTCGTCTCGGCGAGTCGATCGAATATCGCCAGGACCGCCGCCCTTGGATTTAGCGGCGTGTTCACGTGAATGCGACCGATCGCCTCGCCGGCGACGCGCATCACGGCGGCTGGCGTTTCCATCGATCGCAATATCGGTAGCATGCCTGCGAGTGCCTTGGCATCGCGATGCACGCTGATCGAGTGCAGCGCAACGCGGACGACGCTCGCATCCTTGGCGGCCAGGCCGTAATCGCGCACGAACGCCCGTGCCTTGACGCTGATGATGCGCGTCGCGGCCCAGAGCGCGTTGCGTTGCGTTTCCACCGTTCCCGTCTGCATGATCGCGGTTAGCTCAGGCAGCATCACATCGCCGCGCTGGCCGGCGAGGTCGATCGCGCGTTTGCGAACGAACGCACGCGGATCGGCCAGACATCGTGCAATCGATTTCGTGTCATCCCAGTCGATGCGCAAGCCGTACGGATCGTCGTGTGGCTTCGTGCTGACTTTGCGCACGCGATAGATCGCGCCGAGCACGTCGGGTTTGACGAGTTGCGAGGTCGGGCAGCAGAGCTTGTACCAGCCGCCGGTGTCGATGACGAGCAGGCTGCCGTCGGCATCTTCGATGACGTCGGTCGGGTGAAAGTCCTTGTTGTCGGATA
>SIAQ01000020.1 GCA_009697105.1 Gemmataceae bacterium | reverse complement strand
GGTCGCGGCTCAGAAAAGCGACAATCCCACCCGTCGAAAGTATAGAACCCGCCCCGACACCGAAGTCAAACCGATTCGGTTTGGATGTCGATCATGTTGCTCATGCCAAAACAGATGAGCGCGATGAGCGACATCCAACTTTGCTTACGAGCCGGGAGCGGATCGCGATGTCTACGGAAAGTCCGTTTCCGAGGCTGAAGAGCCATTTTCGTGCGATCAGTTCGATCGAGCAGCCGAAGATGTTTACCCAAGGCATAAATCGGCATCCAATTCATGCGACGCGATTTGACCTGCTGATTTTCTTGACCTAAGCTTAAGCAACGAGTGTTACGCTTGGAGATGATCGTGATACCCAACGCATTGACCCCTGATGGGACGAATAAGACGAAACGCCGAGGCAACTACCGAGCGACGATCCGCTATCGCTGCGCACCCGCCACGATCGGGAGGGTGTTCTCGACCGACGATCACGGCTTCCAAATCGCATGGATTCTTGATTTATCCCTCACCGGTATTGGCATCCAAGTGACGCGCCAACTTGACCCCGGGCAGCATATTACTGTCATGCTTCGCAGTTGCGACAATCAACGGCGATTCACGCTGTCCGCTCATGTCGTGCATTGCGATGCGCAACCGCAAGGCGAGTTCATCGCCGGTTGCGAGTTGAATACGCCGTTGACCCCGGATGACCTCGATCAGCTTCTCTAAATCCCTTCAAAATCGAGCGCCACGACGCCTTCCAGATCGGGCAGGAATTCCTGTTTCACCTTTTCATGATCGGGGTGAAACAGGTAATGATCGCGCGCCGCCGCATCGGTGAACGTCATCACGAAGCCGTGAGTGTAGCCCTGATGCAGTCCCTCGGGGCTTGAATAAGGCCCACCGGTGAAGGATAGAAAACCCGGCAGCCGTGATTTCAGTTCTTCGAGCGCCGCAAATAGCTGAGCTGCGCGGTGTGCTTTTGCGATCGGGAATTTGAGTAACACGATATGATACATTTTCGTCATGGCTCGCTCCTCAGGATGAATAGCATAGAGAGTGGCATTATACGACGCCTGAAATACACGCGGACGAATGTGCCCCTTTCTCCTTTATTCGGAAGGATTGCCATGCGTTGGTTTCTAATTATCGGGCTTCTGTTGAGCGTCACCGCTTCCGGACGAACGCAAACTCCGTTCGGCAAAGAATTCGCGTATCGCAAGGCCGGCGATCGCGACCTTCGGCTCTATGCCGTTTACCCGAAGGATTGGAAGGCAGACGACCGGCGATCGGCGATCGTGTTCTTTCACCACGGCAGCTGGATTGTCGGCAGGACGATGCAGTTCAACGAACACGCCAAGTATCTGGCAAGCCGGGGCATGGTGGCGATCCAGGTCGAATATCGCTTGCTCGAACGGGAAGGCAAAGATCCGCCGATCGTCTGCATCGAGGACGCTCGTTCGTCGATGCGCTGGGTGCGGAACAACGCAGCCATGTTGGGCATTGATCCCAATCGTATCGCATCGGGCGGCGGGTCGGCAGGCGGGCATTTGGCGGCGTTCGTCGGTATGATGAACGGCTTCGATGCGCCAGGCGATGACCTGAAAATATCGCCACGCTCCAACGCCATGGTGCTTTACGATCCGGCTTTCGACAATGGCCCAGGGAAATGGGGCCATGCGCGCGTCAAGGAACGCTACAAGGAATTCTCGCCTTTCTACAACGTCGCGCCGAAGCTGCCGCCGAGCATCATTATCGTCGGCGAGAAGGATGGCATCATCCCGCCCAAGGCCGTGCTGGCGTTCGCCGACGCCATGAAGAAAGCGGGCAACCGCTGCGAGGCGATTGTTTATCCGAATCGCCCGCACGATTTTCACAACTGGCGAGCGGGCAAGGCGAATCCCGACTTCTTCGACACCCTGGAACGTGTGGATCGTTTCCTGATGTCGTTAGGTTGGCTTGTGGGAGAGCCGACGATTAAGAAGTGAGTGAAGCAACTTGCCGCCAACAATACGAGCCGGAAGCGTTAGCGACGGACTGGTAGCAACCGTCGCTAACGCTTCCGGCTTGTGTGGCGATCGCCTCACTCTTTGCCTCGCAGTTGCACGAAGCGTTGATAGATCGCCGCGACTTGTCCGGCTTCGGCGTCGCCGGTGTGAAGGGCCATGCCGTAGCGCAAGTTCAAGTGCTCGCCTTTCGGCAGTTCGACGAGTTTGTTGTTGCCTTTCATCGCGGGGAACTTGGCGTGTTTCTCTCGTCCAAACGGATTCGCCGCCATCAAGCCGTAGCCGCGGACATGCCAGCAGGTGGGTTGGGCGTTCTTCGGATCGCAAAGCACGGCGAGGCCGACCTGCTTGCCATCGACGGGGCCGGAGTAATCGCACCAGGCGGAGATTTGGCCCCAGCATTCCTTCTCGCCGATCTTACCCTCGGCGTTCTGAATCTTGCCTTTGCCCTTGGCTGCGTTGATGACGTCGTTAATGCGGATGCCGAACGCGCCTTCCTTGGTATCGCCGAAGGTTAGCTTGCAGACGCTGGCGTGCAGGTCGCAGTTGACGACGATGAGCCGGGCTTTGTCTGATGCAATGTTGAAGAGATGGATCGTGCGTGTCTCGTCCATGATTTTCGTGCCGTCGGCCATGCGCCATTCGTTCTTGGTGACGATGGACGAACCTGTCGGCGAGTTCACCTGTTCGCCGACGAAGGTGCAGACCATTTGGCCATGACCCTTTGCCTCGGACCAGAAATCGACGCCGGCGACGCCCTTGATTTTGTTCTTGAGTTCGATGCCGTCGGGGATGATGTCGCCATGGCAGAACCATGCCGATTTTTGGTGCGGATGGTCTGTCGCCTGGCCTTCGGGAGGCGGATAGTTGCGAGTCAACGGTACAGTTCCCGGTGCATTGACGGGCCAAAAGATCGGCTTCGCGTAGCCATTGACGTGATACTTCGTGACCAAGGCATCGCCGATGTGGAAGTCGAGCGTGTCCTTGGTTTTCGTGATCTTGGCGGCGACTCCTTGTTGCGCGTGAACGCTCGGCGCGAGGCCGGCAATCACGAGAAATACCATGCTGGCGAGATATCGGCGTGAGATCATGATCGAAACTCCGAACAGGTTGCGGGTAATGATTAGCAGCGGCACGGTCGATTGTATCGCCGGCGTACCAGACGTGAAGCGCGAAATAACTGTGAGGTGACATCGCGACCATCAATCCGGTTCCGGCGGCATGGCGAGCAGGTCCGTAATCGTTTCGTTGGGGTCGGCAATCAGCTCGCTCTTGATCGGTAGCTTTAACGTAAACGTACTGCCGACATCGATTTGGCTTTGCACCGTGATATCGCCGCCGTGCTCACGCAGAATCTTTCGGCTCACCGGTAGACCGAGGCCTGTGCCGCGCGAGCCTTTGCTACTGACGAACGGCTTGAAGATGTCATTGAGTTTTGCCGGCGGGATGCCCGGACCGTTGTCGCGCACGACGATCAGAGCCATACCGTCCTCCCCGAGGCGCGTGCTGATCGTGATCTCCGGCGCTTCGCGATCCTCGACGGCGTCGATTGCATTGCTCACGATATTGAGCAACGCGCGATGGATGCCTTCGGTGTCAGCTTGCACGATCGGCATCGGCTCGGCGAGCACCAGGTCGAACTGGATGTTCCGCTCTTTCGCACGCTGGGCCACCAGTTCATGCACATCCTTCGCGACCTCGTTCAGGTCGGTTCGCTCCACGGCTGGGATGCGCTCTTTGGAGTAGCTCAGCATGTCCATGACTAGATCGTATATCTTCGCCTGGTTCTTCTCAGCAACTTTCCATCCTTGCTGGATTAGCCCGTCATTCTTGTCGCGCAGGCCCATCTTGATGATGTCGCTGCCGGAACGCAGGCCCTGAAGGATGTTCTTGATGTGATGCGAAAGGGCGGCGATGGTCTGCCCGATGGCGGCCAGTCGCTCGGCTTGCAGCATCGCATGGTGGTAATGCGTCTCCTCAACTGCCAACGCCGCCTGATGCGCGATTGCGATGGCCAACGCCAGATGGTCCTCGGTAAATTTTGTTGTGAAGGTCGGGTTGGTGGATTCCCGCTGCGAAACCTGCGTGTCGAGATAGAGCACACCGATCGACTCGTGCCGGCCTTTCATCGGCACGCAGATGACTTCGCGGATGCCGAGCTTAATGATGCTTTGCCCACTGCGAAATCGTTCATCACTGGCGGCGTCGGACACAAGAACGCCGATCCGCTCATTGAGCACGTGATCGACGATCGTGCGCGACAACGAGATTTTTTCGCGGCGATCTTCCGGGCGACGCCAATGGAGTGCCTTCGGCTCTAACGCGCCCGTCTCGTGATTACGGAGAAGAATGCAACCACGATCCGCGCTAATCGAACGGAAAATCAACTCAAGGATGCGATTCAACAGCTGATCGATGTCGAGGATGTGGCTGATCGCTTGGCTGGCTTCGTACATGATCGTCAGGTTGGCCAGCGCGCCGCGCAGCCAGGGCGAGTTCTTCTCTGGCTGCAACAGAATTCGGCTGCCTTCGCCCTCGCCGATCGTCTTGATGATTGCAGAGGAGAGTTCGAGGTCGGTTCTCGATATGAGGCTGACTTGCTGCACCAACTCAGGTGAGGGTGGTGCGGCTTCGTCGCGTCCGGTACGGTAAAGAAGCACCGATTGGCCAATGATGATGTGATCGCCGGCATTTAGCGTCGAGCGATTTACCCGATGATCGTTGACAAACGTGCCGTTGGCACTGCTGAGGTCGAGGATCTCATGTCCAGCGGGGATACGGCGCACCTCGGCGTGTCGCCGAGAGACCTCGGTATCGTGCAAGCGGATGGTATTGCCCGCGTCGCGCCCAAGGGAAACGACAGTTTCCGCAAGGTCGTATTGCTTACCTTCGTCCGCACCTTTGATGACCAATAACCGAGGCACTTTTTTCCCCTCATTGCCGATGAATATGCCTTACAGGATTCCATGTGGCGGACTGGGTATCCACGCAATGATTATCGATGTGCCTGGCGTTGCTGTTCCAATGCCACGATACGTAGACGAAGCTCGTCGGGAGTAGACCCAATCAGCGCCTCGTCCGGCGAAATAAGTACGCCGAGGGTTTCTTGCAACATTTGAATTCGAGCAATCAACTTGCCCTGTGAGAGACCCTGTGAGAGACCCTGCGAGAGACCCTGTGAGAGACCCTGTGAGAGACCCTGTGAGAGACCCTGCGCCAGGGCCTGGTCGCGTGCTTCTCTGATGAAGCAGGTCTGATCGCGTTCCCACTTCAAGCGGGCTTGGTATCGTTCGCGTTCAATGTCATTTCGCGATAACATTTCCAATTCCTCCAAAGCTTGAAAAACAAATGGCGTATTCAGCACCTCGGGCAATGCATCCTTGTCGAGATCTTTGCCGTGCTTCAAAAAGTAGCACCATACATCGAGTGAATCGCGCAACTCATCGACCGTCCGTTTGAATTTCGGCAATTCGATCACGTAAATCGACAGGTCCGGGCAGAACACGAGTGCGGGATGCTTTGCGCTGCGTACCTGGAAAAGATGATGATGGTCGCTCACCTCCGGAAATATCGTGCTGTTCACGATGGCCACCGAAATCGTTTGTCGCAATTTTTCGTATTCATCGCCTTTCCTCAACTGCGAGGCATGCAACCCCGCCCAATAGTATAATATCCGCTGTAGCAGGACATGGAAGCCGAACAACTGCATCTCAATGTTCAAAAGCCTTCCCGTTAGATCCCGAGCCTTGATATCGAATATTGACAATTTATCGTCGGCGAAGTCCTTGTCGTTGAATGGGTTGAGCAGAACCAAATCGGCAACCGATTGGTTTCCCGTTTTTAGCACGGCCCGAACGAAATCCGTCAACACCGGCAGCGTGCGCTCAACGCCGAATATTCGTTTGAACGCGTAGTCCACACAGGGATCGATTTCGGTAATCATGACGACTGCTTCTTGAAAATAAACAGATCCATAGCCGAAAGTTCATCACGAATCCGTCAGTTCCATTCGCATGTCGTGTAGGTTCTCAAGCAAACGATCCGGCCTTGCCTGCTCCAACACATGGCGAGGCTCCGAGCCGGTCGGCAGTACCCAGACCGTTACGCCTGCTGAGCGTGCGGTCTGAATATCGACTGTCGTGTCGCCCACGTATAGCACCTCGTCGCGCGGCAGTGACATCCGCTCCATCGCTCGCAGCAGCATCTCCGGCGATGGCTTTGGCATGCTCACGTCCTCCGGGCCGAGCACGACATCAAACAACTCGGCGATCCGCAGATGCACGAGCAGCTCTTGCGAGAAGATGCGCGGCTTGTTGCTGCACAAGCCGATGCGCTTCTGGGCGTGCTTAATCGCGATGAGTAACTCTGCGGCGCCGGGCAGCAATCGCGTCATCGGTCCCATCACCGTCGGGTGATGCACGCGATACGCCGGCAAATCGTCGGATAGGCGGCAGCCGGGAATCGTGTGTTCCAGCAGATACTCCGGCCCATGGCCGACGTGGCCTTTCACTTCGGCCACGGACAAAGCCGGCAAGCCGCGCAGGGCACGTACATGGTTCACACTGCAGGCGATCGCGTCGAAGCTGTCGGCCAAGGTTCCGTCGAAATCAAACACAACCGCCCGGCACATCGCCAAAGTTTTCGCCATTTCGCATTCGCTTTCCTGTTGCGTTGGTCGGACCCTTCGTCTATCTTATCAACCTCCCAATCTGGGCACATGGGAAGACCCGCGAGAAGAAATCCACGCTGGACTGTGCCAATGGATCCAACCTGTCGCCAAGAAGTGAGCGCCATGCCGATTTCCGATGATTTCTTGCTCACGTTGCTGAAAGCGTGTGAATCGCTGACGCCAAAGCCGTTGGTTCCGAGGCAATACGCCGAGGAACAAAAGCTGGAGCGAGGCCAGGTCGACGCTGGACTGGATGAGTTGCGTGGCCGAGGATTGGTAAACCTCACGGAATGGATGCCTGATATTGGTCAGGGAGTAGTGCTCACCGAATACGGGCTCGCTGCGCTAAAGGAAGGACGCGTCCCGAAGGGCAGGGTGGCGCCAACCGCGGACGCACAATCCAATCGCGATGACGTTGACGATGACGACTCCGGTCGAAGCGAAGCGATACGGCAGTCCCTGCTCGCCCCGCACCGCGCGCCGGCCATGCGCGTGCTGTTCGCACTGATCCTCGCCTATTTCTTCGTTGGCGCCGTCTACGCCCTCTACTACGACCTGTCGATCGACGATTATCTGTTGGGAAATGGCAGAAAATCCAACCGCGTGCTAATCGATCTCGGAGCCTTGCACCCTGCTTTGGTGGTGCGCGAAGGCGGTCCGGCTCGGCCTCAGCTTGAACGCATTGTGCTCTTTACATTCTTGCACATCGGCGGCTTGCACCTCTTCATGAATCTCTACTTCCTCAACACGCTTGGTCGAATAGTCGAAACAATCTGGGGGACTTGGCGATTCGTCGCCATCTACGCCATATCAGGCATCGTCAGCGGATGTGCAGTTCTTCTGATTACCATCGCCCAAACGTCCGATTACGGGCAAATGCCAATCACGGCTGGAGCGTCGGGGTGCATGTACGGCATCTTCGTGTCGATGATCGTGTGGTTCTCGATGAACTATCGGTATCTGCCAGATAACCTCGTTGAAGCCTGGTCTCGTTCGCTGAGAATAAATACTATCCTGCTCATCGCCATCAATTTCCTGCCGAGTGTCAGCTGGCAGGGACATTTCGGCGGCGCTGTCGGCGGGTTCTTGGCGGCGTACCTGTTGCATGTGCATCGGCATCACGCAACCTCGGCCATTCGTCGGCTCGCGCTGCTGACGTTGCCGATTGTACCGATCGCGTTTTTCATTGCCGTGCTATACGCGACGGGTTGGTTGTGATTCGCGAATGATCAGCCAACGCCGAACACCTTCGCGGGTTGCAATCGCCCCTCGACCGGCGTCACGAGCGCGACGAATTCGCCGGCATCGTCAACGACTGCACACTCCGCGGTGCAGCCATACGGATTTGCGATGGTCTGCCCCATTCGCAGTTTTCGCGTGTCGTCAGCGGATAGCACGATCGGCGGCGTATCCTGCACCGCGTGCCAGGCCGGCAGCAGGCGTTGGATCGCCGTGTCTGCTGGCGTGTCGATAGCCAATGCCTCCGCTTCGGTGAACTTGCCTATTGCGGTTCGACGGAGCGATGCGATCAATCCGCCGCAGCCGAGCGCCACGCCGAGATCGCGGGCGATGGAACGGATGTACGTGCCCTTGCCACAGTGCACGACGATGTCCAGTTGCAGGAACTCGTATCGTTCGATGTCGATCTGATGCACAGTCACCAGGCGTGGCTGTATCTCGAACTCGTGGCCTTTGCGGGCGAGGGCGTATGCACGCCGACCGCCGACATGGGCCGCGGAGTAGGCCGGCGGCACCTGCTGAATTTCGCCGACAAACGCACTGAGCGCCTGTTCGATCATACTACGATCTGGTGGGCAGGGATTTGCATTGGGTGTGATGACGCCATCGGCATCGTCGGTATCGGAAGTCGCGCCGAGCAGGATGCCGGCGCGATACGTTTTCGGCATCCGCTGAACGTATTCCATGAGCCGTGTCGCCGAGCCGATGCAAAGCACCAAAACGCCAGTCGCGAGCGGATCAAGCGTACCGGCATGCCCGATGCGAGTGTCGCGAGGGAACCATTTTTGAGCGCGGTCCACTGCCGTGCGCGAGGTAATGCCCGTGGGTTTATCGAGTACCAGAAGTCCGTTCAACGCAGCAATCCTCCGAGGAGGAGTCAGGGATCAGGAGTCGGTAGCCCAACTTGAAACCGACCGATGACTCCTGATCCCTGACTACGATACAATACAGACACCCCGAAAACATCGCGAGGTTCGCATGGCCCGGCCTGAATTGTGTGTCATCTTCAATCCGACGGCCGGCAAGCATCGCGGTCGTCAGAGGCTCGAGCAAATTCGCCAAACTTGGGGCGCTGAGGTTGCGTTTCGGCCCACAACGCATCCTGGCCATGCCGTCGAACTGGCGGAATCGGCGGCCCGTGAGGGCATCCCCGTTGTCGCCGCCGCCGGGGGTGATGGCACAGCCCATGAAGTGCTCAATGGGCTTATGAGCGTTCGCAATCCCGATGTCGCCTTTAGCATCATCCCGATCGGCTCCGCCAACGACTACGCCTTCAGCCTCGGTCTCGATCCGAAAAATCCGCCGGCGCCGCGACACGTCGATGTCGGTTGCGTGAATCTGCCCGACGGCAAACGGGTCTATTTTGGCTGCTGTCTCGGCACGGGATTCAATGGCCGAGTGACCTGGGAATCGCGCAAAATCCGTCGCCTTCAGGGTGTCTTCCTGTACGGCTTGGCGGCGATTCGGTCGCTCGTGTACCATTACGAATATCCGCCGGTGTCGGTCCGCATTGACGACGAACCCGCCCAAACCGTGCCGACGTTAATGTTCAGCGCCCTTCTTGGCAAGCGCGAAGGCGGTTTCACGCTCGCACCGCATGCGTTGATTGACGACGGCTGGTTCGACTACGTCCATGCCGCGGATTTGACGCGCTGGCAGATTCTGCAATTCTTGCCTCGGCTGGCGTTGTTCGGGCCGCCCGCATCGTATCCGAAGCTACGTCAAGGGAAATGCCGGCGCATCGTGTTGCAGTCCGAGAAGCCGATAATCGCGCATGCTGATGGCGAACTGTTCTGCCTGCCGGAAAATAACGTGCGCGAATTGGAAATCGTCATCGAACCGGCGGCCTTACACGTCGTAGCGCTGCAAAAGCAGATACCTGAGTGACGCCGATCGACCCGATCTCGTCAGAATTCCATCGCGCCCGGCCAACCGACATCGACCACAAATATCTTTCCATCGCCGATGCGGCCCGTGCGTGCGACTTTAATGATTTTGTCTGCAACTTCCTGTACCCGTGAATCGTTGACCCAGACGCTGATCTCGACCTTCGGCAAGAACGCCATTGAGTATTCGCTACCTTTGTAACGCTCAAGATACCCCTTTTGGCGGCTGTACCCCTTCGCTTCTTGCACCATGACTGCATTGACATCAAGTTCGCCGACGGTCTTTAGCACTGCTTCCGCAGTGATCGGCCGCACGACTAGAGTAATTTGCTTCATGACCGAAATCCGAGAAAGGAGAAAGGCATCCTGTGTTGATTCTACAGAGTAGTGCACCGCCTGGCCCTTCGCTAACGCTTAGGCTCGGGCAATGCGTCAGCTCAGACCGGCGCGGGGACCTAGCCGCGAGCGGAACCTGAATATAGGAGAAAGAGCGAATGCAGGAATTGGAAAGATAGCCAAAATTCGGTGAGATCGATTCATGGCACGGGGTCAGACCGCATTGCCGGGCATTACTCGAGCCGCAGTTCGTCATGGATGTGAGCGAGTTGGCCTTCCACGAGGACGAGTTGGTTGTAAAAAGCAGTGACAGCGCGACCTTGGACTTCGGGGGAATTGCCTGACAGAGCGGGAACTTGGCACATGAATTGGATGTAGCTTTCGATGCGCTTGCCCAAGGCCGCGATGCGATGCAGTCGTTCTTCCATCGTTAGTGGTTGGCCGGGTGCAGACGACGAGACCGGCTTGGCAGGGACCATTTTGGGAGCGGCTTTTGCTTTGGCGGCCATCGAAATCGTATGCCTCACGGGGGTGAAGGGGATTGCCATGCTGCGCTCAGCAAGTTATCGCCAAGCCGAGACAAACACCTCACCAGTAGGACGAGCTTGGTTTCGTTTTGGTCTTGCCCTTGCGGATGTTGTTTTTCTTTCGCAGTTCGTCACGCCGGCGTTCCTCGCACGGTTTTTCATAGTATTTGTGCTTGCGCAGTTCTTTGGTCAGTCCGCTTCGTTCGAGCAGCTTTTTGAAACGGCGTAGAGCTGCGCCGATCGGTTCGCGGTCGTGAACACGCATTCGTAGGGACATGCAATCTCCTTGTGGGCGGTTTCGGGAACGAGATTCTGCGCATCATGCACAGAACGAGCGTGCTCGCTTGCTTAGCTGGAGCGAGCGAGCACGCTTGAATGATTTACGATAGGCAACCGATGAGGTTCAATCCACCGATGCCGTTTGGCAGTGTAGGGACTGCAGTGGAATCTAACGATGCGATGAGGAAAAGCAACCCAGGTTTACCTGTGTTGCTCGCCACTCGCGTCGGTTAGTAGCGTCGACCACCACCACCACCACCACCACCACCACCACCGAAGCCGCGACCGCCGCCGCCACCACCAGAACCACCACGACCGCCGCCTTCGGTCTTGGGCCTGGCTTCATTGACGGTCAGAGCGCGACCGTTGACTTCCTTGCCGTTGAGGGACGTGATGGCCGTTTGAGCTTCCTTGTCGGAGCCCATTTCCACAAAGCCGAAGCCTTTGGAGCGACCGGTGTCGCGGTCCATGATGACCTGAGCGGATGATACGGTCCCGTGCGGGGCGAACATCGCCGAGAGGTCGCTGTCGGACACGTCGTAAGTCAAGTTTCCGACGTACAGTTTCTTACCCATTTACCAACTCCTAAGAAAAAAAAACACGTAGAACACACTACGCATTTACTTCATGCCGTTTGAGCAAAGAGTGAATGTGGGCGGTGGTGAAGGTGATAGCAGCACCTGCCCCCAGTCTTCTCAAACCGGGCGAATTCGGCCGTTTGACGAGTTTGCCGCGAAAGGCAGACCCGCGGATGCTGGTGATACGCACCAGTACCGTCTCAAACGATTTTGTAGTCGTCATAAAAGTCAGGCGGACGAAATCGCCTGCTTTAAGCTCGCGTATTTCCATGCGAAGTTCGTCGTCGTCAATGCCTTCCTGGCGGCGCATCTCTTCGATGTTTTCGATTTCCACGTTGAGTTCCACGATGGCTCCTTTGGCCGTCCGACATGTTAATATCGTTTCGTGATCTTCGGGGTCACCGCCGTGATTTTACCTGCCTCGTCGGCAACGAGAAAAAAACTATGAGCGATGATCACCGACGCTGCGTCTGCACCTATGAACACATTAACACGGAAGCGATCGCCCCACAATCTTCGCACTTGAATTCGATGAAAACCAACCGGCTTTCCGAGGGTATGCAACACCTGCTCCCCGATAGTCGTGCTTAGTTGCAGGTCCACGCGTTTTTCGCCGTCAGCGTCATTTTCAGTTTGCGATTTCGCTTGCATGATTCTTTCCGAGGGTCGCCCTGACCTTGCCCGCCGTGAACGTACCACTGGCTGATTGATTATAACGGTTGGATGTGGTTTCAACGGCAGGGCTGCCAAAGAACGCACGCAAAACGATACCACTCAATCCGAAAAATCACACTCGGTTGTGAAAGGAAATGCGGCCAACAGCAACATCACCATGCACACGAGGACAACCTGTAGTCCTTCTCCGCACGCTTGATGACTGCCAGATCCGAAAAAATGATTTTGAGGAAGAGGAAGGCACCACGAATGTAGAGGTACAACTTCATTGTACTTTATTATTGTGAACAGGCTAGACCCATTTAAGGAATAAAGAGCAAGGTTGTCGTTTTTTTTTCTCCTTGCGGCGAGTCTCGCCACAATGCAGCAAGTCTCTCTGCGTAATATTGGCCTAACTACGGCTTTTGGCCAGCGCCTGCTCTAATGGGCAATTCTCGCCGATTGTATCGCCTCGGCGATAGTGCGTCAGTAAGTTCTGCGATCGTGTGGCCAGCAACCGACGAATCTCACGGCGTTTTCCTTTGATTCGCGGTATCGCCATGCCGTCATACCCGGTCGTTTGGTGACGCATCCAGGCGATGACGGCGGCCTCGGCACGCTGCGCGACGGGGATTCTCGTGGTGCGTGCTACCGTGCCGCTGCCGATTGGCGTTGCATGATCGGTCACCGCCCGGGCCATTCGATCGGCAAGCTCCACATGGTTCGGGTGAAACGCTAGAAACGCAACCACTGCGCCAAGAAAATCTTCGACATATTCCGCCTGGGCCTTGTCGCGCCGACGGGCATCGGACGCTTTCCGTTTCGCAAATCCCTCGGCCGCTCGTTCAATCTCCAGTTCGGCGCGAATGCGTTCAATCACGGTAGCCGGCGCCCACACGCCGCGCGAAAAAATCTTGCGGCCCCTTTTTTCTTGCACGACCCAGTGATCTCCGGCCGTCTTGACTCGACGTGTCAACGCCGGATCGCCGGGTACCAGGAGTATCCAGCCATTTGGCGGCGTCAGGATGCGGCCATCGGCTGCGCGTAGCGTGCTCGGGGTGGGGCCTGGCTTGTAAGTCAAATCGGGATCCGGGTTCACTCGTCGTTTCCTTGTTTCGGGAGGGCAGGGGGCTTGGGTTCGTAGCAGCTGCACGCAACAACCGGTTGCGGCGGATACTTCACGTATTGTTTATTCGTGGTCGCCAATTCACAGAGCAAAAACCGCGATCGAGCCGACTGTATGGGCCGCATGTGCTTACACGATTCACAAAGACTCGGCATCATGGTTGTGTCTCCAGTATCGATAGAATACACGACACGAACGCCGTCGTCCTTTTGCTGGAGAACTTCGATGGCCTTTGACGAACAACTTGCTGAACGCATCCGTAAGGGATTGTCGCGAAAAAAGCACATCGAAGAAAAAAATGTTCGGTCGAAGGCGTGCAGAACGTTGTCCAGGTCAGAGAATGGATTCAGCAGGCCGAGAAGTTTGTTCGGCGGCTGCCGGCGAAGTGAATTCATCTGGTTTGAAAAGTGAGGTCGACTACAATTGCGTTCCCAACCCTAGTGGTCCGAAAAGGCAGAGCTGACAGGTCCGTGGGGCCAGGCTTTCTACAGCCTGGCCAGGCTGGAAAGCCTGGCCCCACCTGTCAAATCAAGCTGGTCGGACCACTAGCCCGCCATCAATGGCGTGAATCCGCGTCCTCGCCATTAATGGCGGGCTTTGGTTTGGGAACGCAAGCCATCACGGTATCTGAATCTTGATCTCGCCCTTCTTGCGCTGGTCCGCGAGGATCCGGTTATAGAGATCTTCATCTTGAGCGTAGACCTCGCGCACGGTTTCCTTGAGTGCTTCAAATGTGCTTGTGTCGCCCTTGGTCCGTTCTGTGGTTTTGATTAGGTGCAAACCGAAGACAGTCTGAATGACATCGCTGATTTCGCCTTCCTTCATGGAAAACGCCGCCTTGGCGAACTCCGGGACGACGACGAACTTGTAGGGAAACTGGCCGATATCGCCGCCCTTGTCCTTGGTCGGACATTGCGAATGTTGCTTGGCGACATCTTCAAACTTCACTTTGCCTGTGAGGATGTCCTGCCGCCAAACGAGCATCTGTTGCACGGCCTGGTCGCGCTGTTCCTTGGTCGTTGCGGCGGGAAGTTTTATTAGGATATGGCTGGCGCGGACGAACACCTTGTCGAAAAAAACCTTGTTTGAATCGTAGTAGCTTCGTGCCTTATCGTCGGGAAGAAACTGCAGCAATAGTCCCTTCCATTGCAGGCGAGCGACGATGTCGCGGCTCAGCTGATCGCTGGTTTGGCCCGACTCTTTCATGAACATCTCCCGCGTCTGGCCTCGTTTTTTCAGCGCCGCGTCGAGTTCGGTCACCTCTGTGTTAAGCTCGGTTTGCGTAATTTTCGGACCGTACTTTGAGAAATATTGCCGCATCAACGTGTCATCGACGAGAACTTCTAGCGCGGTGTGGCGGAGTTGCTTTTTCTGTTCTTCGGTCAAGGAAACTGGGTAAGGCCGTTGGTCGAGGACTTTCCTGATTTCGCCGACGAGAATTTTCTCGCCATTGACCGAGGCGGCGATGTGTTCGTTTGTCAAGCTGACGGGAATGATTTGTGCGCTTGCCGTTGGCGTCGTACTGGTGCTGGTGATGGGAACCTTCGGCGTGCCCTGTCCGGACGCATCCGCCAGAACGACAAAGCCTACCGCTCCTGCCAAGATCAACCAGCTTGCCTGTCGTAACAGCATAAACAACCTCCATGTTGTTGCTAGAATGCCTAAACCTATTGGAACAAAAAGCATACCGCGAAGGCCAGAAAAATGGGAGAGCAATTTGCCGCTGCGGCTTGACGCGCCCATCAAAAGCCGATTTTCCGTCCGAGGCTGAAGAGGCATTCAGGCCGCCTCGCTTACGCTTCAGCCTCGGAAATCGACTTTTGAGGGTGGCGTCCGGCTTAGCGCTTTCGTGGTGATGTGCGATCGTGTTGCGCAACACGATAGACCCCAGTGACGCTCGGTGAGCGTTTTCGTAAAGAAATCGATACGATGTCAACCCAATCGCTCGAAAATGTCGCCGAAGCCGTACTGCGGCTTGCCAAGCGGCAGGGGCATGTGACGGCACGCCAAATCCGATCGGAAATGCGTTTCGCCAGCCTCGATGAAACGGGCTGGAAGGATGCGCTAGTGTGCGTGCGCTCCGCGCTCGTACTTCGGCAGGGGCGCTACTACCACAAAAGAAGCTTACAATCCGCGTCTGCAAAAAGAACATGCCCAGCAGCTGGCGATTCAAAGGATCGTCCGTCGGCTCATCCGCCGGCACAAGGAACGCGTCAAGAGCGATGAGCGCCGCGGGCGGACACGCATCGACTTTATTCAACCCGTCAAGGTTCGCACGGAAGACGGCACGGAATACACGTTATTGAGCCGCGATCTTTCCGCGACGGGTGTACGACTTTTGGGAACCAAGCGTCTGCTAGGCAATAAGGTGCAACTGACCCTGCCCACCGGTGCTGATCAACCGCCGTGCCGACTATTGGTTCGCATCCTATGGACTTGCGCCGTAGGCGGCGATCTGTTTGAGAACGGCGGCATCTTTCTGGAACTGCTCCCCGCGGAAGTTGATACATGACGCTTGCATATCCGCTGACGATCATCGTAAGGCATCCGCGCGAAAACCCGAAGAAGTGCTCGGTCCTGCCGCTCGACGGCCGCGAGGATATACGATTTTTCGCGTATCCAGTCCAAGAGCCTCTGGAGCTGGCTGGCTACGTCCAGCTCGCTGCGGAGGGACCGGCGTTATCAGAAGCAGATCGCGATCTCGGTATCTTGCTTCTCGACGGAAGCTGGCGCTCGGCAGGCAAGATGCTCGGACATTTCACGCACGTGCCGACACGCTCGCTGAAGGGGTGGAAGACGGCGTACCCGCGTGTGTCGAAGCAAGGCACCGACCCGGACAACGGGCTGGCGTCGCTCGAAGCGCTCTTCATCGCCTATCACATCTTGCACCGGCCGACCGAGGGATTGCTGGATCACTATCGCTGGGCGGCAGAGTTTCTCGCCGCGAATCGGCTTTCCAAAAACGAGCCGGAAGCGTGAGTGACGGATTGATGTGAATCGTCGCTAACGCTTCCGGCTCGTGGTTCCGAAATTCTATAATCCATCGCTGACGCTTCAGGCTCGTGTGCCGAATACGTCCGTATAATTGCCGCATGACCGCACCATTCGCGAATGAGCTAACACGTTGGGGCCCGGACGGACGTTATGAGCCGGTGTCCGAGGTGGATGCGCTCGCTTATTGTGCGGAGCTTGCGCGGACGCACTACGAGAATTTCTCGGTCGCCACGATGCTGCTACCGCGTCGTTTGGTGCCGCACTTCCACAACATCTACGCCTACTGCCGATGGGCCGATGATCTCGCCGATGAAACCGGTGGCGGGCAGCGCACGCTCGATTTGTTGCAATGGTGGCGTGAGGAATTGCAGCGAGTCTACGACGGCTCGCCGCGCCATCCGGTGATGATCGCGTTGCGAGGCACGATCCAGCGTTTCCACATTCCACGAACGCCGTTCCTTAACCTGCTGCTTGCGTTTGAGCAGGACCAGCACGTCCATCGTTATGACACGTTCGATCAGCTCGTGGGTTATTGCAAAAACTCCGCGAATCCGGTCGGGCATCTCGTGTTGTACCTGTGCGAATGCTTCAACAAAACCAATGTCGGCTTGTCCGATTCGATCTGCACGGCATTGCAGCTGGCCAATTTCTGGCAGGACGTCACCCGCGATTTCGACATCGGCCGCGTCTACCTGCCTGGCGAGGATCGAGCGCGATTCGGCTACAGCGATGCCGATTTGGAATCGCGAAAATTCACGCCCGCCTTCGCCGCGTTGATGCGGTTCGAGGTTGATCGCACGCGCTCGCTCTTCGACGCCGGCATGCCGTTGATCTCGCGGGTTCCCAGCGATGTGCAATCCGACATTGAGCTATTCGCACGCGGAGGGTTGGGCATCCTGGGCAAGATTGAGCAGGTCGGCTATGACGTCTGGCGCACGCGGCCCGTGCTGCGCAAATGGGAAAAACTCGCGCTCGTTAGCCGAGTGTTTCTGGGAAACTGGTTTCGCCGACTTTGGCGTAGGCGGGCCAGTACGCCATGAACTCGATGCTGACAAGATCGTATCGTTATTGTGAAGAGGTAACCCAGCGAGAGGCGGGCAACTTTTACCCCGCCTTCCTGCTGCTGCCCCCGCCTCGCCGGATCGCAATGTGCGCACTCTATACCTTCATGCGCATCGCTGACGATCTCTCCGACGAACCGATGCCCGACAAACGGCGGAATCTCGCGGCATGGAGGCAACAGTTGCGCGCCGCCCTCGCCGGCAGTTATTCGCATCCGGCGCACCCAGCACTGGCGCATACCGTCCAACGCTATGGCGTACCTGCCAAGTATCTCGAAGCCGTCATTGATGGCGTGGAGATGGACCTCGAACCGGTCGCTTACGTGACCTTTGCTGAATTGCGCAACTATTGCTACCACGTCGCATCGGTGGTCGGGCTGTCGTGCATTCATATCTGGGGCTTCGAGGGACCGGCCGCACTGCGTTACGCCGAGGATGCGGGCATCGCCTTTCAACTCACGAATATTCTTCGCGACATCGCCGAGGACGCGGCACGTGGGCGCGTCTATCTACCGAGCGACGAGCTTGCCCAGTTCGGCTATGACGCGAAACGCCTGACCCGCGGCGTGCGTGATTCGGCGTATCTCGCGATGATGCGATTTCAGGCTGTGAGGGCGCACGCCCATTACCACAGTGGCACGCGATTGCTCAAGCGACTTTCGCCGTCAGGCCGTGCGGTGTTCCAGATGATGTCGTCAACCTATCGCGGTTTGCTGGGTGAAATCGAGCGGCGCGACTTCGATGTATTCCACGGTCGAGTGCGCGTGCCTGGGTGGAAGAAGGCGTTGTTCGCGGCCTGTGCGCTGCCGACGCGATTTGGATGGATGTGATCGATGCAGCCGAGCGTACTCATCATCGGCGGTGGATTGGCGGGCTTGGCCGCCGCAACGGCGCTGGCCCCGCGCGGGTTCCGTGTTCGCCTCATCGAATCGCGATCAAGACTCGCCGGCAGGGCCAGTTCGTTTCACGATTCGGCGACGGGGCAACTCGTGGATACGTGCCAGCATGTCAGCATGGGGTGCTGCACGAACCTCGCGCATTTCAGCCGCATGATCGGCGTGTCGCATTTTCTTCAGCCACAGCCGACGCTGTATTTCATGACGCCCGACCGCCGGGTGAGCCGATTTCGCGCCGACCCGCTGCCCGCGCCGCTGCATCTTTTCCGCAGCTTCGCCTTTGCGCATTACCTGACATGGCGAGAGAAACTGCGCGTGGCATGGGGACTGCTGAAACTCAAGTCCGAACCGGTGGACGATGATCCGCCGTTCCAGGACTGGCTGACGAAGCACGGCCAAACGCAGCGGATCGTCAATCGATTCTGGGGCCTGGTGCTCGTCAGTGCGCTCAACGAATCGCCGGACCGCATTGGTCTGCGTTATGCGAAGAAAGTGTTCGTTGACGGTTTCCTGAAACATCGCCGCGGGTTCGAGGTCGAGGTGCCGACCGTGCCGTTGGGGCGATTGTACGGCGAGGAACTGTCGCGTTGGCTGAGCGAGCATCAAGTGGACGTCCTCATGCAGCAAGCCGGCAAACAGCTCAGCGTGACCGACGACCGTGTCAGCGAACTGGAGATGCGACACGGCGACGCGATGACGGCGGATTACTACATCTCGGCGGTGCCATTTGATCGTTTGCTCGAACTATTGCCTATGGAAGTCGTTGGTCGTTTCGCCTATTTCAGCAACTTACGTAATCTCGAAACGTCGCCGATCACGGGCGTGCATTGCTGGTTCGATCGCCCGGGGACCGAGTTGCCTCACATTGTGCTGATGGACAGCATCGGCCAATGGGTCTTCAATCGGGGTGAGACGTCGCCCGGCGAGTGGTACTTGCAGGTCGTGGTCAGTGCCGCTCGGCAATTTCGCGGCTTGGGGCATGAAGAGGTCGAACGCCAGGTAGTCGGCGAGTTGCGTCGGCTTCTTCCCGCGCTGGCCGATGCGAAGCTGATTCGAGCGAGGGTTGTGACCGAACACGCGGCGACGTTCAGTGCCGTGCCCGGCGTGGATCGTTGGCGGCCCGTACAAATCTCGCCGATCGCGAATCTGTTCGTGGCGGGCGATTGGACGAACACCAGCTGGCCGGCGACGATGGAAGGTGCGGTTCGCAGCGGCTATCTCGCCGCCGAGGCGTTGCTAGAGCGTGTCGGCCGACCCGAGAAATTGGTGCAGGCGGATTTGGCGTGAAGGGATGGAGTTGAAACGCTCGCAGACGGTACGCGAGCGCTAAGCCGCAAGCGGCGATTTCTGCCTACTTTCGCCGCAGCTGCTCGGCGCGTTCCTGCTCGGCACGGATCAAGTTCGACAGTTCGGTCAGCACTTCTTCGCGCGGCATACCATGAAACTTTGCGGCAGCCACGGGCTTACCCAGCGATATCGAGAGCGTTCCCGGCATGGTAGGAAGCCACAATGGGGCAGGCATTGGCAGCAAACAAGTGCGTGGCCAAGCGTCGAAGGCGCCAGCGATTCCCACCGGGATGATCGGTGCATGCACACGCTTGATCAGCAGGTGAATGCCCGGCTTCAAAGGCAATAGCGAACCAGTGCGGGTACGTTCGCCTTCCGGAAACACTAGCACCGGCTTGCCGAGTTGCAACTGCTCTAAAATCGTGCGGATGCCTTCCTTGCCCACGCCTTCCTGATCGATTGGCACCGCGTTGAGGCTGCGAATCAGGCCCGCGAAGAAGCGATTGCGAAATAGCGTCTTCCGCGCGAGATACACCAACGGCCTTTTGGCAGCCAGGCCGACCATTGGCGGATCGAAAAAGCTCTGATGGTTGGCGACGAGTAACGCCGGGCCTTCCGCGGGCATGTTTCGGGTACCTTGCACCCGCAGACTGGAGCCGAGTGTAAATGCGGCATGCGCGGAGAGGTAGAATAGATGATGCCACAAGGGGAACCAGGCCGATTCCATCTTCGCGAGCGGATCAGGGTGTGGCTTTTTTGATTCGAGCATGTTTTTCGATTGACCCGTTTTACTGCACGCGGTTGGAATTGTCGGTTTTCCGAGCCGCGACCGTCAGAGAGCGGCCGACAGCAACCGCACGGCATCCTGTCGACCGCTCCCTAACGGTCGCGGCTCGGGAAGGATTTGATTCATCCGAAAATGCGACATTTCCGCCCGTGCGAAGTTATAGCTGGACGCGCGAGCGACTGGGCGTTCTACCGTCGCTTGTCGGCTCACAACGGGGTATCCGTTCACGCACGATTCGTTCCATCTTATCAACGACTTCATCGAGCGTGTACTGTGTGCTGTCCAGCTTGATCGCATCGACGGCGGCGACCATCGGGGCAATATCCCGGGCGGCGTCGCGGGTATCTCGTGCTTGTTGAGCTTGCAATACCTCAGCGAACGAAATCGTTTGCCCATTCGCTTCCAGTTCACGATGTCGACGGCGGGCACGCTCAACGGGATCGGCAAAGAGAAAGAATTTGCACTCGGCTCGCGGAAAGGCGATCGTGCCCTGATCGCGGCCTTCGCAAACGATATCGCGGCCATCGGCGATCTGCCGCTGCCATTCGACGAGTTTGGTGCGAACGACTTTGCTACTGGCGACTGGGCCAGACGCGGCGGTGATTTCCGGCGTGCGAATGAGCGCCGAGATGTCTTCGTCGTTGAGCAGGACACGATCCCCCGGCAATTCGAGGCGGACATCGGCAAGCAACTTGGCGAGGTCCGTCTCATTGGTGAAATTGCAGTTGCAGCGCAAGCCCTGAAGGGTGACGGCGCGATACATGGCGCCCGTGTCGAGAAAATCGAAGCCAAGCCGACGCGCCAAGAGGCGAGCCGCGCTGCTTTTGCCTGCGCCAGCGGGACCGTCTATGGTTACGATCATGGGGTTGTCTACAAAGACCGAGTTCGTTTTCCGCTTGCGGCTCAGCGCTCGGAGCACCGCAGATGAGCCCTACGCCGCACACGGAAAACCAAGGTTATCGCGAGTTCGCCGCAAGGGTGAACGTGTCGCCGGCGGTGATTGCGGTGGTGTTGCGTTCGAGCATGCCCCACCTGGACGAGAACACTTCGTAGGTCATCGTTCCCGTTGGCACGTCCACGACTTTGGAGGCCTTGGCAGCAATACGATACGGCGTGCCGTTGACCGTGAACAGCAGATCGTCCGTGTACAGATTCGTCAGCACCACGCGGCCGACACTTGGCGTCACGGGCGTGGCGATGTTGGGCGTGCCGTTCGTGCTCGGCGGCGACATCATGATCCGTTTCTCGGTCGGGCCGAGCTTCGTGATCGCGTCGTGGATCGCCTTGAGCGATTTGCCCAGTTCCTCGAACATCGTTTTGTCAACAGCGGCGGGCGTGATCCCGACGACTGGGCCTGCCTTCAGGCGTTCCTTTAGCAGCGTGATTTCCTCGGCAAGCTGTTCGATCTTGAGCTTATGCCGAAGTTGCTCGCTTTGCAGCGTGCCGACATCGGTCTTGATGGCGTCAACGCTCTTCTTGACGCCCTTGATGTCGCTTTGCAATTCGGACAACAGACCGTTCTCAAGTTTGCGGATTTCGGCACGAAGCGCTTCGGTGATCGCATCGGTGTCGAGAGTTGGCGTTTTTTTCTTTTCCAGCGCATCGAGTCGCTTGGAAATATCCTGCAACGACTTCAAGAGTTCGTCGGATACTCCGGCTTTCTTCTCTTGCGCTTGCGCAAAGACGATCGGTTGCGGCGCGATGAAGACGGTCGCCGCCGATAGGGCGGTATACATCGTCAGCATTTTCCAGTTGTGAGTCATGGGGCTATCTCCACGGTGAATCGTGCATGGGTGTAGATAGATTATGGGATCGGCACAGGTCTCGACAATGGGCGGGGGTGTCAAATCGAATTTTGGGATCGGATGGCTGAAAGGCTCCGGAAATTTTATGAGCGTGGGTACAGGTATCTTGAACGGCGGCGGTTCCGAGCTTTGCACGATCAGCGGCAGCAAATCGAGCGCCACTGGCTTGGGAGCGTCGGTCATCGTCGGCAGCATCGGTGGCGGCGGCAAAATGGCTTTCTTGGGTGGTGCAACGTCTTTGACCTTCGGCTCGGAATGTGCATCTTTGCGCACATGCACGACGGCATCGAGTTTGCGAAACAGCACGTCGGTTCGAATCAGCTTCTCGCCGCCTCGCTTCGCCATCGCGACTGAGGCGCCCCACGTCATCAAGCCGAGGGAAAGTACGCTTGCGCAGCCGACGACGAGCCAAAACAGAGTCGAGGATTCGCGCCGTCGCTTGGCGAGTCGGTTATCGAAATTCGATGGAGACGTCGGATAGTCGGCCATGACTAATGCACCGTTTGCGAAAAGTGTTCGGTTTCATGGGCGCGCAGGACACGCCACAAACCGGTATAAGGCAACGATGCGAAAAAAAAAAGACGAAGTGGGGAGTGGATTGTGCCTTTGCCGCTTAGCGCTCGTATAGGATTTTTCGAGCGATAAGCCGCAAGCGGCAGGCAGGAATGTGACGAGTTCAGTTCTCTTCATACTGTGCGATACGGTTGACGGTCTCGTCGAATTCTTCGCCGAGGTCGTCGCCGAAACGGTATTCCAAGAGAAACGCGTCTTCTCCGCTGTCTTCGTAGAACGAGCGTAAGACGCGCACTGCACGGAACTCTTCGTGGCTGAAAAACAGCTGGGCGGGCAGGTTCGTTTCGCGTATTTCCAGCGTGATGCGAGTCCGTCGATGGCTGGACAGTTTGCTGATGAGCTTGGCCACCATCTGCGCCCCGACGCCGTTGCGACGCCAGGCCGGATGTACTGCGAAATTAAGTATATGCAGCTTGTTTTTGTGCAACTCGTAGATCATGAACCCGACGACTTTTTCGCCGTGCTCGGCCACCATGCCGATGCAGTTACGTTGACGCAAGCAGCGGAGGAAGTCTTCCTCGGCCCAGGCGTAGTCGAAGCTGAGCTGCTCGGCCTGGATGACTTCAGGCATGTCACGGCGAATCATCCAGCGGATATGCACGCGGGTTTGTTCCTTCTGTGTCTGGCCCGTATTCATCTTGCACACCTCCCCTTGGCACGGCAAGCGAAGCCCCCCTCCTTGGGTGCGCCACGCGCTCCGCGCATTTCTGTTCCGTTTGTCGTTCTCGTCCGCAGGGTCGGCATGATGGGAATGCACGCGCGTGAACCGTTCACGCTTTCTTGAGGCGTTCCGATCATTGTGAAGCAAATATTAACATCGCTTCAAAATCGGCTCAAGACCAACCGACCGCACGTCCGCTTTGCTCGTCGAGGGGGGAGACAAGAAGAATGGTAAGAAAAGGGGGATTCCCTTCCCCAGTAACCAGCCTCCTTGGCTGTCCGGATTGTTGGTCGGTATTCAAAAGACTCAACTAAAAAAGAAAGATACCGACTTCACTACGACGAAGCAAAGAAATAATTCCAAAAAATCGAACTTTTTACAATTGTCAACCATTCGCATTAAGCAGCCAGGTCGACGAGACCGGGCGTTTCTCGCTTGCTCACTTGCGTTTTTTCATTGAAGATCGAACCCTTATATCAACTCAATTCAACGGAACAACTCCAGTATTCTTGTCGCGTTTTCAGCTGCATCTTGGCGGCGCGACAGGTTTCCATTTCGGGTATTCCGCTTGCGGCTAAGCGCTCGGAAGATTATTCGCGAACGCTAAGCCGCGAGCGGAATAGTGGAATCAATCTCGATACACCAGCGTGCTGATTTCTCGCTGCACCGGGGTGCGCACTTGGTCGCTGACGACGGCGAAGCGGACGCGCTGATCGCCTGCCGACCTCGCCGTTGCTGACACGCGAAACACTAATTGCTCCTGAGTCGGTAGCGATGGAATCGGCTCAAACGTCACCGTCTGCCCATCGACGCTATACTTCATGTTGCCCTGGGCCTGACGCGGCTGCATTCCAGGCGGAAATTCCACGCGAATCTGCACATCGCGTGCAGGCGACGTGCCCGGATTGACAACCTGAATCTCGTAGACCGTGTCCTTGCCAAGCTCAAGCGGATTGTCGCGATCGATGACGCGCAACGTCAAGTCGGCAACGCCTTCCACACTTACCGTCCCGGAGGCTTTTATCTCCGGTACGCCATCGGCACGAACGAAGATGGCATGGGTGAACTGCCCGGCCTTGTCGCCGTGCAACTTCATCTGCAGCGTCAATGTCTTTTCCGTGGGAAGATTTTCGACATGCCAAAACACTGTGCGACTATTGGCTTGATAAAGCCCACGCTCGCTGGCGATGACGAAGCCCAGCCCATCGGGCAGTCGGCAGGCGATATCGACGTTGCGCATCGCTTGGCCGGATCGGTTGGTGATGTCGATGCGTATGTCGCCATCGCGGCCGATCAACAGCTTGGTTACGGGCGCTGTCTGGATTCGCACCGTTTCCCTGCCAGCGACTTCGACGTTGACCGAAGCGGCGACCTCGAGGCCTGCGCTCGGCGTAACCTTGACGCTGACGGTGTGCCGCCCTGCTTTGACGGCGGTCGCAGGCATTTTCAGCGTACGGGATTCACCGGGTTGCATTGTGATGTCGATCTTGCCCACGATCTCGTTGCCTTCGGGTGAGGTGAAGCCTTCTCCAAGGAAGCCACGCAGCGTCATGCCGGTAAATGGTTGCGTGGCCAGGTTGGTGACGCGAACGTCGAACACCGCAGGCTTTCCGATATTTACGCTGGTTGGCGAAATTAGCTGGACCGCGATGGTATCGACCGGATTGCGCGGCCTCATGACGAGCGTCGGTTCCGAGCCGTTGCTCGCGGCGCTGACGTGGACGCTTGTGCCCGCGCTCAGTTGTACGGCGCTGATCGCTTGTAAAGAGATTCGCAGCGTTTGCTCGGCGCCCGGTGCGAGGCTTGGCAGCGTCCAAATTGCCTTCGCGCCCTGCACCTGTGGCAATGGCTCAGCGGCGATCGCTCGTACCTCCGGTGCGATTTCGTCCTCAATACGAATCTGTCGGGCGGGTATATTGCCGATGTTGCGCACGAGTATCTGGTATGTCTGCGTCTCCCCGGCTGTCAGCTGGCTTTGACCGCGTTTCTCGACGGCGATCATCGGCGTGACAATCCGGCCATCGCGAGATTCGGGCATGGACACGCTTGGCCCGATCGGCACCGGATCGGGATTGAACGGCGGCCGACTGCCTTCGTGAAGGCTTGTCGGCGGTTGCATCGGCATCGGCACGGTCGGCGGATTCATGCCGACAGGCACGAACGACTTGATCTGCGGAACGCTCGGCACGACCGGTTCCTTGCGAGGTTCGACGAATGTCGGCGCAGGCGAGAATTCCTTCTTCAGCTCTGGCATCGTCACGGGCGGCGCGGCGATTGTCGGCTCTTTCTTCGATTCTAACGTCGGCGGCGGAATGCTGAAATCCGGTTTGACGACCGGCGGTGGAATACCCCGTGATTCTTTCTTTGGCTCCAAACTCGGCGCCGGAGCTAGCTGCTCGGCCATGCCCGATTTGCTCGGCACCAGTTGCGGCATGTCTTTGTGCAACGAATCTGCGATCAGCGCCTTCGTTGGCTCAGGCAATGGCGGCGGCGCTTTTGGCTCGATTGAAGGCAACGGCGGCGGCAACGGCGCAGGCGGCGCCGCGATTACCGGCTTCTTCTCCTCCAACTGTGGCGGCGCAGGCAACGGTGGCGGCACGCCCACATCCTTCACAATCGGCGGATCGGTCACGCCGCCCGTCAATATCAAATCATCCGATGTCACAAATCCCGCTCGCGCCCGCTCCACCGCTTGCGGCACTTCATAGACCTCCGGCGGAATAATCAACGTCGCATCGGCCTTGCCCTTCTTCGCTGGCGGCGCCAAACGCAACGGCGGCTTCGTCGCCGCTTTCGTCGGCGACTTTGGCATCTCGTCTGCGTGTAGCACCGTCGGCGACCACAACGGTCTTCCTTCCTGCGCACCGACGGCCCAGCAAGCGCAGATTACCACCGCGCCCGTCAGTACCATCGCTAATTGCAGTCGCGTAAACTTCACGTGTTATCGTACCTCATAATATTTCCTGCTTGTCGTTTAGCGCTCGCTGGATTTCACGCGAGCGCTAAACGGCAAGCAGGATTCATTTCTCCAGCTGATACTTCCCCTGATACGTGTCCGCCGGATATTTGCGGATGTTCTTCACCATCTTCGCTCGCAGCGCGTCACCAAGGTCCAGGCCGATGACGTTGCTCATGGCCAAGAGATAGCAGAAAACGTCGGCCATCTCGTCGGCGATTGCTTCACGCTTTTGCGGATCGTTGGCGGCTTCATACGAACCGGGCAGATCGACCCACAGAAAGCACTCCATCAACTCGGCTGCTTCGACCGCGACGCCCATCGCGATATTTTTCGGGCTGTGAAACTGCCGCCAATCGCGCTCGTCCACGAATTGGCGGACAAGTTCACGCATTTCGCCGAGCGTAGTATTAGCGTCAGGCACGCAGACCACCCAGATTGCCGCTGTTATGCGGTTTGTCAGCATTTTTCCAACGATACGGGATCGGCGGACTATAGTCCTCATCTTGTATCTGTCAATGCCAAGAGGAAACTTGATAGTTCTTGGAAATGCCGGGAGTGGTTCGGGAGGAGTTGTTGCAGAGGTTCTTGGACAATGGTGGATCGTGACACGACCGGGAGGGGACGAAAGACAAACAAAAACTAGCCGCAGATAGCACGCGGCGAATCGCAAACGGACATTTTCACGATCCAGTCTGCCTTGTTTTCCAGGCCTCGTGTTTTCTCTGTGCTCTCTGTGTCCTTTATGGCTAAATTGAATCCTAAGAAGCTCGCCGTGGTACGGAGTCGAAGGCCAGGGCTGGTTCCTCGGCATCCATGGCTTCACGAAGCACATCAAGGTGGCTTTCATCCGCGGCGCGTCGGTGAACCCCGTACCGCCCGGCGAGTCCAAGCAAAGGGAAGTACGCTTCCTCAACATCCATTAGGATGACCAGCTCGACAAAGCTTAATTTGCCGCCTGGGTGAAGCAAGCCAATTGCCCGCCGAACGAATGTGAGCGGCAAGTGCGAGGTGCGTGCTTGGCGTGAGCGGTCGCCGGCAGTTTAATTGCGATAAGGATCGAGTATGGGCTTCCATATCACCCACCGCTTTGGCGTGATGACCAGCAATCCCCCTCTCTCGGCATTTCGCGCTTTGCTCGAAGAACTCAACGAGCTTCCCGGGGATGAAGAGCACTGCAGCGTATCGGTCACGCACGAATCCAAATGGTGTCTTGGCGCTTATGGCGGCGGCTATCTGATCTGGGAGAACCTCGAAGGCGATGCGCCACGTCATATCACTGGCGTGTCGGAAGAGAATATACTTTTCTTGTGGGAGGCCCTTGCAAAGGGCGACATCGAGTTCATCGAACGCGAACCTTGGCTGCCGGGCTACTGAAAGCGCGAACGTCCGCTTTGAGCCATTGAGGGACTGGCAGTATTTGCCCTGAAGAAAGCGACACCACCATGAAGAAGACGAAGAGCACCTCGAAGGAAGAAGGAGTAGGCTCTCCCTCTCGGCTGATCGATGCGAGAATCGAGGAGCTCAAGTGTTGGCGAGGCAACCTGCTCGCTCGGGTTCGAATTCTCATCAAGCAGGCCGACCCCGACGTGGTTGAGGAGGTGAAGTGGAGAAAGCCCTCCAATCCGGCCGGCGTTCCGGTGTGGTCGCACGCTGGCACCATCTGCACCGGTGAGACATAACAAGAATGTTGTGAAGATGACCTTCGCCAAGGGTGCTTCGCTTGCGGACCCGTCGGGCCTGTTCAACTCCAGCCTCGAAGGCAACACCAGGCGTGCCATCGATTTCCATGAGGGGGACACGATTGACGAAAAGGCGTTGACGGCGCTCATTCGCGCTGCCGTGGCGCTGAATATTCAGAAGAAACCAAAGAGCGTTTGAGGGGCGTCGGGATAAATTTCCGCGTCATCATTTTTGGTTTGGGCTTCACGCACACACATCGCGCTCGCCGGTACAACATAGGCTGACGCCTATTCCTTTCTCACTGCCAATTTAGCACGATTCTTCGCATCGACAGATTTGTCGCTCAAAACACCGATTCTCATTTGACAAATAGTGTACGCGCGTATATTATTAATTTTGCCGCCGTGGATGACAGCTTTTTTCCCAGCCGAATCTGTTTGCTGTTTGCGGGAGGGCCGCGCATGGGCCTGGGAAATCGCGCGATTGCGCGGGAATTGGCGGATCGGATTCGCGCGCTCGAGTCGGCGTCGCGGCAGGCGGACGCGCGAATCATTCCGCTGGGCACGGGCGGGCTGGGGCCGTTGTTCGCGGGGGAAGGTTTGCCGAGCGCGACGTTGATCGAGCTGCTCGCCGCCGGGCCGGGTAGCGGAGCGTTGACGCTGGCGTTGCATTTGGCGAAGCATGCGTGTGGCGAACGCAAGACGCTGGTCGTGGCGGATCATCAGCGCAGCTTTTATCCGCTCGCGTTGGCTCGGCTCGGCATCGACGTGTCGCGGGTGATCGTGCTGCGTTGTCCGAATCCGCGCGACACGCTCGGCGGATTGGTGCAGGCGCTGCGCTGCCCGGCGGTGGGGGCGGTCGTCGGGCAGTTCGACGCGATTGCCGTGCCGGAGTTTCGTCGCTTGCAGCTGGCAGCAGAGGCGCATGGCGGGATCGGATTATTCCTGCGGCCTGAAGCGGCGCGAGGCGGCACGTCGTTCGCCGGCGTGCGCTGGGACGTTAGGCCGTTGCGCAGCGGCGATGGGTGTCGTCGGTTACACATTGACATTTTGCGCGAGCGCGGCGACGGCATCGCCCTCCGTCAGCGCGATCGCGCAGCCATCGTGGAGATCGACGATGCGACGGGTGCTGTGCGTTTATTTTCCGCAGTGGGGCATTCAGCGTCGGCTGCGCGGAACGTCGGCGGATGACGGCGATCACGCTTGGCGTTTAGCACCCGCAAAATCCCACGCGATCGCTAAACGCCAAGCTGCGATCGCCCTCTCGCGTCCCGTCGTCGGCAAGGGCAGCAAGATCGTCGCCTGTTGCCCGAATGCATGGCGTGAAGGCGTGCGGCCCGGGATGTCGCAGGCGGAGGCGCTGGCGCTGTTGCCGAGATTGCGTGTCGAACCGGATGATTTGGACGCCGACCGCACAGAGTTGTTGCGCTGGGCGGCGTGGGCCGAGCGGTTTTCGCCGATCGTCGGCATCGAGGACACGCTCGAGCCGGCGACGTTGTTTCTCGACGTCACCGGCGGCGCGTCGTGTTTCGGCGGCGACGAAGCGCTGGTCCGCAAAGTGTGCGATGCGTTCACTGCCGAGGGTTGGAGCATGCGCGTCGCGCTGGCCGACACGATCGGCGCGGGCTGGGCGCTGACGCATGCCGCTTGCGGCTTAGCGCTCGCGTGGGATATTCCGAGCGCTAAGCCGCAAGCGGCAATCATCGGCCCCCGCGAGCACCCGCGCCACCTCGCCCCACTGCCGGTCGCGCTGCTACGACTCGGTGCCGCCGTCGTCGCGCTGCTACATCAACTCGGCATCGATCGCATCGAAGCCCTAGCAGCATTGCCGCGTGCGGAGGTGGCGCAACGCTTCGGCACAGAAGTCGTCAGGCAACTCGATCGCGCGCTCGGCGATCTGCCCGAAGTCGTCGTGCCGTATCACGCTCAGCCCGAAACCGTCGCCTGTTGTGCGTTCGAGTTCGGCATCGATCGGCATGATGTCGTGGCCCGCGCGATTGATGATTTGCTCGTGCGTCTCGAAGCGATCCTCGAACGCCGGGGCCAGGGCGCTCGGCTGTTTGAATGCGTGCTGAGGCAGGAGGATGGCGAGTCGCCGCGCATCGAGTGTCAACTGTCACGACCGATGCGTGACGCGCGGTACATCGGCCAATGGCTGCGAGTGCGGTTCGAGCAGGTGCGGTTGACGGCACCGGTCATGGGCATCGAACTGCGAGCCGTGTCGGCGGAAACGCTGAAGCCGACGTGCCCCGATCTGTTCGACGGCGAAGCACACGATCAGGCCGAAGCGCTGGCGCATCTGCTGGATCAGTTAACGACGCAGCTAGGCAAAGACGCAGTGACGACGCCGACGTTCGTCGCCGACCCACAGCCGGAATTCGCGTGTCGCTTCGCATCGGCGCTCCACCAAGCTGATGCGCCAGCGAAAGGAATGCAGGCGAATCGCCCGCTGCGACTTTACGCCAGGCCGATCGCCGTCGATGTGATCGCCGTCGTGCCCGACGGCAAACCGGAGACGCTCAGGCACGCCGGCAATGCGCAAACCGTGATACGCTGCATCGGCCCGGAACGCATCGAGACCGGCTGGTGGCGCGGCGACGACATCAGCCGCGACTACTACATCGCCGAAACCGCCGACGGTGCCCGCTGGTGGCTATTCCGCCGACTCGACAACGGCCGCTGGTTCTTGCACGGGTGTTTTGAGTGAAATGGACAAGCCCAAGGGTGAGCGCAGCGAACCCTTGGGATCACCGAAGGTTAATACTCGCCTATCTCGTCAGGCGATACACCGAGGCGATCCGCGATTGCTTGGAGAGTTGCCCCATGCGGTTTGGTGATTTCATTACGTTCGATGCGAGCAATGGTTTTGGCCGAGAGAAAGTGGAAGTCGCTCCGCTTCAACTTGCGCTGTTTCCGAAGCCGGAACAACGATGCTCCAAAGGACTTCTCACATTCTTTGCGTTGAAGACTTACTTTTTTTCGGTAATCGCGGTCCGCTTCATAAAGGATGGCGTCCGCGGAAGCCTCGTAATCGCCCAGTGCCACGGCACGACCAAAATTGGTAATGCGAACGTTCGAGAAATCGGGCTTGGTGCCGTCTCCGGCTGGTTCGAAAAAGGAAAACGGCACAACGAGCGGTTGGCAGTCACCCCGAATAAACGACAACGTTTACGTAGCAGGGTCCGAAGCCACAGCGATGAAGAATGCCGAACGATCGATTGAGGCGTCAAAGAGCACCTCCAAAAGTTCATCCTTGGGGAGCCATCGATAACTCGGATTGTCACCCACAATGTGCGAGAAGAGGCCATGAAGTGTCGGAACACAACCCAATCGAGGCGAAGCAATCGTCATGACACACTCACGCCGAAGGAACGTGCCCGTACGGCGCATCGCCCGCCTTTTAATCACGACCTTCAACAATTCATCGGTGAACTTTTGCGTGTATGTGATCCACGTAAGATCGTCGGATACGTCATCGTATACTTTGTCGATTTCAGCCTGCGTTTTGCAAAAACGGACCGTTTTGGATAGAAATCGCTCGAACTTCCGCCGGTTGGAATCGAGGATGACGTACTGCCGAATGCGGCTAGCTGTCTTCGTCATTGTCGTCCTCCTCGCTTTGGGACGGTTCGGAAGGCTAAGTTCATGGGGCATGCTCGACCCCTCCTAAATTATGTCCCATTTGTAAAAAACAGTAAAGTGGGACATTTATCTATGCGGCTGGAAGCCCAGTGGTGAGGTACTCCGAACCGCTGGGCTTCCAAGGGTTCGGAGTACCTCACCCTTGGGCTTGAGTTTTCTTCTTATGGGAACGAGAGCGAAACGAAATCGGGTGATCGCGAATGCGTTACGCCGAACTATGGGCGAAGTCGAATTTCTCGTTTCTCGAAGGCGCGTCGCAACCGGAGGAACTGGTCGCGCGGGCTGCCGAGCTGGGTTGCCATGCGCTCATGATCGGCGATCGCAATTCGCTCGCCGGCGTCGTGCGTGCCCATGCGGCGGCGAAGGAGATCGGGTTCAAACTGCTCATCGGGGCCGAGATCACGCCTGTCGATGCGCCGCCGTTGACGCTCATCGCCCAGACGATTCGCGGGTATCGCACGCTCTCTCGGCTCATCACGCTGGGGCGACGTGCCGCGGAAAAAGGCCAGTGCCTGCTGACGCTCGACAACGTCGCTCAGCATACCGATGACCTGCTGGCCGTCTTTTTGCCGACGCTTGGCGAAGATGTCGCATCGTCCTGGCAGCCGTATCGCGATCTGTTCGGCGATCGCGCTTACCTTGCCGCGGCCGTGCATCTGGGGCCGAACGATGGCGACGCTCTCGCGCATCTCGCACGCCTGAGCCGATCTCTGCGCGTGCCGATGATTGCGACGAACCATGTTCACTATCACGATCCCGCGCGTCGGCCATTGCACGAAGTGCTGACGGCGGTGAAGCATCACACTACCGTTGCCGAGTTGGGGGCATTGCGTTTTCCCAACTCGCAGCGCCATCTCAAATCGCCGGCGGAGATGGCGCGGCTGTTCGCAGCGTATCCCGATGCCGTCGCACGCACCGTCGAGGCGGCGGATCGCTGCACGTTTTCGCTCGACGAACTACGCTACCAGTATCCCGAGGAGATCGTCCCGCCAGGCCACACGCCGACCACGTATCTCGCGGAGCTAACCTGGGCCGGTGCGGCGAATCGTTATCGCGCAGGCGTCCCCGACAAGGTGCGAGCGCTGTTGCATCGCGAATTGGACCTCATCGCCGAGCTGCGCTACGAGGCGTTTTTCCTCACCGTGTGGGACATCGTCGAATTCGCACGCCGCCGCGATATTCTCTGTCAGGGCCGTGGGTCGGCGGCGAACTCGGCGGTCTGCTATTGCATCGGCATCACCTCCGTCGATCCCGATAGGGCCGATCTGCTCTTCGAACGCTTCATGAGCAAGGAACGCAACGAGCCGCCGGACATCGATGTCGATTTCGAGCACGAACGCCGCGAGGAGGTGTTTCAGTACATCTACGCCAAGTACGGCCGAGAGCGGGCGGGCATCGTCGCCGAGGTCATCACCTATCAGCCGCGCTCGGCAGTGCGCGATGTCGGCAAAGCGTTGGGGCTGTCGCTCTATGCCGTCGATCGGCTCGCGAAGTCGATCGACTGGTCATCGAAGGCCGAGGTCATAGCCCGATCCATTCGCGAGGCGGGGCTGGACCCGCGTTCGCCGAGTGTGCAGCATCTCATCGCGCTAACGAGCGAACTCGTCGGCTTTCCCCGGCACCTGTCGCAACACGTCGGCGGGTTCGTCATCACCGGCGGGCTGTTGTCGGAATTGGTCCCGATCGAAAACGCCGCCATGCCCGACCGCACCGTCATCCAGTGGAACAAGGACGATCTCGACACGCTCGGCATCCTCAAGGTCGATTGCCTGGCACTGGGCATGCTGACAGCGTTGCAGAAATGTTTCCGCATGGTTGGCAGTTGGCATCGCAAAGTTGTCAGTGAAGATAAGACGGCACTACTGACAACTGACAACTGGCAACTGACAACTATTTCCGACGTTCCCCCCGAGGACCCCGCCACCTACGACATGATCTGCAAAGCCGACACCATCGGCGTGTTTCAGATTGAGAGCCGGGCGCAGATGTCGATGCTGCCTCGCTTGCAACCGCGGACGTTTTACGATCTCGTCGTCGAAGTCGCGATCGTCAGGCCTGGGCCGATCCAGGGCGGGATGGTGCATCCGTACTTGCGGCGGCGCATGGGGCAGGAGGCGGTGACGTATCCGCATCCGATTGTCGAAGAGGTGTTGGCGAAGACGCTCGGCGTGCCGTTGTTTCAGGAACAGGTGATGCGGCTCGCGATCTTGGCGGCAGGCTTCACGCCAGGCGAGGCGGATCAACTGCGCCGAGCGATGGGCGCCTGGCGCCGCACCGGCGTGCTCGAAAAGTTCCGCGACAAGTTTCGCAACGGCCTGCTCGCACGCGGCTTCACGGAGCAATTTGCCGAGCAGATTTACGAACAGATCAAAGGCTTCAGCGAGTACGGCTTCCCCGAATCGCACGCCGCCAGCTTCGCGCTGTTGGCCTACGTGTCGGCATGGCTGAAATGCCATCATCCCGCTGCATTCACGACGGCGTTGCTCAATAGCCAGCCGATGGGTTTCTATGCGCCCGCGCAACTCGTGTACGACGCACGGGCGCATGGCGTCGAAGTTTTTCCGGTGGATGTGAATCATAGCGAATGGGATTGCACGTTGGAAAAGCAAAAAACGATCCGCCTCGGTTTCCGTCTGATCCGCGGCTTTTCGCAAACACAAACCGAGCGGCTCATCGCGGCCAGGGCGGAGACGCCGTTCCGCTCGGTCGCCGATGTCACGCGGCGGTCCGGCGTGTCGCGATCGCTACTCACGCGGTTGGCGGCGGCGGACGGGTTCGCGTCACTTGGGCTCGATCGTCGGGCGGCGTTGTGGAAAATCCTCGACACCGGCGAAGACCTGCCGCTCTTCGCCGATCTCGACGATGATATGATCCCGCCACTGTTGCCTGCGCTGTCCGCGGCGCAGAACGTTGTCGCCGACTATCAGAGCATTGGCCTGTCGCTGAAAGCGCATCCCATCGAACTGGTGCGTGGCGATCTCGATCGACTCAACGCGGTCACTGGCAAACAGCTCATGGATTTGCCGGACAAATCGCCCGTGCGCGTCGCCGGCGTGGTGCTCGTGAGGCAACGACCACCGACGGCCAATGGCACGGTGTTTATGTCGATTGAAGACGAGACGGGCCTGATCAACCTCATCATCTGGAGCCGCACCTGGGAACGCTTCCGCAAGATCGCCCGCAATGCCGTCGCGCTGTTCATCGACGGCAAGATCGAGCGTGCCGACGGCGTGCTGCACGTCTGCCCGACGCGCATCGACGATCTGTCGCACGCCCTGCGCGGCATCGATTCGCGATCGCGCGATTTTCGATGAACGGCGCGGTTCGTTGCTGAAGTTGACGCGACCGAAATGTAAATGATGTTTAGCCGCTCGCCGTTGGCGAGCGCGCACTCGGCGCTGTTCACGAAATCCGAAATGCGCCACGTCCGCGCTCGCCAACGGCGAGCGGCTAAACTTTGAAGCAAGGTCGCCGCCTGGCGCGAAAATGTTTATGATGTTGGGTAACCAATATTCTTTTCGCGAAAAAGGGGGCAGATCATGAAATCGTTACGTATACTCCTGGCGTTCTTCGCATTGGCGACGGTCGGCGGGCTGGCTTATGTCGCACAGTTGGCGAACACCAGCGGCACCACGATTCTTGCAGCCGCGCAAGCGTTTTCCGGCACGCTTTCCGCCGATCAAAAGAAGCAGGCCATCTTCAAGTTCGGCAGCGACGAACGCTTCAACTGGAACTTCATCCCCCTGCAAGACAAAAATCGCAAATCGACGCGAAAAGGCTTGCCGCTCATCGACATGACCGCCGCCCAGAAGAAGGCGGCGCTGGCCCTCCTCAGGGCCGGGACGAGCACCATCGGCGGTGACGCTGCCACCACGATCATGAGCCTTGAAGCGATCCTGCGCGATCAGGAATCCAAGAAAAAAGGCGGCAACGTCCGCGATCCAGAATGGTACTTCTTCACATTCTTCGGCACGCCATCGACAACCGAGAAATGGGGCTGGCGCGTCGAGGGCCATCATCTCTCGCTCAACTTTACCATGAGCGGCACCGAAGTCGTCGCATCCACGCCGTGCTTCTTTGGCGCGAACCCCGCGCAAGTGAAGAGCGGACCGGACAAGGACAAACGCATCCTCCCGCAAGCCGAGGATTTGGCCCGTGATCTGTTTAAATCACTCGACGCCGAGCAGATGAAAATCGCCCATCAACCGAAACACTTCGGCGAATCAGGGCAAAAGACCAAGAACCCCGACCTCGGCAAGCCAGTCGGCATCGCCGCCAACAAGATGACGAAAGACCAGCGTGAAATTCTCAAAACGCTCGTGCGGAGCTATTCGGCTCGCATGCCCGCCGATGTCGCCGAGATCGAGATGAAACTGGTCAAGGACGGCGGCCATGACAACGTCCATTTCGCTTTCACCGGCTCCACGGACACAGGCAAGGGCTTCACCTACCGGGTGCATGGCCCGAGCTTCGTAATCGAGTTCCTGAATATTCAGGACGATTCCGGCGGCAATGCGAATAACCACATCCACAGCTGCTGGCGCCGCGTCAAGGGCGACTTCGGCGTCCAATAATCCGATTGCGTTTAGCCGCTCGCCTTTGGCGAACGCGGATGGAAACGTCCGCGCCTGCCAAAGGCGAGCGGCTAAACACCATACAATCCCTTCATGCAATCGATTCCCTTTGAACAAGCGTTGTTTCATCGTCCCGATCGGCTCGATCCCCGACTTGTTGCGCAATCGCCAGGGTTCCAGGCCGTTTGGCAGGCCGACGCCATCTCGCTGGTAACCGGGTTCGGTGAACGTCCCGTTGGCGTGGCTTGTCCGCTTGCCGTGTTTGCCAAACCGATCGGCAAAAAGCATGTCGCCGTTGTGCGGGTAATCGACGAAAAGCCGGAGGTGCTCGCGTCGGGTCTGACGCTGCGTGGCCTGCTGTTTCACTTCCTCATTGTCGATCGAAATTTGTACGAAGCCTGGATCTGCGACCCGTTCATGCTTGCCGAAAAAATCGCGCCGAGTTGGGGCGTGACTGACCTGCTGTCCACGATTACGCTTTCGACCGACACGTTTCAGGCACGTACTCTGGCACAGGTGCAGGCTGTGCTGAAACGCGTGAAAGCGTCCGGGCTTCGGGAAGGCGAGGATCCGGAGACGCCCGATTTCGAGCGGACGGCCGACAACTCGGAAAGTCCCGCCCTCCTCGGCGGCGCGCAGATTTTAGTCGACGGCGGCCGGCTGGTGTTCGAGCGACCGGCGGGCGACCTGCGGCTCGTGTCCGGGTTGTGGTTGCTGCTGCCGGAAATGACGCGCTATCGGCGTTGGCCGTGCAGTTTCGCGTTTTCGTCGGACCTTGACTTCGACGTTTTGGTCGTGCCGAAACTCGACGAGGTAATTCTCGAAAGCTACACCACGGAGGAGCAAGCTGCGGATTACCCCGATGGCGCGTACGAGCTAGCGTTGCAACGAGCCACGGAGAACGGCGGTCAAAATGACCTCGACGAAGTATTCCGTCGGCGTGACGGTAACCAGACGCTGCGCATCGGGATCATATTATTCGTCGTCATGTCGCTGCTCGTGTTCGCCTCGCGCTGGCTGACGCCGACGCCGCTGCCGCCTCCATCGCTGAAAGTGCTTACCGCGGCCACGATTGTGAGCATATGCGATCCCGTGCCGGCGGCGACGATGGTGCTCTATTGGGATCATCGCGAGAAGAACGAAAAGTAACGATCCGCGATACGTGCACAATACCGCGCTCCGTTATGCATCGCCGCTAATCGATGGGATTGACATGTCAACGCCTGTAACCGATCTACCGCCGTCTCGCTGCTGGATTCGGCTGGGCGTTGTCATCGTTTTCATCGCGGGCATCGTCGGCTTCTTTTTTTTTGGCGGCCTCGATTACCTTTCGTGGGACCCCCCACGCGGTCGACTCACCGAATTTCGTGAAGCGGTGGACGACAATTTACCCCTTGCGATCGCCGTTTTCTTTCTTATATATCTCGGTGTTACCGCATTATCTCTGCCAATCGCCTCGACGGTATCATTAATCGGGGGAGCAATTTTCGGGCGTTGGCTTGGCACGGGCGTCGTGCTCGTAGCGGCAACGTGTGGCGCGACGCTTGCCTTTTTGAGCAGCCGACTCTTGTTCCGCGATTGGGTCGAACGCAAGTTCGGTTCTCGGCTCAAACTAATTCAGGACGGCGTTGCAAGGGAAGGCGCCTACTATCTCTTCACGTTGCGGCTAATCCCGTACTTTCCGTTTTTTCTTGTCAACCTAGGCATGGGTTTGACGCCGATCCACGTGCGGACTTTTTTTTGGGTGAGCATGATCGGCATGCTGCCAGGAACGTTCATGATTGTCAACGCCGGGCGTGAACTGAGCGAAATCGAATCGCCGGGCGATATCGTGTCGTGGGGAATGCTGTTTGCGTTTGCCTTGTTGGGATTGGTGCCGCTTGTATTGCGGAAGGTGCTGACGTGGGTTCGCAAGCCGACGCACCCAGAGCCGGAAGCGTAAACGACGGTGTATTTTGTCCGTCGCTTACGGCTCTTTGGCGATTGAATAGACTTCACGGAATGGGCAGCGGCCTACCCACAGAAATGCCGCCGCCGGGATTGCGTGGCCACGATGGGTCGGACACTGGCGTCCACGAACTCGGCGTCACACGATTCATCGGCATAAGGATCGGCGGCGCGGTCTCGAAACCCGGCAGCGGACATGGCGCAATGTTTGTCGGCATTCCCTGCAATCGCTTTTGTGCCGCGCCAGGCACGAGCCGAACCTTGATGTCTTTGTCCGCTTCAAACAGCCGCTGGTCCGGCGTGACGAATCGCACGACCACGCGAACCATCTCCGTCGTCGGCAGCACCTTCCAGGGCAACGTTAGCGTGTAGCCCGTGCTCAGCAGTCCCTGCTTCCAGCTTTGCCGAAGCTTCTCCGCGTCGATATCCCATTGGCATAACGGCAGCTTCGAGCCTTGGGGGTGGATTTCCAGCACGATGATTTGCAGCGTGCCCGGGGCTTTGATCGTGTGATCGCTCTCGTCGCGGGGCTCGATGACTACTTGCAATAACTCGTCGCCGGGTTTATTGTCATGATCCAGCGCGGCGGTCGATCGGCCCAAGGTGATGCGTTTCAAGCCGAACGTCTGCGCAGCTTGTTCCGCGGGAATCTTGACTCCCTGGCGTAACGCTTCGATCTCGCGCTGTAGCGAGAGGATACGCGATTCGGAGTGGCGCTGATCGGCCATGGCCTCGCGATACATCGTTTCGCGAGTACGGAGTTCAGTCTCGACGAGATCGGTGCGATTGCGACAACCGATGCTGGATATGAGTAGCATCGGAAGAAGGAACAAGAACAAAGCTCGGCATCCTGCCCGCATGGATCTTGTCCCTTGTTGGAGTGAAACAATGCACGTCCATTTTTCGTTTTCCGCTTGCGGCTGAGCGCTCGAAAAATCTCAGCGAGCACTAAGCCGCAAGCGGCAAGCGGCAGAAACGAAATACTACGGTGTCGGCAATCGCGTCATCACATTGTCCACGAGACCGTACGCCTTGGCCTCTTCTGAGGACATGAAATTATCGCGGTCGCAATCTTTTTCGATCTGGTCGTAGGTCTTGCCCGTGTGCTTGACCAGAATGTCGTTCAATACCTTCTTCAGGCGTTGATTTTCCTTCAGGCGAATCAATATCTCGGTCGTCGTGCCGCGCATGCCGCCTAACGGCTGATGGATCATGATGCGCGAGTTAGGCAGCGTATTGCGCTTGCCTTTGGTGCCCGCACACAGGAGCACAGCGCCCATGCTGGCAGCCTGACCAATGCAGTACGTGGCCACGTCGCAGCTGATAAACTGCATCGTGTCGTAAATGCTCAAGCCCGCCGTCACCGACCCGCCGGGACTGTTGATGTACAGGTTGATGTCCTTCTTCGGCTCGTCGAATTGCAGGTAGAGCATCTGCGCGACGATCAGGCTTGCGCTGTCGTCGTTGACTTCGCCCTGCAGAAAGATGATGCGATCTTTCAGCAGTCGGCTGTAGATGTCGAAAACCCGTTCTTCGCGTCCGCCGCCTTCAACAACATAGGGAATCAGAGGCATTGCGTTCTCCGAAAACCTCCAGACCCATTTCGTAAAATCGGCCATCCGGAGGGGATAAGTTGAGGGAATCTAGATAGTCCGCCATTAATAGCGGGTTTGCCATGGAACCCGCCATAAATGGCGGGCGATATGACTTGAAACTATTTCTTGACAACCACCTCATCGACGAGGCCGAATTCTTTCGCTTCAGCTGCGGTGAAATAGCGGTCGCGCTCGGTTTCTTGGCCGATACGCTCGACGGTTTGCCCGCAATGTTTGGCGAGGATTTCGTTGAGACGCATGCGATCTTTGTCGAACTCCTTGGCCTGGATTTCCATGTCGGTGATTTGGCCACTGACTTGGCCCCACGGCTGGTGGATCATCACCTTGGAGTTGGGCAGGGCGAAGCGTTTGCCCTTCGTTCCCGCTGCAAGCAAGATGGCGGCGCCGGAAGCAGCCATGCCCATGCAATACGTGGCGATGGGGCATTCCACGAATTGCATCGTGTCATAAATCGCCAGCGTCGAGTACACCGAGCCGCCGGGGCAGTTGATGTACATGTGGATTTCTTGGGTCTTATTTTCATACTGCAGAAACAGGAGTTGCTGAATCGTGATATTGGCAGTCACGTCAGAGATTTCCTCGATGCCGCCATTCCCGGTCGAGGCGCCGACGAAGATGATGCGGTTTTCCATGAGCAAATCGGACAGCGTCATCTGCCGCTGTCTGGCGTAGTTGCCCCGTTGCGCCTTGGGATCGAGGCGAAATGGCTCGTTCAAATTGAACATTAGAAAGTACCCTTCAGAAGGATTGCGTATTTCCATCGCTCTTACCATTGTACGGACGATGTCAAGAGGGCCAGAGCGCCTGCTAGTTTCGTAGATTAACTATCGCCGAAATAACCCCTACTATCGGGAGAGTTCACCATGTTGTCGCGTTTTCGCTGGGTAGGCCTCGTGATCGTGCTCGCGCTGGCGAGTGTGTCGGTCGCGCATGCACAATCGGATTCAAAGGGCCTGCGCGTTTTCTCCGCCGGGCATAGCTTCCATTACTTCATGCCGCCGATCTTGACCGACATCGCCAAGAAAGCTGGCCTGACCGAGCACAAACAGGTCGGCCTATCGGCCATCGGCGGTTCTCGCGTAATTCAGCATTGGGCCAAGATCGATCCGAAGAGCACGTCTGCGGAAAAGAATCAAGCGAAGGAAATGCTCAAGGCGGGCACGGTCGATGTCTTCACGATGTCGCCGATCCATTTGCCGGACCATGGTATTGGGAATTTCGTCAAGCTCGCCGTGGAAAGTAACCCGAAGGTGCGCGTGCTCGTACAGGAGTTCTGGTTGCCGTTCGACATCTATGACACAACATTCTCGAAACGGCCAAAAGACATCGATCACGACAAGCCGACGATCGACGAGTTGCGTAAATTGCATGAGCAATATTTCAAAGACATGGACACACATGTGATTTCGCTTAACAAGAAATATAACACGAGTGCGGTCTATGTCGTGCCGGTCGGCCAGGCGGTATTAACACTGCGAGAACGGATCGTAACCAAGAAGGCTCCGGTGCTGACGAAGCAATCGGAACTTTTCACCGACCCCATTGGCCACGCCACAGCGCCGTTGCGTGTCCTGGTGGCGTACTGCCATTACGCGGCGATCTATCAGAAAAGCCCCGTCGGCCTGCCGGTGCCAGCCGGTTTGGGCGATGCGAAATCGGAAGCCACGCAAGCACTGAATCGCATGTTGCAGGAAATCGCCTGGGATGCCGTGACGAGCCATCCACTGAGCGGCGTGGCGGCGAGCAAGAAATAACATTGCATTTGCCGCTTGCGGCTTAGCGCTCGCAAGGCCACGCGAGCGCTAAGCCGCAAGCGGCAAAACGAAAAGGAGACCCAAATGGAACTTTACGAAATGTCCTGGCCGCGCGTGGCGGCTTTGTCCAAGGACACGCCCGTGGTAATCCCGATCGCCGCGTTGGAGCAGCACGGCCATCACATGCCGGTGTTTACCGATAGTATGCTGCTCGGCGAAGTAATTCGGCGAACGAAAGAGAAACTCGGCGACAAGGTGCTGTTCACGCCGTTGATGTGGCTGGGCAATTCGCACCACCACCTCGATTTCGCCGGCACACTCTCGGCCTCGCCGCGTGTTTACATGGATATGCTCATCGACCTGGCCGAGAACATGATGTTCCACGGTTTCAAACGCATCGTGTTCGTCAATGGTCACGGCGGCAATATCGTGCCCGCTCAGCAGGCGCTATTCGAACTGCGTCAAAAAGTGCGCGATCGCAGCGACTTGCTACTTGTCAGCACCACCTATTGGACACTTGGCGGCAAGCCCTTCGAAATCGATAAGTCGCTCAAGCAAACACAAATGGGCCATGCTTGCGAATGGGAAACCTCGATGATGTTGCGCATCGCGCCGCATCTCGTCGGCGATTTGACCAAAGTCAGCGAAGTCTCGTTCGCCGGTGGTTTCGCGCCGGCGAATCGCGCGTGGATCACGAAAGACCGCACCGTGCCGGGCCACATCGGCGATCCTCGCCATGCCACCGCCGAGAAAGGCGAGACCTTGTTCCGCGTCTTCACGGACGATGTCGTGAATTTCCTGAATCGCATTCTTGCCTGGGACGGCAAAACGTGGGATGCGTAAAGTTGCGCTTGACTCAAGGTTTGCGGTAAAAATTAGAGTAGTGTTTGGGAAAACCAAAATAATAACATCCCGATCTGCCGCTTGCGGCTTAGCGCTCGCAAAGCGCCACGTGAGCGCTAAGCCGCAAGCGGCAGATCGAAATTGGAAAGTTGTTAATTCGATTTTCCTAAACGAATATCATTACGGAGATCCAACGATGTACAAGCACCCCTTCACTCGCCACAAAACCCGCGTCGTCACGGTCGGCGGCGTGCCCGTTGGCGGCGATTATCCGATCATCGTGCAGTCGATGACCACGCCCGACACCTACAACATCGAAGCCACCGTCGCCGAGATTCATCGCCTTGAGGAGGCCGGCTGCGAACTCGTGCGCGTCACCGTCCCCAAGGCCGAGGACGCGGCGGTGCTTGGCGAGATCAAAAAGCGGATCAAGATTCCGCTCATCGTCGATATTCACTTCGATCACAAGATGGCCCTGGCCGCTCTTGATCATCCGATCGACAAGATACGCCTCAATCCGGGCAACATCGGCGGCATGGATCGCTTTCGCCAGGTCGTCCGCAAGGCCAAGGACAAAGGCATCCCGATGCGCATTGGCGTCAACGCCGGCAGTCTCGAACGCGAATTCGCCATGAAGTACGGCTTCCCGTGCCCGCCGGCGATGGTCGACAGCGCCCTACGCTATATCGAAATCGCCGAGTCCGAAGGGTATCACGACATCATCATCTCGCTGAAATCGAGCGACGTAATCACCGCTGTTGAAGCGTATCGACTGTACGCCAAGCAAGCGAACTATCCGACGCACATCGGCATCACCGAAGCGGGCAAGGCGCCATATGCCACCATTAAATCAGCATGCGGCCTGGCCCCACTGTTGCTCGACGGCATCGGCGACACCATCCGCATCTCGCTCCTGGGCGATCCGGTCCCGGAAATCGCCGCCGCGTTCGACATCCTGCAAGCGACCAAACGCCGGGTGCGTCGGCCTGAGATCATCGCCTGCCCGACCTGTGGCCGACTCGAAATCGACCTCGAGAAAATCATCGCCGAGTTGGAGCAGCGTTTGGCCGGTCGCCAAACGGCAATCACGATCAGTGTGCTCGGTTGTGTCGTCAACGGTCCCGGCGAAGCGCGCGAAGCGGACCTCGGCATCGCCGCCGGCGGTGGGAAAGGCATGATCTTCAAGCGAGGCGAGAAACTCTATACGATTCCTGAGAGCGAAATGGTCGACGCGCTCATGAAGGAAATCGACATCTGGGAAGTGGAGGAACGCACCGCCGGGCGGTTGCAATCCGGCGATCCCTCGTTCAAAACCGATGCCCGCAAAGTGGATCACCATCACGAAATCGTTGAAAGCGCGAGCGGCAGACTCGGCCTGCCGCTGCTAAAATGAGGTGGTGATTTTATCGCAGCATCGATTACACCAAATCGACGGGTGTACTCTTGCTGCCTTTAGAGATAGCGTGGATGCCGTCGCGCCTGCCCAGGGTCGCGGTGGCTACTTGCGGCATGTTCGGGCAACCTATAGCATCACTATACCAAGCGACGTGTCGATGCCAGGCTCGCCAATGAGCGTACTGCATCTCACTTCGCTCCTCAATTCTGCGATCGTCGACAGTGGGTTGGCGATCGTCGTTCGGTTCACGTCATTTTGGAGGATCCGCTGATGAAGAATCTGTTGAGCGCTGGCTGGGCATTGCGATTGACGGGCGTCGCTCTCGTCGCCACGTTCTGCATTGGCCGTGTGGAGCCGCAGGATCCGAACGCAGAGGCAACGTACGGTTCGGTTAAGCTGCGAGCGGGCTTCACGCCAGATCCCTACACCAAGAAACTGACTGCGGGCGGGCCGATCCTCACGGATAAGGGCGGCGTCAACGCGCATATCGCCAAGGCTCCGGACTTCAAGCTGTTCTACACCGCCGGGAAATTCGCATTGACGATCCGCGCCACTTCCGAAGCCGACACGACGCTGCTTGTCAATCTTCCCAACGGTAAGTTCGTCGCGGACGACGACAGTGGCGGCAATCTGAATCCCCGCTTGCGCTTCCCCACTCCGCAATCAGGTCGTTACGACATCTGGGTCGGCACGCTAGGCAAAAACACGGCGCCTGCGACGCTGATTATCACAGAATTGAAGTAACCACGAAAACCACATCGGCGAGCCAGGAGCGTCAGCGACCGGAGGAAAACCACCGTCGCTCACGCTACCGGCGCGCAAGCAAAACTAGATGTTGCGATCTCGCTCATCCATTGATCTTGCTATAGGCTGACGCTGACGGTTCAGAGCGTGAGGCAAGCAATTGTCTGCGAAGGCTTTGAGAGGGCGCTGGTTCGCAAGAACGCGGCGTGCGAGTTGAGTGACCAGCCAATGTTTGAAGGACCCACGGATCGGCGACATCGAGACGCTGCAATCCGAAATTGCCGCCTGGTCAACCCGTGTCAACAAGAAGCAACGAGCCGTCGGTTGGCAATTCACCATCGACAAGGCGAGGCTCAAATTGAAGCGGCTTTACCCGGAAATTTAGTCTGGACGGGGCGCTAGTAACCATCCATGCAACCGCTCGTCGTTCTGAATACCGTTGGTCTCACGTCGCGATTGCTTCCGTTCGCGCCACGTTTGCACGCCTTGGCGGAGGCGCAATGGCATCGTCCGCTGAACGAAATACTGCCCTCCGTCACATGCTCGGTACAGGCGTCGATGCTCACGGGCAAGCTGCCGACCGAGCACGGCATCGTGGGCAATGGCTGGCTTTTTCGCGACACGCAAGAAGTCCGGTTTTGGCAGCAATCGAATCGCCTCATTCAGGCGGAGCCGATCTATGTCACCGCTCGCCGCGAGGCTGCCGCACGAAATAAGAGTTTTTCCTGTGCGAAGTTATTCTGGTGGTTCAATCAAGGTGCGGCCGTCGATATTGCCGTCACACCCAAGCCGCACTATGGAGCGGATGGCAGCAAAGCGTTCGACATTCAAACCTATCCCGAAGCGTGGGCGGCCAGGTTAACGGGCAAGTTGGGCAAATTCCCGTTCCCCACGTTCTGGGGCCCGATGGCCGGCTTGCCGTGCAGCCAATGGATCGGCAGCGCCAGCGCGGAGGTGCTGCTGGCCGACGGTGGGCCGCCAACCTTGACGCTCGTTTATCTTCCGCATCTCGACTACGAACCGCAGCGAATCGGCCCTGCGCATTGCGATTGGAAAAAGCTCGTCGCCGAATTAGATGATGCTTGCGGACCTGTCCTCGACGCTGCGAAACGCGTCGGGGCAGCGGTGTGGGTCGTGAATGAAACTACGCACGTGCAGGTGTCACGGCCGATTTTTCCAAATCGGATTCTGCGCCAGGCGGGTCTCTTGGTCGCGCGTCCGAGTCCCTTCGGCGAACAACTGGATATGTACGCAAGTGCCGCCTTCGCCGTTTGCGATCATCAGCTGGCGCATATTTACGTCAATGATCGTAAGCAAACCGAACGGGTTCGCGAATTGTTGGCACAACAGCCAGGTATTGATCGTGTCTATGTGGGCCCGCAGCGAGCGGAGATCGGATTGGACCACGACAGGGCAGGGGATTTCGTCGCCTTGGCAAAGGCGGATTCGTGGTTCGCATATCCGTTTTGGCTCAATGATCGCCTCGCCCCGGACTATGCGCGCACTGTCGATATTCATCGCAAGCCAGGCTACGATCCGTGCGAACTGTTCTTCGATCCCCAATTGATGTGGGGCAAAGGCCGGGCCATCGCGAAGATCCTCATGAAAAAGCTCGGCGTGCGCACTTTGGTCGATGTGATCCCGCTCGATGCGACGCTTGTGCGCGGTAGCCACGGGCTTCGCATGAAAGAGCCGCTCGATCAGCCGGTGATGATCGGCACTGGGCCAGCGCCTGAACAAATCGAGCAAACGGATGTCTATCGGCTCATACTCGCTCATCTCGGCTTGAGCTGATTAGTGTTTTTTTGTCCATACATTTCGCTCGCTGTTTTTTCGATATCCGTTTCAATCGACAGCATGTTTGCAAATTGTGACCTATCCTTGGAACAGGCTCCGTATGCTCGCAAACACCACGAGTGACCACTATGGCCGGTCGTACTTTTTTAGGCCGATATGACGTAATAAAGCCTCTCGGTGAGAGCGGCATGGGGAAGGTTTACCTTGCGAAGCAGACCGATCTCGGCCGGCAGGTCGTCGTCAAGGTCATGCACGAGCATATCGCCAACGATCCAAAGTTCCGCGAGCGTTTTCAGCGTGAAATGTTCCTGATGGCCCGATTGCAGCACCCGTATATCGTGTCCCTAATTGAAGCCTCGCTTAACGATCCGCAAGGGCCGTGCATTGTCATGGAATATGTCCGCGGCATCAGCCTGGACACCTTGCTGCATCGTACGGGTCGCATGTCGGCGCCACGTGCAGTTCGATTGATCGGCCAACTGTGTGAGGCGTTATTCGCGGCCCACCAGGAGGGTGTGATTCATCGCGATCTCAAGCCTGCCAACATAATGGTTGTCGATCCCGAAACGCCTTATGAGAAGATCAAGGTCATGGATTTCGGTCTGGCGAAACTCATCGACTCCGGGACCGGCCCGGCGCTGATGCACAAGCAATCGCAGACGGGGTTGGACTTTGCCGTGGGAGCGCCGGGGTACATTTCGCCGGAGCAGGTGCGTGGCGAGGAAACGGACCACCGGTGCGACATATACAGCATCGGTGTAATTACCTATGAATTGCTGACGGGACGCCGGCCGTTTGTTAGGGATGAAACGATGGATGTGCTATTCGCGAGCGCGACCGAACCGCCGCCGACCCTTGCAGAAGCGGGTGCGACGGATTGGGTGCCCGCCGAAGTCGAAGCGGTGGTGATGCGAGCGTTAGCGAAAACCCCAGCCGAGCGACCAAGCAGTGCACGCGCATTCGCGGAGGATTTTCAACGTGCTCACCACGAAGCCGATCGACGGCAAATGCAGGGCGACAAGCCGGAAGTATCGGCGACACAATCGAACGAGGCGCCGGAGTTGGTGCCGGCGGCCTTCGGCCCCGCTCCGAAGCCGACCGTCGGTCCCGGGGTAATTGTTCACGAGATCGAGGCCTGGATGCCCGATGCGATCGCCACATTCAAACTGCGTGGATTTGTTCAAGACAACAATGGTGAGGTCCTCGAAAGTGTGCCTGGGAAGATCAAAATGCGTGTCGGCGGCAAGGAAGGCGCAGGCGTATTTTCTTGGCTGGGCATCGGCCGCAAAAGCACTGTCGTCGATGTCGAACTGCATTTGCACCGTGACAACGCATCCCTGCCGAACCTATTGCACGTCACCGTACTTATGAGCTCGCCGCACCGAAAATCGGAAGATGCGAACTGGCGCGAACGCTGTGGCGAAGTATTCTGCGAGCTGCGCTGCTACCTCGCGGCGGTCGTCGTGTCGAGTTGAATATTTCCTGGTTACGGATCAAACACGGATAGGAACCACAAACGTGTTTCATCTGTGGCTAAGTTCTCCCTTGTTTGATAATTACGTTACCGCACCCGCACCTGGAAGCTGATCAGGCCGTGTTCGCGCGGCGGCAACGGGCTGGTAAACTCCCAGCGCAACACGGTCGAAGCGACCTCGTTTGGCTGCGTGGTGAAGAGCGCATCACGATCCGTGCGAGCGCTGCCTTTGACGTACTCGAAGCGTGCGCCGAGGCTGTCGGAGACAACCACGTTGGTGATCGGTTGTCCTCCGGAGTTGCTATATTTGAGAAAAAACGTCACAACTTCGCCGACATTCACGCCGCTTTTCTCCGGCCACTTGAAGATGACGAGCGGACCATCGGGTTCATCGGCGGCGCCTTCGCGCGGTTTGTTCTTGATTGCGTCAACCGTAGCTGTGTACTTCAGTGACGATTTGATTTCTAGTCCCTGCACACGTCCGGTTACAGAGGTCGCCAACGATTGGAACGTGCCGCTCAGGCGGAGCTGTGATCGCACGGATTCGGAATGTTGTTGTTGTGCATGATCCATCAGCGCCGACAAACCGACCGCGGACGCAGGCGCATTGACAGCAAGTCTGTTCTCCAGGCCAAGGCGTGCAACCTGCGCACCCAGGGCATACTCGCCGCGAAAGAGGATAAAGCGCGGCACGCAGAGACCGACGCGGTTCGAGACGGCGACACGCGGCACGCCACGGCTGTCGGTATACTCGCCAACGGTGTCGGTAGCATCTAACCCCTTCAGTTTGCGGTCGCGACTGATGCCGATCGGCATGCCGATGTCGCCGCCGTCGTAGAGCGTTACGAATTCGGACGGATGGCGCGGCCCGTGCAACGGATCGTACGCGGGAAACCAGTTCCACAGCAGGTACGGCGGATGCCTCGGCGCACCCAGGACGCGCTCGCCGGGCAGCAGCACCGTGCCCGGAATGGCCAACGCGTTCAACTCTTGCGGAGTGATAAATCGCTGGCCGACGTGATACACCACCAACGGTTGGCCTCGCTCGGCGGCTTCGACGACCGGATCGCGCGATCCCGCAACCTGAATCTCGATGGGCTGATCGGGCTTGGTCGCGATCGGCAACGCTTGATCGGGGCGTTCGAGCGTGACGACTTTCTTCACATAAATCCCCTGCATCGTCTTGCCAAATTCATCCTCTGTGAAGTTGATGTGAGCCGGGAAGTCGGCATTGCGCATCTTCGGCAGCAGCGCCAACGAGCCTCGCACTTCGAGGGATGGGTAAAAGACGCGACGTGGCAGGTTCGGCAAATCCGAAACCGCGAATCGGTACGAGTACCCTGGACGGAAGCCAAGCACGCAGGGCAATTCAAATATCTGGCCTTGATCGGCGCCGCGGTAGATCGTGATCTTCGACCCAGGCGGCCCCGTGAAACGCAGATACATCAACGGACTAGGCGGCGGTGGAGCCGGCAGGGCAGGGTGGTACGGAAACTGTGCCGATGCCGAAGCGGCGAGGATGATGAGCGTCAAAGTGGAGACGGTCAGCAGGGTAAGTTCACGAATCGAGAACTGCATGATCGGCTCCGGGATGGATGGTATTAGGTAAGCCCAGCGGTGAGGTACTCCGAACCTCTGGGATCGCGATATCCCAAGGGTTCGGAGTACCTCACCCTTGGGCTTCCGTTTCCACAACCATGGAGGATGCCGCTACTTCTTGCCTGCCCCAAACGGCACCGTCGGGATCGGCGGCAGGTCCGAACGATCCAGACCGCCAGCGTCTAACGGTGTCAGCGGCGGAAGCGAAATCAGTGGGGCGTTCTTCGACTCTACGCCAACACCAGCGCCACCTTCAAATTCGCCCGGCAACGGCAGTAATGATGGAGCGTTGATCGAGGGCACAGCTGGCGTCTTCGGCGAGAACGGTGTCGTGCCTTTGTTTTCCATCGGCAATCCCGGGATCGTGATGCTTGGCACCAGCGGCGTGACGCCTTCCTTTACCTCCGGTTTCGTCGGTAACTGCGGAACTATCGGCACGTCCGGTAGCTTTGGCTCGATGTTCACCGGATCCTTGCGTTCCGGCAGCAACGGCAGCATCAGTAGCTTCGGCTCGATGTTCACCGGGTCCTTCGGGAGAACTCGCGGCGTCGGCAGCGTGCCTTCCGGCACATTGGGCAGCGGTGGTATCACAAGCTTGTTGCCCGGATTGTTCGCGCCATTCTTGTTGCCGAGCGGACTCGGTACGTCGGGAAGGTTGAGTCCTGGGTTCGGTGCAAGATTGCCACCCTTCGGATTTGTGCCAAACCCCGGCGCGATCGGCGTTGTGTCGGTCGGAACCTGAAACAACGGCGGCACGCCAAAGCCCGGCTTCTTCATCTGCCCGCCACCTGGAATTCCGCCCAGCACACCGCCGCCGCCGTTCGGGCCTGGCGAGGCCATGCCCGGCGAATGATGCAGGCCCTGATCGATGTTGCCAATACGCAATACCAACAGGATGCTGCCACGACGCAGCGCTTCTTGAATCGGGTCCTGGCCCGGTTCGAGACGCGTCGAAACGATCTCATCCGGCCCGACGCCGGCGCCTTCCTGAAACTGCGGATCGGGCAGGTAGATCACTTTCACGATGTAGTTGCGGTCGACGACCTGCTTGAAGTCGTCCTCAGTGAACTCCATCGGCACGCTGTTGTGCGCCAGAAATTCGTTCGTCTTCGGACTCGTCGGTACGACCTCGAGTGTCGGATAAAGCTCCAATGCCGGCCGACCGGGGATATGCGTCAGCTTCAATCGATAGATCGCACCCTGAGCGAAGTTATAGCGACCGGGCGTTTCCAGTGGCGTCGTCGAGTAGCTCGGCTTGCCATCGGGACCTTGCGAGAACCAGAAAATTTTCATGCCTGCGGGTTTCGTGAAAAACACCTGCGTGCGTTGCGCGGGAAACATTGAGCCAACGGGTGAACTATTCGCGAACTGAGCAGGCACGACGCCGCCTTGTGTGGGCATGCCCGGCGGGATATGCGCTTGCACCACGCCACCACCCGGCGGCGAGTTCAGGCTCGTCATGAGCAGATTCGGGCCGCCAGGCATCCCGCCTGGCATCCCGCCCGGCATACCACCCATACCGGGCATCCCACCAGGCATCGCACCGGGCCCGGCCATCCCACCGGGCATTCCGCCTGGTCCCGGCATTCCTGGCATACCGCCAGGCATGCCGGGCATGCCGGGAACACCCAGAGGCGACAGCATGTATTTTGGCTGCATCCCTGGTGGCAGCCCCATTCCTGGCGGGCCGCCCATCTGCATACCGGGCTGATGCATCTGGACCATGTCCATTGAAATGTGATTACGCATCATCGCCGTCGCTGCCTGTTGACTTGGCGGACGCCCCATGTTATACGGTGCAGCCATCGCAATGCCTTCGCCTTGCGGGCCTTTCACGCCGGGAACCATCGGCGGCGGGGGCACTCTGCCGTAGTTGGGCCTAACTCCGCCTGTTTCGGGAGCGCTGCTGTCCATATTGACGCAGCCACAGAGGCCGACCAGTAACAACAGCGATCCAGTGCTCAACGGTTTCATGGAAAGACCCTCGGGCGCGACGGAATTATAGCTAAGGTAAACTTCGACAATCACACGACCGGAACTTTCGTCAAAACCGGAAAATTTTAACATGACCTCTCGCGTATTTTGTGTAATCGCCCTTGCTCTCGGCGGCACCGTATTTCTCACTGGTGCCTGGCCCGGCCCTCTCGCCCGACCTTCCGAAAACGCCGCCTCCACTTTTGTTGCGCAGACGATCTCGCTTGACCCGTCCATCGTTGGCGACAGCGTCAACGCCGGCGAACTCGTTTCCAAATCGCTGGCGACACTTTGTCCAAGCAAGGTTCGCTGGCTAAAAACGCAAATCCGCCAAACGATGCAAACGCCGCAGTCGAGCTTTGTCGCCGAGGGCACGCTCCATCGTGGTCCGCAATATTGTGCCCGGCTCGAAATGACGATAGGCGCCGGCACGATACTCGTCGTCAGCGATGGCCGTGTGGCTGCGCGGGTGCGTGAAATCCCCGGCTGTCAACCGAAGACCGACGTTGACCCGTTGCCTGGAATCGATGCAGGCAAGCGAGACTCCCTCGCCGGGCTTGGTTGCGATGGCCCCGTGGCGATGCTGCGAAAGATTCAGCCGCACCTAGTAAACGCTACGCTAGCGACAGGAATGCTGAGCGACGAACCCGTGATTCGCGTCAAAGTGACTCTCCCCGACAAAGCGCAGACGCCCGACCTGCTTGCGATTGGTGCTCCTCGCTATTGCCAGGTGTACCTTCACGCCAATACCCTTTGGCCCATCCGCATCGAATGGCTGACGGTGGAAATGAACCAATCAACGCAAACCTCCCTGCGTGTCGAGTTTCTGGAGCCAAGCATCAATCGCGAATTGGATCACGCGACATGCGAGCGACTGTTTTCTTATCAGCCTGCCGAATCGACCGTGGCCACCAACCCATAGCGAATGCGGTCTACGGATGGCGGAACAAAATCACTTCTCGCGGCGTCAATAAAATCTCAGTTGTCAGGTGTCAGGTGTCCGAGCCTGAGCGCCAGCGAAGGGCCGAGCTATGCCCTTCGCTGGCGCTCAGGCTCGGATCAATCAAACTCACTCGCGTGCAGCATTATGAAGAACTGATAATTGACAACTGACAACTTGAGAAGGATTCACACCCAATGAAATATGCAGGTGTTTTCGCGAGTTTTTGCATCATCACGCTGACATTCCTTGGCCTTCACGAAATTGATGCCAGCGAGAAAGTCGTGCTCGCCAGGGCGATCAACCTCGACAAGCTCAACACCGCCGACGACGAGGAAGACCCCAGTCCGACGCCTGATGGCTCGGTGCTGCTATACGCTTCCAATGCAAAGGGCAGTTATGATATTTACAAGTCGAAGAAGCTGGCCACTGGTGTCGGATATGGCGCCGGCCAACCGTTCATCTATGACAAAGGCGCCGACGAGCGTGCACCGTTCATGCACAGGGATAAATACTACTTTTCGACGAACGAAATCACCGACGACAAGTTCGCCAAGCTGAAGAATTTCGACATCGCCATGCAGATCGGGTTTCAAAAACCAATCTTCGTGGCTGGCGATATCAATTCACCTGCGGCGGAACTCTATCCGTGGATCACGCCCGGCGGCAAGGAGTTTTACTTCAGTCGCCGAACCAAGCAGGGTTGGAAGCTCTTCGGTGCCAACGGGCCTACGCCGGGGCCGATCGGCAAAGCCAAAGAAGTCGGCTTTCCATCGGGCTTTCATCGCGCAACTGTCGCCGGCAGCGCGCTGATCATGTATTTGCAGGGACCATTGGATAACGGCAAACTCGGCATCTTTCGCAGCAAGCGGGCCAAGGTCACCGACGCCTGGTCGCAGCCGGAACCGGTCGTGAGCCTCAATCATCCCGAAAGCAAGAATGCCGACATGCAACCGGCGTTGACGATCGACGGCACGCGGTTGTTCTTCGTTTCCGATCGCCCCGGAGGCAAAGGCGGCCTCGATATCTGGACCGTGCTGACATCGCAATTGAAGTGATTGTGAAATCACGCCAAGCCCGCAGGCTCCTGCGTCGCCCGCGGGCTTGCGGTGGATTAAGCGGCGAATGAGGTTCAATACGTCCGTGCCAGTTCCACCAACGTTCGCACGAAGCTGCCCGTGCCGCCGGATTCGCGCGTGGCGTTTTCGCGTTCCGCCCATGCGGGTCCAGCGATGTCGAGATGCACCCACGGCACGTCGGCGACGAACTCTTCGAGCAGCTTCGCCGCCGAGATCGCCCCGGCATAGCGCGACCCGCCGGTGTTTCGCATGTCGGCGACGTCGCTCTTGATCATCTCGCGATACTGTGGAAACATCGGCAACTGCCAGGCCCTTTCGCCGACCGCTTCACCCGCCGCCAAGACCTTCGCGCCCCAGCCAGCATTGTTCGTCATCAGGCCCGCCACATCGGAACCGAGGGCAACCAAACAGGCGCCGGTCAGCGTGGCCAAATCGACAATATTCGCGGCCTTGAGATCGACGGCGTAGGCCAGCGCATCGGCGAGAATCAGTCGGCCTTCCGCGTCGGTGTTGAGCACCTCGATCGTCTTGCCGTTGCGCGTCTTCAACACATCGCCGAGCTTCATCGCCTTGCCGCTTGGCATGTTTTCGACCAACGCCATGATGCCGATGACGTTGACGGGCAGCTTCAGCTCGGCGATCGCTTGCATGGCGCCAAGGACGGTGGCGGCGCCGGCCATGTCGCACTTCATGTCGATCATGTGCTCGGTGCTCTTCAGCGACAACCCGCCGCTGTCGAACGTCACGCCTTTGCCGACCAGGGCGAGCGTCGGCTTCGCACCACCCAGGCGATGTTCGAGTGTCACCAGTCGCGGCGGACGATCCGACCCGCATGCCACCGCGAGCAATGCGTTCATGCGTTCGGCCAGCAGCTGTGATTCGTCGAGCACACGCACCGTCAGTCCAACCTGGTTCGCGATAGTCGATGCACGCTCGGCGAACGACTCGGGATACATGTCGCACGGCGGCATATTGACCAGTTCGCGTGTCAGGTTTGCAGCTCGGCCCTCGATCTCCGCGCGGCGAAGGCTTGTATGCAGCGATCCGCTTGCACTGGATGCCAGCAAGGTGATCGCATCAGGCGGCGTTCGTTCGGTCTTGCTCTTGCGCAATCCCGCCGTGCTGGTTCCCTGAAAAAGCCCGTGCACGCTCGCCTGTACCACCGCTTCATCGGAAAGCGACGATCCCTGTGGCAGCGCAATCGCCAAACGCGGACAGGCCTTGGCGGACAGCGACTTCGCCATCACAGCAAAGGCGCCGAGGACGCCCGCGAAATCGGCCTTATCGCGCGGCCCCAGGCCAACGACGAGAAGCCGTTTTGCCGCGATGCCGGTCGGTTGATAGATCGGCGTGAGCTCCTTGGCCTTTCCCACGATGTCGCCTTGCTCACGAAGTCGCGCGATGAGGCTGCCGAGTTTGGCATCGAGCTGAGCAACCGATTCCGAGAGCGTATCTTTTTCCCAGACGCCAACCACAAGCCAATCGGCAGCGATTTCATGCAGTGGAGTTGATTGCAGAGACAGGTGCATTATGGATTCCTACCGATAGTTTTATTTGCGAGATGTATTCGATAATAAGTCGATTGTTTACGTTTAGCGCTCGTTGGATTCCGAGCTGGCAAGTGTCCAGCGAGCGCTAAACGTAAACCGATGCTACTTCAAATCCGCTTCGAGTTCTTTGACAAGCTCCGGGTTCTTTTTGCGCAACTCTTCGACGAGCGGCCTCGCCTCGGCGGATGGACACGCGATGGCGTAGCGTTCGATGCTGCCTCGCACGATGGGCGACTGCGCTCCGGGTTGGTCGTAAAGTGCAAGCACCTGTTTCGTGTATTCCCAGCGTTTGAATTTCCGCAGGTCGTTGATCGCGACATCGGCGACGTCCGGCTGCTTCAACGCCAGTGCCCAGCCGCGCATCACTTGCGGACCGGTTTCTTCGGGCCGAGCGTTATAGAAAAACCGCAGCGTTCGCATGGCGGCGTAGCGCACGAGGAATTCGGTCTTCGGGTCGGCGATGAGCTGTTCGGTAAGCGCCCAGCCGTCGTTTGGACGCAGCGCGATATAGCCGGCGAGAATGCCTTCATACGCCTTGTAATGCCGGCTCGATTTGGCGGCAAGC